>JAMXLG010000140.1 GCA_024281135.1 Vulcanimicrobiia bacterium | reverse complement strand
CTCTTAGCGACGGCTTGATTCACATACTGCCGCTTCTATTCGTCCCGGCAGCCGTGGGCGTCGTGCAGTATGCCGGCGTGCTTGAGCATAGTTGGCTCACACTCTCGACGACGATCGTGACATCCGCCGTGCTCACGATGGCCATCACGTTCGCTGTTTTTCGTTTCATCGAACACCGTACGATGAGGCACTCATCATGATTGCGATCCCGATCGTATCGATCGCTTTAACAGTGCTCGTGTACGCGTGCGCGGACGAGCTTTACCATCGCAGCAACAGGATGCCATTGCTTCATCCGGTTATAACGTCGATGGTGACGCTGATTGCAATCTTGCACGTCACTCACACATCCTATGCCCAGTACATGGCCGGCGGTCAATACATCAGTTTTTTGCTGGGCCCGGTCACGGTGGCGCTCGCCGTTCCACTCTACCGGAACGTCGGACGAATTCGCACCTGTGAAGCGCCTGTTTTCGTAGCATTGGTTGCCGGCTCCGTCACCGCCGGCATCAGCGCAGTTGTTATCAGCGCAAGTTTGGGGTTGCCGTCGATCATCGTACGTTCGCTCGCTGCGAAGTCAGTCACGGCGCCGGTGGCGATGACGATCAGCGAGCACATCGGTGGCGCGCCGGCGCTTACCGCCGCGTTCGCCGTCTGTAACGGAATTCTCGGCGTCATTATCGCAGGCGCAGTGTTTCGCGGAGAAAGGCATTGGCGTTCGCGTGGCCTAGCGCTGGGCGTCACGTCTCATGGCCTTGGAACCGCGTACGCCTTCACGGTGAACGACGTGGCAGGAGCGTTTTCGAGCTTGGGCATGGGACTGAATGCGGTTTTATCAGCCGTTTGGCTTCCCGCCCTCGCAGCGCTCGTCATGCATAACTGAAAGCAACGGAGACTCAAACGACTTCAAGCCGAAGGACACAAAGTCGCCATGGTAGGCGGCGGAGTCAGCGTCGCGCCGGCGATCGCTCAAGGCGACGTGGGAATCGCTATCGGGGCAGGCACTGACGAAGCGATCGAGACTGCTGGCGTCGTGCTGATGCAAAAACGTCTTCAATATCAAAAACGCTAAGCGGACGTCCTAGCTGAGGCAAGACGTCGCAAGAAATCCGGCGATTTTGCGGAAACCTGGGATAAAAGGGGGCCCTATGAGAGCGCTTCTCATTTCGTGTATCGGCGCGGGAGTTATTCTGCTCTGCGGCATCTCTATGTTCGTGCACCCGCCGACGGACTACAGCGGCGTGCGCGTACATCTCACGGGCGCGGCGATTCAACCTATTCTCGTCAATGTCGACGACGGGTCGCCGGCATATCGCGCAGGGTTGCGAACGGGCGATGTCGTCGGCTGCCTTTCCAGCCGCGATGCACACTGGCTCTTAACCAGCACTGTAGGCATGCGTTTCGGGTACGTGCCCGGGGCGTCGATAGATTTTTGCGTGAAGCGCGGGGACGCTTGGCAATCGGTATCGTTTGTTCCGCAAACGCGTGCACCGGCGCCGAATCTCTATCTTAACGACGGACTTGTTGTTCTGCGGCTCGCAGGCTATATCGCATTTTTGTTGTGTGCCGTGGTGCTCGTGCTCGGGCGCCCGGGCCGCGCGACGTGGACGTTTTTCGCGTATGCCGTCCTTGCCGTGCCGACATACTTGATCGAGCAAAACTCTTCAGTCCTCAACCCGACGTTTCACGCGCTAGCTTACGATGCCGGTATCGTTGCCAACTGTATTAATTTTGGGTTGCTGCTGCAGTTTACGATTCTGGTCCCAAACGATTCACCGCCCCGCGGTTGGCGCACGACGGCGTACTACGCCTCGCTAGCGATCACGGCGCTTCTTTTCATTTTTGCTATCGGCCGTTTTGCTCCGTGGTGGGTCATGAGCGTGGGCTTCGTCCGAGCGGTGACGGGTACGATGTCGGCAGTCGTTGTTATTGCCGTTCTCGCAAGGCTCGCGACGATGGAGCGCGACGAACGTGGCCGTTTCGGTTGGGCCGCCTTTGCAATATGCTGGGCCGTGACCGTCGACTTGCTGCGACAAGCGTCGAGCCTTCCGAACCAAGCCGGCGCTATCATCGCACTGACGCTCGTGCTCACGCCGGCTGCATTGATGTACGCGATTCTCAAGCGGCATGTTATCGATATTAGCTTCGCGCTCAGCCGCACCGTGGTGTATGCGACCGTTACGACGATTCTTGTTGTCGCGATTGGAGCAGTTGACTGGGCGACGACCACGTATTTGCACGAGGCGCGAGTTGCGATGGCCTTGGATGCGGCCGTCACGATCGCGATCGCCTTCGCGCTCAACCGTTTGCATCGGTACATCGAATCGAGCGTCGACTTCTTGCTATTCCGCACGAAGTACAACGCCGAAACATTTTTAGAGCGCCTGGGTCGTACGCTGATAAGCTCCACCCACGAAGAGACGGTCGACCGCGCGCTCGTGCGCGATCCGCATCAGCGCTTGCACCTCTCCATGGCAGCGCTCTTCCGCAAGATTGACAATACGTTCGTGCTCTCGTCCGCCTCTGGATACGACGGCGCAAAGGCCGCCACGTTCGAGCCCGATCACGATCTCGTGCGATTTTTAGAAACCGAGAAAGCGACGCAGAGGCTCGGTGATTTGACCGAGAATCCGTTTGGACAAGCATGCGTGGCGATACCGATCAACCAGGGTCCCGAAATGACCGGCTTTGTCGTGTACGGCATCCACCGTGATGGAACGGCGCTCGATCCGGATGAATTACAAACGCTCGAGAATTTGAGCGAATTCGCCGCCCGTGCGTACACGTATATCGAAGTCAGACGTTATCGCGCCGAACGCGCCGCGGCGCCTGCGTGAGTTGCGAAGGGTTTCGACTTTATGGCGGTCCCGTGGATCTGGGCTCAAATGGCGACTTCGACGCCAAGTTCCACGCGCCGATCGGCTTTGATCCCCAGGTCGTCGGGCAATGGTCGCGAGCTACGCATAAGCCATTCATAATAGCGCCGCTGCCAGTCCGGCAGTGCGTGCTCGTTTGCGCGAATCAACTTCGGATCCGCGTAGAAGAACGACGTCTCGTCGTTGTCGATGAACAAATCGGCTGTTTCGCACGCCCTGAGGACGGGATCGATGACGGGCAACTCCATATATCCGAACTGAG
>JAMXLG010000139.1 GCA_024281135.1 Vulcanimicrobiia bacterium | reverse complement strand
CCTGCTTCATCGCACGGCGGAACGCGATACGCTTCTCGAGCTGGTCGACGATGTTCTGGCCGACGAGACGGGCATCCAACTCGGGATGCTTGATCTCCATGACGTTGACTTGTACGTTCTTCTTGGTGAGCGTCTCGAGGTTCTTACGAATGTCCTCGATGCCGACGCCGCGCTTGCCGATGATGATACCGGGCTTGGCCGTGTTGACGATCACGCGCGCTTGATTGGCGCGACGCTCGATCTCGATCTTGCTGATCGCTGCCGAACGCATCCACTTATTGAAGAACTGACGAATCTTGACGTCTTCGTGCAGCCAATCGATGTAGTGCTTTTTCTCGAACCAACGGCTGTCCCACGTACGCGTGATGCCCAGGCGAAGCCCGACCGGATGAATTTTTTGACCCATAGGTTACGCGGTTGCCTCCGCAGCTTTGGCAGTACGTTTGGACTTGCTCTTGCTCTTGCTCGTGCTCTTCGCAGCAGCACTCGCGCTCGCACGGCGCGCTGCTGCGCGCTTGGTCGAGACCGCTGCGCCGCTACGCGCTTTGCGCTTCTTGGCCGGCGGCTGTTCACCGACGACGACCGTCACGTGCGAAAGACGCTTGCGCTTGAAGTACGCGCGCCCTTGAGCACGCGGATCCAGGCGTTTGGTAAAGCGACCGCCGGGGCCGCCATCCACGGTGATCCGCGTGATGTAGAGCTCGTCCGTATTCATGTCGTGGTTGTTGCCGGCGTTCGCAACGGCGCTGCGCACGAGCTTCTCGATCGGCTCGGCCGCAAAGACGCCTGCGAACTGCAGCATTGCGAGCGCTTCGCGCACGCTTTTGCCACGAATCGCATCGGCAACACGACGCAGCTTACGCGGCGCCATGCGCACGAACTTCAGGTGTGCAACTGCTTGCTGTTGCTGTGCCATGTCGCTCACGCTTTCACCGCTGCTTTGTCGCCGCCATGGCCGCGGAACAAGCGGGTCGGTGCGAACTCACCGAGCTTGTGCCCAACCATGTTTTCAGTGATATAAACCGGAACGTGCGCCTTGCCGTTGTGCACGCCGATGGTGTGACCAACCATCGCCGGCACGATCGTCGACGCGCGGCTCCACGTTTTGACCACGCGCTTCTCACGCGTCTCGTTCAGCTTCTCAACCTTCTTCAAAAGGTGATCTGCGACGAACGGCCCCTTTTTAAGACTGCGCCCCATTACTTCGAACCCCGCTTGCGAACGATCATCTTCGCGGTGCGCTTGTTGCGCCGCGTCTTCTTGCCCATGGTCATCTGGCCCCAAGGCGTGGTCGGCGGACGTCCCGACGTGGAACGCGCTTCACCACCGCCGTGCGGGTGATCGACCGGATTCATCGCGATACCGCGAACCGACGGACGCTTACCCATATGACGCATACGTCCGGCCTTACCAATCACTTGGTTCTCGTGCTCGACGTTCCCAAGCTGACCGATCGTAGCGCGGCACTCGATGTGAATCTTGCGCACTTCGCCCGACGGCATACGTACCTGCGAGTACTCGTCTTCTTTGGCCATGAGTTGCGCCGCAACACCGGCCGAACGCACGAGCTTCGCGCCCTGTCCCGGACGCAGCTCGATGTTGTGGATGACGGTACCAACCGGAATGTTCTTGATCGGGAGCGTGTTGCCGGTCTTGATGTCGGCGTTCGGTCCCGACTCCACGACGTCGCCGACCTTCAAGCCGAGCGGCGCGAGGATATAACGCTTCTCACCGTCTTTGTAGTGCAGCAAAGCGATGCGCGAGCTGCGATTCGGATCGTACTCGACCGTCGCGACCTTGGCGGGAATGCCGTCCTTGGAACGCTTGAAGTCGATGATGCGATACTGCTTGCGCGTGCCGCCGCCCTTATGGCGAACGGTGATGTGCCCGTTGTTGTTGCGGCCCGAGTGCTTCTTGCGAACCTCAACGAGTGACTTCTCGGGGTCCACTTTGGAGAGTTCCGAGAAATCCATCGTCGTTACGAAGCGACGGCCGGGGCTGGTCGGACGATATTTTTTTACTGGCATCTTATTGCTCGAAGTAATTCACGCCGCCCAGTTCGATCTTCTGACCGGGCTTCAAAGTGACGATCGCCTTCTTAAAGTCGCTCTGCTTGCCGGTGGTCCGGTTGCCGCGACGCGCGAAGTTGCGCATCTTGCCCCGCACATTGACCGTATTGACGCTCATCACGTTCACGCTGAAGAGTTGCTCGATCGCGTGACGGATCTGCGTCTTGGTCGCGTGCGGATGCACGACGAAGGTGTACTGCGTGCCAAGTGCATTAGCCATCGATTTTTCGGTAATGCGTGGCGAGAGGATCACATCGCGTGCGTCCATTACTTGGTTCCCTCCAGCGTATTGAATGCCGCGGTGGTGAAGATGATCCGCTCGAAGCGCAGCACGTCTTTGACGTCGAGCGCTCCGGTATCGGTAACGGAAACCTTCTTCAGATTACGCGCAACGCGCGCAAGCGCGTCGGCGCCTTGCTCGTCCTTGCCCGTGACGATGAGCGTCGTCGGGCCAGACTTCGCAGCCTTGGCGCTGCCGAAGAGCAGCTTGGCGAAATCGCCGGTCTTGGTCAACGCAAAGCCGGCCAGATCGAGCACGGTCACCGCATCGTTCTTAAAACGATCGCTGAGTGCCGCGACGAAGGCGAGCTTGCGTTCTTTCTTATTGAGGTCCGTGACGTAGCTGCGCGGCTGCGGTCCGAAGACGACGCCGCCGTGGCGCCACTGCGGTGAGCGAATCGAACCTTGGCGCGCGCGCCCGGTTCCCTTCTGCTTCCACGGTTTGCGTCCGCCACCGGCGACTTCGTCGCGCTTCTTGGTGGACGCGGTGCCCGCACGCGGGCTTGCTTGTTCGCGGAAGACCGCACGGAAAATCGTGTGCATCTTCTCGCTGTAATCTTTTGAAAAAGCCTCGGGCGTTTGCACGTCGCGAACGACCTTGCCGTTTGCATCAATAACGTTAGGCATCGGTTACGCCCCCGCTTTCTGCTTCACGCTTGCGCGGAGCACGACGAGTGCGTTCTTCGGACCCGGAACCGGACCGCGCACAAGCAACAGATTGCGCTCGGC
>JAMXLG010000138.1 GCA_024281135.1 Vulcanimicrobiia bacterium | reverse complement strand
CTTGCGCCGGCGCAATCGGGAGCGATTGGGCTCCCTCCGGTTCGGGATGGATGTAGCCGTAGAAATACGGCGGCGTTTGCCCGTCCCCAAAGTAGAGCCCGACGTTCATCAGCTCGGCATCGAGGTCATAGCGCATGATGTAACCACGATCGGTCGGCGGTTTGACTCGACGGCCGCTGAAAAGAATCACGGCAAGGTCGAAGCCGCCCCACCACAGCTGCACGCCCGAACGTCCGAAGAACTGCGCCCGCCAGCCATCGAAAATTCCGCAGACTGCGGTCGAGACCTCAAACCAGCGCATCACCGCCGCACCGTCGTATTCGCTCGGGCGGCGATCTTGGTCGAGCGGGGTGGTGTCGGGTACTTCCTGCGGTATCGGGCTAATCGAGCACTCGATGTCCAGCGCCGCCAAAGCCGCCGACAGGTCGGCGTACACGTCGGCGACGGTGCGCGCCGGAATCAGCGGTACGCTCGCGCAGGCACCGTTACTACGAGATAGCACGATAGCGGATTCAAAGACGTCGATCGTGACATCGAAGGAACCGCCCCGCCACGGGATGGTTCCGGTTGTAACGCCTCGTGGCGACAGGTATAGCGCCGTAAACATCCAGTTGGGCTTAACCGGGGCGAGGGCCAACTTGATCTTCCCCAACATCTGCGTGTAAAGATGCAAGCTGCGCTTCGTGCCGGCCCAACCGGACACGTCGACGTCCGCCCAAAGCGCTTGGTCATCAGCAACGTTCTTGGATATCGGCACGAGTTATAATCTCCTGACTGCGGCGCGCTTCGAGGCCCTTTTATCGAGTTCATTTTCGTCGTCGGGAAAGTATTTTCGCCCGGGCGGATGCAAATTGCCGCGCATTATGAGGTTTTTAACCGAAACGGGCCGGCTCGAAGCGTTCAGCGACGGAGTTCTTGCCGTCATCATAACGATTATGGTGCTCGAGCTGAGACCGCCCGACGCAACCAATCTCCGCTCGCTGTGGCCGGTGCTGCCGTCGATCGCCACGTATGCTTTGAGCTTCGTCTTCATCGGCATCTACTGGAACAATCACCATCACATGCTGCGAGCCAGCCGCGGTATAGATGGACGCGCCATGTGGGCGAATCTGCACCTGCTCTTTTGGCTCTCGCTGGTCCCGTTTTCGACGGCCTGGCTGGGGCGGAATCCGAGCGCGACCGGACCGACCGTGCTGTACAGCGTCATCCTTTTTCTCTGTGCCGTCGCTTACGTTCTGCTCCAACGCGCGCTGCTGGAGGTCAACGGTCGCGACGCGCCCTTTGCGAAGGCCATCGCGGTCGACGTCAAGGGCACGGTGTCGATGATGCTCTATCTTATCGCGATCGGCTCCGCTTTCGCCTCGACCCTCGTCTCCGACGTCATACTCGTCGCAGTCGCGATAATGTGGATCGTTCCGGATCGCCGTTTCGAGCCGCTGATAAACCTAAGGGACGAATCGCGTGTATCGCAGCGTTAAGTCAGCGCCGGTACTGTTGCGAAAAGACACGCGATTCTATCGTGAACCGGCAGCTTTCGCCGCTATTCGAAAGGTCGCTGATTGCGCTCAAATCGCGCCGCAGATCGAAGAGTGCCTCGAGCCTGCAGAGCTCGAAGAGTCGCCGAAGCTTCGGACGCAGCCCAACGAGAATGAGACGTCCATTGCGCTCTTCGATACGGCGCCGAAGCTGGATAATGCACTGGAGCACGGTCGAATCGATAAAGGTGGTCTCTTGCAGATTAAGGACGATGGTGTGGAAGGCTTGTCCCGCGGCGAGCGCATCGTCCAAGCGCGTGCGCTCCGCAAGATCGAACTCTCCCTTAAGCTCGATAACGAAAACTCCGTTGGTTGAGGCCAATACACACCTCTCTTCCGGCGAAGTCGCGTAATGGCTTCGCCGGAAACGCTTATGACAGCTTACCCGCCGTTAGGTGATTTAAACGCCGACAGATGGGACTCGAGACCAGGCGCCAACTAGCAGGGGGAGGAAGACGTGGCCGCCGGCAGCGATCGTTTCGCGCTCGAGCCTCAGCGCAAAGGTATCGACATCCACATCCCGCGCACCGATGATGCCGTTCGCTTCGAGCGTAGGCAGCAGATCGCGGAGCTCGGCTTCGAAAAACGCATAGCCGAGCGCACCGGCCCCATGGACAACGCGCATATCGGTGCGTACCATTGGCAGTGGGAGGCCGGCTTCGACGAACGCGTTTAAGAGTTGTAACCCCATGTTCACGTGTGCGTTCCGCCGGCGCAAGCCTTCGAGCGACCATTTCGCGAACTGCCGATAAAGCGGCACATTCGGCCAATCGGAGGTCTCTGCCCAAAGGATCGAATCATAATGCCACTCTTGAAAGACGATGCGGCCATCCTCGCGCACGGTCTCTGCTGCGAGCCGTATCGCCCGCACCGGATCGGCTTCGTGCATCAGAAAGAACCGCCCAATCACGGCATCGAAGGTTCGGTCTTCGTTAATCTGCTCGAGCGATTCGGTGCGAAAGTCGATCCGATCGAAGCCTTCGTACGATGCGCGCCGCCGAACATCGGCAATGACTCTGCGGTCAACGTGGGCGGCGACAACCTCGCCGCTGTGACCGAGTCGCTCGGCGACGAGCAGGGTCAGGTCGGCGAGAGCGTTGCCGAGCACGAGGACGCGCATGCCGGGTGCGATGCTCGCGCACGCGAGCAGCTCCTCGGTCAGTGGCTGTGCAAAAGCAGCCTCAACGGCGTGCAGGCGTTGCGCTCTCATCGCTCTTATTTTCCGTCGAACCGAGTCCGATTGCCACGAAGATACTCACATTTTGTACCGGAGACGACGTTCTCGTGACGGAGTCGCTGGCCGAAGTCCTTCGGTTTTTCCGCTCGTCGGTCCATCTTTCGCAGGAAGCGCTCGCCGAGCGCTCCGGTCTTTCGACGCGTACCGTGAGCGACATCGAAACCGGATCGGCACGCACCCCTCGCTTGATTACGGTGATGCTCCTCGCCGAAGCCCTAGGTTTATCGCCGGCTGATCGCGCTCGACTTCAGAAGGCGGCCCGTAAACCTGCGCTTGCTAAGGCGGGTCGAGCAGTCCAGCCCGGAGCGCCGGAGTTACGACCGGTTTCGTTGGTAGGCCGTGACGGCGATGTCGCTCGCGTGAGCGCGCTTCTTTCCAGCGAAGGCGCGCGCCTGGTAACGCTCGTCGGACCGGCTGGAGTTGGTAAAACGAGTCTTGCAAATCGAGTGGCGGCCGATCTAGTCGACCAGTTCGAGCACGGCGTTGCGATTGCGGAACTGTCGCCGGTCGATGAATCTTCGCTCGTACCGGCTGCGGTCGGGCGCGCATTGGGCATTCGCGAGTCGGCCGACGCATCGATCGGTGAAGCTGTGAACTCGTACCTGCGCGAACGCAACACACTACTCGTGCTCGACAATTTCGAGCATCTGACGCCGGCAGCCGCGTGGGTGGGCGCGCTGCTCGCGGCGTGTCCGCGCTTGACGGTCATGGCCACAAGCCGGGAGGCACTGCGTCTGCGCACCGAACACGTCTACGCCGTTCGTCCGCTCGACAAGACGGCAGCGGTGACGCTGTTCGTGCAACGCGCACAGATGGTGAGTCCGGATTTCAAGCTAACCTCTGCGAACTCGGCGGCGGTCGATACGATCGTCGATCATCTCGAAGGCCTCCCGCTTGCGATCGAACTTGCAGCTCCACGCTTGTTGCTGCTCCCACCCAAGGCGCTAGCTGCGCGGCTGGAACGCCGCCTGCCGCTTCTCGGCGACGGCGCACTCGATCGTCCGCAACGGCAACAGACGATGCGCGGCGCGATTGCGTGGAGCTACGATCTCCTTTCAACCAACGAACAGCGCCTCTTTCGACAGCTTTCGGTTTTTCAAGGAGGAGGGACCCTGCGGAGCGTGGCGGCTGTGGCCGGCGATGACGGCGACGATCATTCGATTCTCTTTCGAATCGCACCATTAGTCGAAAAGAATATCGTATCGCTGGTCGAGGACGCGGATGACGAGCCGCGCGTTTCGATGCTCGAAATGCTGCGGGAGTTCGGGCACGAGCGTCTGATCGAAAGCGGCGAGTTTGACGCCGTGCAGCGGCGGCACCGAGCCTACATGTTGCGATTTGCGGCAGTTGGCGAACGTGAACTTTCTGGTCCGGCGCAGGGCCTCTGGCTCGCGCGTTTCGAGCGCGAGCACGCAAATGTACGAGCGGCGCTCGCTCACGCCGCGGCAACCAACGAGTTTGCTTCGGGCCTTCGGCTTAGCGCCGCGCTTTCGCGGTTTTGGTGGCTGCGTGGACATATGACCGAAGGGGTAGCCTGGCTGAAGCGGTTTGTCGACTTGGGCCCGGCTTCGCGGGCGAAGATACCGGACGTGCTCTACGCGAAAGTATTGCGAGCGCTCAGCGTGCTGCTCTGTGGGCTTGGAAGTTTTCAGGAAGCGCTCCCCCGATGCGAGGAAGCCATCGAACTTCAACGCCGGATCGGAGACGAGGCGGGTCTTGGCGCATCGTTAACATCGCTTGGGATCGCCTTGCAGTTTTGCGGCGAATACGAGCGTTCGGAAGCGGCACACACCGAAAGCTTGACAATTCGGCGGCGGATCGGCGACGAGCTCGGCATCGCAACCTCATTGTCGAATCTTTCTTCGATAGCGTTCAGCAGGAACGAGCTCGCGAAAGCCGCGGAGCTCGGAGAAAAGAGCGCCGCGATCTACCGGCGCCTCGGACATGAGTCGGGCCTCGCGCACGCGCTGATGAAAATCGGTTTGGTCGCGGCGGGCGAACGAAACTACGAGCGCGCCGAGGAGTTCTTCACCGAATGTCTTCGCTTGCAGCGGGCGGTCGGAGACGCCGGCAGCGCCCAATACACGCTGATCAACCTGGGGGCCAGCGCCCACGCTCGCGGTAACTACGAGCTCGCGTTGCGGCGTTATCATGAAGCGCTCGATGCCATTGATGCGATGCCGAGCAAATACGCGCTAGCGAAGACCATCGAAAATCTGGCCGCTACCGTTGCGGCCGTCGGCGATCCGGCACGCGGCGCGCGGTTGTTGGGTGCGGCGGACGCGGCGCGCCGCACGATCCGCGCCCCCGTCGCGCCGGCCGAGCGCAACGATTACGAAAGCACGGTGGCCAAGGTACGAGGGATGCTCGGAGACGAGGCCTTCGACGTTCAGTGGCGCATCGGTACCAGCTCGACGCTAGAGCGAGCACTCGAAGAGGCACGCACAACGCGGGCAGAATGAAAGATAGGCCTAGTCCGATGGAAGTTGCTTGCGCCCCGAGCATCGAAGCTTCGGGCGTTGATATGCTCTAGAGGGCAGGAAGGAGCATTGCCATGAAGGCTGCCTCGCCGTCGATGCATAGGGTGCTGGGCGTTTGCGTAAGTCTGATTGTGGTCGCGAGCTGCGCGGGATCGCAGACGCAGACTAATCCGCTTCCGAACCAATTCAACTCGGAAGGCCGGCTCGGCGCGCAAGCCTCGGGGATGGCTTCCGATGCCCAAACACGCGATCTCCTCTACGTCTCGCATCATCAGGATGGTAGCGTTTCCGCTTACGCCTACCCGTCCGGCACTCTGGAAGGCCGGCTTACGGACGTCCAGGCCGGGGGTCTCTGTTCGGATAAAGATGGCGACGTTTTTATCCTGCGGCGCGACGAGATCCTAGAGTACGCTCACGGCGCGACGCGACCGATCGCCGCATTTCGTAACCCGCTCGCAACGGTCTTCCGTTTCTGTGCGGTCGACCCCACAAGCGGAGTGCTTGCGCTTTCGGGAAGCGACGACCCGCAGGCCGGCGTCGCAATCTACGCCAACGCGAAGGCGAATCCCGAAATATACGGCGCAGGTCGCCGCAGCGGCGGCTATTGGTCTTGCGCGTACGACGATCGCGGCAATCTTTTCGTTGAGAGTAGAGCCGCGAACTTGTTCGAGCTGCCCAAGGGCGGCACGCACTTCGTGCACGTCACCTGGAACGGGATGCGCCCTCGGCACATTGGCGGGATTCAATGGGACGGTGAGTACCTCGCGGTAGAGAGTCCGGCGCGCGATTCTGCTTCTACGACGATCTTGCGGTATGGCGTGATCGCAAGCCGAGCTATTCT
>JAMXLG010000137.1 GCA_024281135.1 Vulcanimicrobiia bacterium | reverse complement strand
ACCTGGCCCTCCAAAAGTTCGCTTTAGCAGCCCGTTAGGAGACGATCATGAAGAACCAAGTGCAGCAGCTGCTCGACGCCGGGCAGAGCGTATGGCTCGACAACGTTCGGCGCAGCATGTTCGCCTCGGGCGAGCTCAAACGGCTGATCGAGACCGGCTTGCGCGGCATGACGAGCAATCCCACGATCTTTGAGAAGGCGATCGGCGCGGGTACCGATTATGACGAGCAGCTGGCGACGTTGATCGGCTCCGAAAAGAATGCTGACGCGCTCTTCTGGGATCTGGCCATCCAAGACATTCAAAGCGCCTGCGACGCGTTCGCGCCCGTCTTTACCTCGTCGGGCGGAAACGACGGGTTCGTTAGCCTCGAGGTCTCGCCGCTGCTCGCCAATGACACCGCGGGCACGATCGCAATGGTCAAGGATCTTTGGCGACGCGTCAACCGGCCGAACGTGATGATCAAGATTCCCGGGACTAAGGAGGGAATACCGGCAATCGAAGAGTCGATCTACCAAGGCTACAACATCAACGTCACGCTCGTCTTCTCGGTCGAGATGTACGAGAAAGCCGCGCTCGCTTACGTTAAAGGCCTTGCGCGCCGCGTCGCTGAGGGCAAACCGATCGACAAGCTTCGTTCGGTCAACTCGGTCTTCGTGAGTCGCATCGATACCGCGGTCGACAAGCTTCTCCAAGACCGCATCGCCAAAGGCGAGAAACTCGATGGTCTGCTCGGCAAAAGCGGAATCGCGGTGCTCAAGCTCACCTATCAAAAATTCAAAGAGATCTTCCTCGGCGATGAGTTCGCCGCGCTAAAGTCAAAGGGCGCGGTTGTCCAGCGGCCGCTGTGGGCCTCGACCTCGACCAAGAATCCGCACTACCCTGACCTAATGTACGTTGAAAGCGTGGTCGGCCCCGATACGATCAACACGATGCCGCCGGTCACGCTCGACGCCTTGCTCGATCACGGCAAGGTCGTCCCCGATACGGTCGAAAGCGACCTGCGCGGCGCCGACGATGTGATGCGCGGACTGCGAGAGGCAAAGATCTCGCTTTTCGAGGTCACGCATCAGCTTCAGCTCGAAGGCGTAAAGCTGTTTTCGGACTCATTTGCAGCGCTGCTCGGCGCGATCGTCTACAAGCAGAAGCTGTTGGCGTCGGGAGGCGGCGAACGCGTCCACCTCTCCCTTGGCAAATCGCAGCCGCATTATGATGGCGCAATCGACCAGCTTTCGAAGGCCGATTTTCTCAAACGCATTTGGGCTCACGACGCTACCCTTTGGTCGACGCAACCCGATGCAGTCGCCATCATCAAACAGTCGCTGGGGTGGCTCGATATCCAGCAGCACATGCTCGACGAGGTTGCACGTCTCAAATCATTTGCCGATGAGACAAAAGAGAGCTTCGAATCGGCAGTCGTCTGCGGCATGGGCGGAAGCTCGCTCGCGCCCGACATTATCGCCGACACCTTTGGGCCGAATCCGCCGTATCCGCGCCTGTTCGTGCTCGACTCGACCTCACCGCAACAAATCAAGGAGCTGGAAAGCGCAATCGACATACCGGAAACCCTTTTCATCATTTCGAGCAAGAGCGGCACGACGACCGAGCCTAATGCGTTTTACGCTTACTTCTATGAGAAGGTCTCGAAAGAGATCGGCGCCGCGGTGGCCGGACGAAACTTTGCCGCGATCACCGATCCGGGAACGACGCTCGACAAGGAAGCGAAGGAAGAATCATTCCGCGCCGACTTTGAGAACGATCCGAATATCGGGGGCAGATACTCTGCTCTCTCGTTTGTCGGCATCGCGCCGTCGGCGATCGCCGGGTACGACATCAACCTGCTGCTCGACCGCGCGCTCGGGGCGATGCACGCGAACGATCGCACCGTCGACAATCGAAAGGCGCCGGGCGTGCGTTTCGGCGCAGCGATTGGCGGGCTTGCCGTCAACGGTCGCGATAAGCTGACGATCGTCACCCACCCTGCGGTCAAAGCGTTCGGCGCGTGGGCCGAACAACTCGTCGCCGAGTCGACAGGCAAGCTTGGCAAGGGGATCATTCCGATTGCAGGCGAGCCGCTCGGGAAGCCGCAGGATTATTCCGACGACCGCACCTTCGTCTACGTCGGCGCCAATTTACTCGACCCCGATCCCGACGCCGACGAGAAGCTGCGCGCGCTTGAAGCCGCGGGACATCCGGTTATCCGGCTCGACATGAACGACCGTTACGATCTCGGCGAGCAATTCTATCTCTGGGAGATCGCCGTCGCCGCGGCGGGCGTGATCCTGGGCATCAATGCGTTCGATCAGCCCAACGTGCAGGAGTCAAAGGATAACACCGTCGCGCTGCTCGCGCAGTACGCCCGCAACGGGAAGTTCGACCAGCCGAAGGTAAACGTCGAAGGCCAGGACTTTGCGATCACCTTCCTCTCCGGCAGCCGGGACATTTCGGCGAAGGATCCGGACGAAGCGCTCGCCGCACTCTTCGCGCAGCTGCGTCCGGGCGATTACGCTGCGATCACTGCATACATCGCTCGAGACGCGACGCACGAAGCGCTCCTGCGTGAGATGCGCTTAAAAATTCGCGACGCACACCGCATCGCGACGACCGTGGGTTTCGGTCCGCGTTTCCTCCATTCGACGGGCCAGCTCCACAAGGGCGGCCCCAATACCTGCGTGATGATGCAAATAACGGCGGACGACCCAGACGATCCGATGATTCCCACCATGAACGTCGGCTTCCGCACGCTGCTCGCGGCGCAGGCGTTAGGGGATTGGATGTCGCTTGACAAGCGCGGGCGCCGCGGCGTCCGCATTCACCTCAAGGGCGATGTAACGCCTCGGCTTCGGGCGCTCAACATGTTGGTCGAGAAGGCCTTAACGGTACGTGCGTAACCGCGGACAGGCGTCATTCCTCGCCGCCACTCTGCTTGCCGGCTGCGCGGGCGCGTCTTCGCTGGGATCGCCCGGGCCACCGCAGTACGGCTCACAAGTGAGTTCGCCATCGCTTGTGCTGCCGCCGGGCGTCGTGGCGCCGCGTACGAACTTTCGTCTCGGTTCGCACGCGGTCTCGGGAGTTCGTCACATTTTTCTCTCCGATGCGGCCCTCAACATCGTCACCATTTTTGGTAAGCAAACGCGCGCTTTAGGCGGCTTCAACGAGCCTCAAGGTGTGACGACCGATGCGCACGGGACGTTCTACGTCGCCAACACCATAGCGCGAAACGTCGAGGAGTTTGCGCCTCCATATCGAGGCGGCCCGAGCGCCACGATTTCGACTCCCGAGCAATGGCCGGTCGACGTGGCGGTCGCTAAGGATGGAACCGTGGCAGTCGTCAACATCTGCAAACCATCGGGCTCCAGCTGCGTAGGGCCGGGCAGCGTCTCATTTTACGCAGACAATCACGCACAGTCACCGTGCGCGACGGTCTCGAACGGCGCGGAGGTCTCGCGCCTCTTATGGGGCGGGTTCGACGCGGCGGGAACGCTCTACGTTGCGGGGATCAACGACTACACGACGACGAAGATCGGAGCGATCGCCGGAGAATGCAACGCCGGCCACCTGACGGTGCTGAATCCGAATGTTGCGATCTCGTTTCCCGGCGGGATCGAAGTCGACCCGCGCGGGCGCATCGCGGTCATTAGCAGCGGCTCGTTTTCGAGCGCGGCGCAACTCGATGTTTTCGCGCCGCCGCGCAGCGGGTCGCCGAAACTCAAGCTCGTTGCGGGCGGAACGCTCTCAAATAGCGGCGTCGTCCTAAGCTTCTCCTTGAACAAGGCCGGCACGGCACTCTTTACCGCAGAGCCGCATTACTCGCTGGAGTACGCGTATCCGTCCGGCGGAGAGGCGCTCGCGCAACTCTCGCCGCCCCCGAGCGGCGGAGATGTGATAGAAGGCGTCGCCGTAACGCCGGCCGAGATTCCGTAGGACGTGACTCATGGCTGACGAAACGGTCGCGACCGCGCAAGTTACCGGCGACGGCGCTGCTACCAATCCGCTGCGCGACGGTCTCGCAGCGGATCGGATTACCAACCCTTGCAGCATCGTCTTCTTTGGTGCCAGCGGCGACCTCTTCAAGCGAATGCTCTTGCCGGCAGTCTATTCGATGCACCTGCGCGGCACGCTACCGACCGATTTCGGGCTGGTCGGCTTCGCGCGCACACCCTACACCGACGACGCCTTTCGCGAATATTGCCGCCAACAGCTCGAGATCTTCATGCCCGCAGACAGCAAACCGCAGGGCGCGCTCTGGGACGATTTCGCGCACCGCGTCAGCTACATAACCGCCGATTTCAAGAACACACAGCATTTCCAAGATCTCAAGAAACGGCTAGCTCAAAACGACCGCGATTTAGG
>JAMXLG010000136.1 GCA_024281135.1 Vulcanimicrobiia bacterium | reverse complement strand
ATCTTCATCTGTTCTTAGCTAACCCACCAGGTCGCGCCAGCTTGAGGCCGTGACGTTCACGCCGTAGTAGCCGGCGGCAGTTTTAATGTTGGCGAAGGCTTGGGCGCGTTCGGCTTCGGTGACGCCTTGCACCGCACTAAAGCGAGCGATGGCGCTACGAACGTGAGCGGCATCGGTCAGTGGCTCTTTGCGCTCGCTCGGGAAGGCAAAGGCGCTCTCCGGCAGCTTCGAGCGCGCTGCGTCTGCCCCGTCGCGAATCGGCTTCCAAGTTACTTGCATCCGGCTAGCATAGCCTGCCCTTGTGAACGCAGTCTTGCCGTAGAGTTTCGATAAGACTGCAGTTCGAGCGTTTATGAAAGCCGCTGCGCCGGTAACAAGTTCGGCCTCGTTGGAAAGATCTATTCCGAGAAATCGTTTTTCGAGCGCCGACGGAGTATCGCTAAATCCGTTCTTGAGCAGCGCCACGTACCGTTTCGAAAAAGATGCCGGGTCGTTCTCGAACTCGGTAAAATACCGCAGGGCAAGGAGACCGGCGTACAAGTAGTTTACGTCGTAGAGCGGATCGGTGAAGAAAAGCCGGTCTCGCGCCCAGTAGAGCGCCGTTGCCGGATCTCGGGCTGCGCTTGGATCGTACTGCGCGAAAATCTTAACTGTTAGCGCGTTTAGATCGGCGGCGCTCCGGATCGTGCGGCCGTCGACGCCGCGGTAGATTGCGCTCTCGAGATCGGTTTCTTCTGCCGAGCCGAAAATCTGAAAGGTCGCATCGTCCAAGAAGTAGTTGAGATAGTAGACTCGTTGTTCGTCAGTCGTCGCCGTCCGATAAAGATGGTCGAGAAAAAGCAGCTCGTTGAATATCGCAAACGACTCGAACATAAAAGACGGCCCAAGATTATAGGCAGCAATCGGCTGATTGAGGCTCATGAAGTGGCGGTGAACCGCATGACCGGACTCGTGCGCCACCGCGCGAACCGAGTTGGTCTTGCCGGTGTAGCCGCCAAAATAGACCGCTGACTCGACGCCGGCAAACCCCAACGAAAAGCCGGTGGTGTCGCATTGTGGCGCGGTGCAGATCTCGAGTCGCCGGTTTTTCGCATCGAGCAACGCGGCGTACGCGGCCGCGTATTCGTCGCCCATGGGTCGCTCGGCGGCCAGGATAACTGGGATGGCGTCGGCGATGGAAAGCGGGGTCGGTGAGAAGCCGGGCTTCGGTGCCAAAACCGCGACGTTGCGGTAGCGGGCGTACGCGCCGGAATCGCGGACTTCCGCTAACGTCCGTTCGACCGAACCGCTCGGAATCGATCGGTCGAAGTACGCAGCCTGCGGCGCATCCGCAAATCCGCGCAGTCGCGCGACGCCGTTTCTCGCCGCCGCGATTGAAATGAGCAGAGCCGCATAGGCGTCTTGGTGGCCGGCGATCGAATCGGACGACTTGCGCAGCGTCTTATAGGTCCGCGCGGCGGCATCCAACACCGGCGTAACCGTAAGGTCGACGGCGCGTCTATCGCTAGGAGTCAACCGATGCGCCGCTTGCGCGAGCGAATGTTGCAGAAGATACCGATAGGCAGCGAGCACCGGAGAGCGGATCATACTCTCGATGCGCACCTCCCCCAGCTGCTGCGCAGCCTGCGTTATTCGATCGTTCAGGCGATCTTCCAACTCGCCGAGCGAGTCGTCGGCTTTCGCGTCGGCGGTGTCGCTATTGTTCTCTTCGGCACGTAGGTACACGAAGATATCGTGCCGTTGCAGCGCGACGAGCAACGCATCGTATCTTTCCAGCCAATCCCGCATGGCGGAGCTCGTTGCCGGCGTTGCCGATGATACAAAGGCTTGAGCTTTTGCGGTCAGCGTTGCGCGGCTCGCCGCCTCGGCGGCGGGGCTGATGAAATAGCGCGACTGGTCGATCTGGTATTGCCCATCAGGCGCGGCTCCGAGCAGCACCGTCGCTGCGACGGTGCAGACGAAAGCCTTCATTCTGCGAGATCCGCTAAGATCGCACGGGCCGCGCGCTTGCCGGGGAATCCGCTCACGCAACCGCCGGGGTGAGCGCCGGAGCCGCACAGATACAGGCTGCGTACCGGCGTGCGGGTAGCAAAGCGGTCTTCATAGATTTGCCCTGGGAGCAGCTCGCCGTGAAAGATGTGGCCGCCGACCAATCCAAAGCGCGATTCGAGATCAGGCGGTGCGAGTATCTGGCGTCGTTCGATCGCGTTCGGCAAGTTCGGGGCAAAACGCGCCAGGATCGCAACGATCTTGTCAGCCGCAGCTTCGCGTCGCGCTTCCGACCAGCCGTCGGACCGGTCGTACGGAAAGTACTGCGCGAAGATCGAAAGGATCTGCTTGCCCGGAGGCGCGAGCGATAAATCCGTCGGTGTCTGGAGGAAGCACTCGATCAGCGGCTCTTGGCTTTCGCCGCCGGTTCGTGCGTCGGCATAGGCCTGCTGCAGATAGGCTATCGACGGCGCGACATGGATCGTGGCTCGGTGGTGAGGCTGCGGATTGCTTCCGGGACGGCACGTGAAGTTCGGAAGCTCACCGAGCGCAAGGTTCAGCTTTAGCGAAGGTCCGATGCTGCGCCATTGCCTGACTCTATCGGCGAACGCGCTCTCCAGGAGCGACGAGTCAAGTAGATCCAAGAACGTCGTGCGCGGATGCGCGTTCGAGGCGACCGCGCGCGCCCGCACCGCTTTTGTCGAGATGTCAACTCCGGACGTGCGGCCATCTTGCATCGTGATTCGCTCGACCGCGCAATCCGCAAAAATCTCTGCGCCGTAGGCGACTGCGGCCGAGGCAAGCGCCTGCGAAACTGAACCCATGCCGCCACGCACAAATGCCCACGCGCCTTGAGCTCCCACGAAGCGCCCCGCGAGATGATGCGCGAGCACATATCCGGTGCCGGGATCGTGAGGGCCGAGATACGTGCCGATCAGCCCATCGTTGACCAGCTCCGCCTGAAGGACAGGCGTTTCAACGTAGCGTTGCACCAAATCCGCGGCCGAACCGCGGAGAAGCGTTTGAGTCTCCGGATCAAAGCGCTCAAAGCTCGGATCTTGGTCGGAAAACGAGTCGAAGAGCGCTTTCCCTAGACGATCGGTACGCTCGACGTAGGCCTCGAAACCCACCACGTCGCGCGGGTTGAACGCCCCGATCTCGGCTGCGTTGTTCGTCCGATCCGTACTCAGCAGCAGCGATCGACCGTCGAGCAACGGCGTGAACGCGTAGGGATCCTTGCGGTAATACGAGAGTCCGCGTGCGCGCAACTCGAGCTCTTCGA
>JAMXLG010000135.1 GCA_024281135.1 Vulcanimicrobiia bacterium | reverse complement strand
GCTAACCCCCCGCACGGCTCAATGTTCGGATAGTCGCGTACGCTCTTCTCGTACAAACGTTATGTGTGTAAAAGAATTTATGAGAGTCACGGCGCCGCGCTAAACGGGGTACGCTCAGGATGCCGCGGTAGTTCCTGCGGCACCCTGAGCTGCATGAACTGCTAGGGATTGAAGTGGCGCAGCGGTCCGAAGAGATCTGGGAACGTCGCCGTGTTCATCGCCTGGATGCCTGCATTGTGAGTTCCGTTGAACGGAGTCACCGTCGCGAGGCAACCTGCCTTCGCTGCAACCGCGGGCGAATCAAACCAGAGACCGATATGATATTCGTGCACCGGACCTGTTGGCGGATTACTCGAAGCGTCAGGAAATGCATTGTGGAACACCACCGGTGCAGGTGCCGTGCCCGGCGCAACGATGAACGTCTCGATGCTGAAGCGTCCGACGAAATCACCTACACCTGTTCCGGTTGAGTTGGTCCCGATGTCACCCTGATACCATGACAGTCCAAACGGCTTATTCGGCACCTGAATGATGAAGAGATCGTAATCCGCATTTGGAACGAGACCATGTACATTTATGTGAAGCTTTTCAGCCTGCGGTCCGAGTGACGATAACGTCCCCTCTCCAGATGCGTGGGGAAGACATTTTTTCGCTCCTGCCGACACCGTGATAGGGAAACCGAGCGGCGCAGGTGATGGAGCGAGTGAAGCGCTGAATTCTTGTATATCGGTTGTGGTTGGTGAGTTCTCGGTCGAAAGAGCTTGCTGATGCATTGAACCGTTGGGGACTGACGCAGGACCGCTCATAGCTCCTCCGCATGCGGCGAGCGACGAGCCAAGAACGAAGAGCGTGGCGGCAAACAAGCCGCGTTTCGGTTGAATTTTCATATGGAACCTCCATTAGAAACGCAGCGCTTCCGATTTTTGCGGTAAGCGCGATGTAGACGCGAGCAACACGCGGCTCGCGAAGAACGCGATGATTGCAGCGATGAATACAGCAATGGTGCACAAACAATATGATCAAGAGCATGCGGAATCTACCAACACGCAGCAACCAAAGAAGGTCAATAAAACTCCCGCTCTGGCAACTTCACCAGGAGGCTCCCGGAAAATCCAATCCTCCACAACGCAATCAATTGCGAGTATCAGTAAGCCGGACAGCACTAGCGCGAGGCCCAAGTTCAGCATGCGTTAGTGCACCGCGATTCCCGTGGGGCAGCCTAGAGTCGTCAGACCGCCCTCGATCAGCTGCACCGGAGCGGCGTTTCCGGTTGAGCCGGGTCTATAGACGGTGATACTCGCTGGGCGTCCGCCGGAGATTAGCCCGCTATTTGCAACATAGACGAAACCACTCTGATCAACCGTAACTCCGTATGGTGTGCTAAGCTGTGTCGCCGGGCCGGTTATCACGTGAATCGGTGCAACGTTTCCGTGGGCGCCGTGCGCGAATTCAAGCACGGTGTTCCGGTGAGCACCATTGACGTTCACAGCCCAGATGTTGCCGCTCGTGTCAACGAATACACCGAACGGAAAGCTCAACTGCGTTGCTGGTCCGGCGATCTTGACGAGGGGCGCAGCATTCCGATTCGCGAGCCGCGAGAATTCTTCGATTTCCTGTCCGTTGACGTCGGCAATCCAAATATTCTGACTGCTATCGAGAGCAAGCCCCGTCGGATGCACGAGACCGGTCGCAGGCCCCGTGATCTGTTGTTGTGGCGTAGCGCTGAAGGTTGCACCCTGCGCAAACACATCGATGGCCGGTGGCGAAAAGTTTGTTACGTATTCTCGTCCCGCTAAGTCAATGGAGACGCCGTTCGTCGTTGCATTTAGAACAGAGAGATTACCGCCGATAAACGACAGCGGCGGCGTGTCGCCGGTTTGGTTCGGATCAAAACGGAGCAGGTGTTGGAACGATGTGACCCAGAGGTTGGTATCGTCGACGAAGAGTCCGGTCTGACTTTCCAGGCGCGTGTGTGGCCCGGAGATGACCGTTCGCGGCACCACGGCACCCGATGCGAAGGCAGAGAACGAGGCAACCTCGTGGCTGCAGGCATCGGCGACATAAATCAAAGCCGGTCGGCCCGGCGGCGGCTTGACCGTCCTCAAGACCTGCGGCTCCAATTGCTGTTGCGTCGCCGTCGTCGGTGAGGCTGCGTTTCCGCTACATTGGACGAGCGCAAACGCGCCCAAAAGCGCAAATCGTAAACAATTCATGTCTATCTCCAACATGGCTGAGTAATGAGAGAATGCTATTGATGCGCCGTCGAAAAAGCGTCCAATGTTGCAGATCCGTCTCTTTGGTGAGCCGGAAGTACTAGTCGACGGCGAAGCGGTGCGCTGGAGCGCGCCTCCACGCACGATATCGCTGCTCGCTCGTCTAGCTTTGTCTGACTCGATGCTGTCGCGCGGGGCGCTCGCGGCTGAGTTGTGGCCTGACTGCAGCGACGACGAAGCGCGCGCGAATTTGCGGCGCCACATCCATCATCTGCAGCGCGCGTTGCCGCAACACGGCGAGGAAATACCGTGGCTGCTCACCGACGCGATGCGTATTGGATGGAACCCCGCCGCGCCGGCCTGGATCGACGTTCTCGCATTCGAGCGGTACATCAATGAGGGGAAGCTGCGCGATGCGATCGAGCTCTACCGCGGTGAGGTGCTCGCCGGTTCCTACGACGAGTGGTTGCCTGCCGAGCGTGAAAGACTGCGCACGATCTACCTTGCGGCGCTCTGGCAGCTGGTCCAACGCTCGCGTGCTGCGCGCGATTTCGCCGGGGCGCACGCACTTGCCGAACGCATCCTGACGGTCGACGAATGGCGCGAGGACGTCGTGCGGACGCTGATGAGTTTGCGCTTTGAAGCCGGTGATCGCGCGGGCGCACTTGCAACTTTCGATCAGTTCGCCACGCGACTTCGCGAGGTGATCGGTGTCGAGCCGATGCCTGAGACACTCGAGCTCGAGCAAGCGATTCGCAATGACGCCGCGATCACGGTCGCATCCGGAAACAATGCGCCTTCGCGAGCGCAGGAGCATAGCGTTCCGTTCGCCGGACGCGATGTTGAGTTTGCGACGCTCTTGACGTCTTGGCATCGCGCGGCAAGCGGGGACGGGCGCATCGTCGCTGTGAGAGGCGAAGCGGGTATCGGCAAGTCGCGCCTCGTGCGCGAACTCGCAACGCGGTGCGACGCCGAAGGTGCACGGGTACTCTGGGGAGCGGCCGGCCCGTCGCAGGATTTTCCTTATGAGCCGCTTGCAACGGCGCTGCGGAACGCAGCGTCGACGCTCGACGCTTCACTCTCGCTGGCCACCACTGCAATACTGTCATCGATAATTCCAGAGCTTCGCACTGTCACGCCGCACGCCGCAACACTTGAAAACGATCGCGAGCGAACAAGACTTCTGGAGGCGATCGTGGAGGCATGTGACGTGCTTGCGCTCCGGCGACCGCTCGTGTTGATCCTCGAGGATCTTCAATGGGCGGCTGTTGCGACGCTCGACGCCGTCGCGCATCTGCGCGCGCAGATCGGTGACCGGTCGATACTGATCATCATCACCTATCGCTTCGATGCTGTTGCGCGTCAGGACGCGATTGTCGATTTACAACGCCGCTTTGCAGATGTTCAAACGCTCTCGCTACGCCGACTCAGCGATGCTGATATTACAACGATCGTTGATGCGTTCGCGCCGCCGTCCGAAACGTTCGATGAGGTCGCGCGGCGCGTGTTCGCGGTAAGCAACGGTAATCCGCTCGTCGCAATTGAAGCCCTTCGAGCGTATGCGGAGACACGTGAGCTTCCATCGGTTACTCAAGGCGTCGATCGCACGCGTCTCATCACCGATCGATTCGATCGCTTACCGTCTTCGTCACAACGTGTTGCAGAGATTGCATCCGTCGTCGGCGTCGCTTTTAGCGTCGACACGATCTGTGGTGTCACGGGTTGGGACGAGATTGAGGTCCTCGATGCGCTCGGACCGTTGATCGATCGCCACCTTGTCCGTGAAGTACAGTACAGCGATCTACACTACACGTTCTCACATCATCTGCTGCAAGCCGCCGTCTACACGCGCCTGCAGCCGCCGTCGCTACAGCGGCGTCACCGAAGGGTCGCTGCGTTTCTCGAAACGACCGGGCTCGCTTCTCCTGCAACGATTGCTGAGCACTGGGAAAGGGCCGATGATAGCGCTCGTGCATATGCTGCGTACATCGAGGCGGCGTCTTCGGCTTTGCGGGTGTACGCCAACGCCGACGCAACGGCACTAGCAGAGCGCGCGTTGCGACTTGCGGCCACCGATGCACAGCGGTTCGCAGCACTCGCCATAGCAACGAACGCGGCCTACAGGGCCGGTGACACGGCAAGGCTGGAACGGACGGTTAGTTCGATGGAAAGCACTGCCACGGCGCTCGGCGATGAAGAGCGCTACGCTGCAGCTCGTTCGCGTGAGCGTCTCGCGCGTCGTTGCGGCGACACTGCTGCGGCGGCAGAAGCTTTAGCGGTTGCACAAAGCCTTGCGGAGCTGCTTCACGACCCGCGCGCATTGTTCGACGTATGTTCTGCGCGTGGAGCGCAGAACATGGAGAGCGGAAAGCATTTGGTAGCGACCGAGGACCTTCGCAAAGCGCTGCAGATTGCTCGCGACGCGAATGTGGCGACCGACATAAGTGCCACCGTGCATCTACTCGTTCGCGCGCTCGTCGCGCTCGGTCGCATTGATGAGGCTGAACGCGAACTCAACGCTGCAATCGCGCAGGGTGTCAGCGATGAAACCGGCGAGCTCCTAAAGGCGGCACATCAAATCGCGCGCGCCCGCAATGACCGCAACTTGAAGTACGAAATCGGCCAGCGCATCCTGGAGGCCGCGCGACGATGCGGCGATGTTGAGTCCGAGGCGGACGCGCATCTCGCGATTGGACATCCAGCGTGGGAGCTGTTGCGATTCGAAGAGGCTCGTTCGCACTTCGAAACGGCCATACGCATCTACGAGCGAATCGGCAAGCCGCGTTCACAAGCGCGAGCGCTGATGCATTCCGGCGGGTTGGCGTATCGCCTTGGCGATCTAGACGAGGTGTCGCGTTGCAATCAAGCTGCATGCGACGTGTTACGTCGCCTCGAAGCCCCTACTCTCTACGTCATCGCTTTGCTGAATGAGGCCGAAGTGGCGCTGCTCAAGGAGGACTATGCTCGGTGCGATCAGCTCGCGCGGGAAGCATTAGAATATCCGGCGCTGGCGGAATATCCGTCAGACCGTGTTCGCGCCCAAGCGTTTCTTGGAATCGTTGCCGCAAATACCAGCGATCCGCGACGAGGTCTGCAGTTGCTGAAAGAAGCGGTAGAATCTCATCGTGCGGTCGGGTTTCCCTCACAACAGGGATGGCTGCTCACACGATTGATTGATGTTGCGATCCACATCGATGATATCAATACCGTCGCATCGTCAGCGAAAGAGCTTCAGATCATTTTCGAGCAGCCCGGCGTTCAATTCGAAGATCCTGCGAATGCGCTGTACGCGCTAGCACGGGCAGCGCACGCGCTCAAAGACGAGCGCAATGCTTCGCGCTTGTTCGATAGGGCGTGGGACGCCTTTTGTGAGTGCCGAAAGAGTATCGGTAACCCAGTCGCAAGGGAGCGCTTCGAACGCGCGTTCCCGCACCATCGCGCTCTTCTGGAGCGTTACAAGCGCCATGCGCTGCAGGACTAAGGCGAACATGCTCTTCTACGCGGTCGATTACAACCCAATCCTCATCGTTATAGTCGAGTTTCCGTGGCGACACTTCGGTCGTGACCATCGCGTGTTCACACGAGCATCGCTTCCGTGACGGTGTGATCTTCGGTCCAAGTGCCGCCCTTGGCCATGAGTTTCGCCAGCTCGTCGTCACCGAGCGCATTGCGAAGGGCGGGCAGCAACTTATCGTACTCTTGTTGTTCGGTATACCAGCGTGACACCTCGAGCGTGGCCAAACGCACACTAGCATAACCGAGAAGCCTTGCCGCGCGCGCGCGATCGTCGCGATCGCGAGCTACATCAACAGTAGGCCGCAGGCCGGCGATTGCGGCGAGATGCTGCACGGTAAACGCAAGTTGGACTTCGTCCTGGACATCGCGACTGAGCGTCAGCGCGTCGCGCGCCATCAATCGTGCGTCCGCATAGCGCTCCAATG
>JAMXLG010000134.1 GCA_024281135.1 Vulcanimicrobiia bacterium | reverse complement strand
GTCGCCGTCGATTTTTCGTGGAGCGCGGCGATGGCGCCGCGCCGGCATACGGCATTACGCGTGTTTCTGGAAACGCTCGCCGGATACGTCTGACGCGTTACTTCTTATACTCGACGACCGGTGTTTTGATCGCGCGCAGATCGATCGCGGCAATCGGTCGGCCCTCCCTCCCAACTTGCGTAAGGATTGGATCGACGAGCGGAATCTTCTTCGCGAGATCGCTTTCGTCACCGAAGAGCACACGAATCCCATTGTGAAGCGTCACGACGAGATCTCCGAACTTATCGTGTTCTAAGTTCGATATTGCAAGGTGCGCGTTCGCAAGCGCGTCTTCGTCATTACGCAGCGCGATGAGATCGGGCTGATCGAGCGTCACGCCGAGATGCGGCATCGGCAACTGCTTTACAACGAATGCGGGCAATGCGTCAAATGCCGAATCGGGCGTATGAAGCACGCGCAAGTCGCGGTCGACGATCATGGTTCCGCCTGCCGTTACGAGGCGCGCAAACGGCACGCGCTCCGTCACAACGATGGCGAAGTTTGCCGGAGGAACGCGATGGACGGATGCCGTCTTGACATACGCTATCGTTTCGATGCGCTGCGACATCGCTTTGGTGTTTTGGAGCCAGACGTTGGTCCGCGGATCGATCCGCGCAGCTTGAAGAATCGCCTCTTTGCCGACGACGTGATTGCCCTCGACCGCAACACCGTGCGGTCGCAGCGCCGGCCACGTGGCGAAAAAATACGCCGCAGCGGTGGCGAGCGCGAAGAGTACCAGAACAAGTAACCAGAACGGACGCAGACGGGCCGCAGCGGTTTTCTTCCGCCTTCGGGGTATCGGGCGGCTCACGCGAGGACGTACCGATCGATGGCTTCTGCCACGCCGTCTGCGGTGACGTCGCCGACGACGCCGTCCGCGAGATCGAGTAGCTCCTTCGGCGCCGATCCCATTGCGATGCGTATACCCGCTGCGCGAAGAAGCGGCGCATCATTCCAAGAATCGCCGATCGCCGCGACATCTTTCATGTCGATGCCAAGATGTCCGGCGACGAATCGCAACGCATCGCCTTTGTCGACTGCGGGGTTGAGGATCTCAACAAACTCCGGATAGCTGCGCGTGGCATACACCTTGTCCCCGAGCAGTTCGCGTACGCGCTCGACGTAAGCCGCCGCGCGCTCTGCCTCATCGATGACCACCGCCTTTGTTGCAGGACTATACGCGAAGGCCTCTCGCAGCGATGGGACGATCACTGGTTCGACACCCGCGAGTGACGCGTAGAGATCCGAGAACCGGTTCTTCTGCTCGCAATAGTATTCGTCGTTGCGGTAGAGCTGCAGATGCATCCGGTCGCGCTGGACTACGTCGACGATCGTTCCGACCGTTTCGACGTCGAGGGGTACGTCGCGCAGAACGGCGTCACGCTGCGGATCGATAATGGCTGCGCCTTGATAACACACGAGCGGCGCATCGAAATAGAGTTCTCGCGCGTAGGTGACCGAGGCGCGGTACATCCGCCCAGTTACGATACACCCCGCGATCCCGGCGTCGCGCATTCGCTCGATCGCTTCGCGCACGCGTGGCCGAAGAACGAGATCGCGTCCGATGAGCGTCCCGTCGAGATCGAAAGCTACCAGCTTCATGCGCCGCTGCGCATCCTTGCGGTCTGCGCGTGTTGAGGCAGACCCTCGAAGTCCGAGAGTGCGGCGAGGGGTTGCGCATCGCTCAGCATTCGCTCGCGTGAATTTTCGACGACGCTGAAGCTGCGCATGAAATCCGCGAGCGAAAGGCCCGACGCGAAACGAGCAGCCCCACCTGAGGGCTGGATGCTGTTCGTTCCCGAAAGATAATCGCCCATCGCAATCGGCGTCATGTCACCGACAAAGACGGCGCCGACTTGACGCAGTCTCGCAAGATACGGCTCCGCGTCGCGGACGTGCAGCGCAACGCGTTCGGGAGCAAACCCATTGGCCGCATCAAAAAGTTCGTTTCGATTTTCGGCGTGGATCAAGTAGCACGATTCAGTCACGACTTCTTCAATGACGTCGCCTCGCGGCAGGGTTCGTACCTCGAGCGTATCAAGCAATTGCGCGACCGCATCGAGCAGTGGCCGCGATTCGGAAACAACGGCGATGCGCGCGGAGCGGTCGCGTTCCGCCTGCGAAAGCAATTCACCAGTGACGAGTTCCGTGTTCGCCCCGTCATCGGCAATGACGAGGACTTCGGGTGGCCCGGAGAGTCCATCGATTCCGCACATCCCGAAGACTTGACGCTTTGCTTCGGTGACGGCCGGCGGTCCACTTCCGACGATCTTGTCGACGGGCATGACCGATTGCGTTCCGTAAGCCGCAGCAGCAATTGCGTGTGCGCCACCAACCGCGTAGAGTTCGTCGACGTCGCAGAGACTTGCGGCGAATATCACCGAGGGATGAATCGCGCCGGTTGAGTCCGGATGCGCGAGCACGACCACGCGAGAAACACCCGCTATTTTTGCGGGAATTGCCGTCATGAGAACCGATGATGCATTCGAGCCGCCGCGAACGTAAATGCCGACGGAATCCAACGGGCGGTACCGCATGCCGTAGCGCGTGCCGTCTTCGTCGACGTAGCTCGAGTCTGCATGACGTTGCCGCTCGTGAACTTTCGCGATCCGTTCTTTCGCCAGGCGCAAGGCGTCGCCGATCTCAGGCGGGACCAGATTGCGCGATTGATCGGACATCGGAATCGCGACGCGCAACTTCGAAAGATCGTAGTGGCCGTCGCAGATCGAACGCATGTATTCGACCACAGCGGTGTCGCCACGCAGACGCACGTCTTCGAGAATCGCCACGACTGATTTCGTCAACTCGGCGGACGGACGCCATCCCAAGCGGTGAATCCCTGCAAGCTTGTGCCGGTCGCTCGCGGAGATCACGCTAAGCATCGAGTGCCTCTCGCACGTTTCCGGAACCGAAGATTCGCTCGAGCTCGCTGCGTAGTCGGTAGTCCGGCGCAACGGTGCGCGAGAGTTTCTGGCTCTTGCCGCGTGAGTGAAGGACGAGCGGAACGTCGCCGGGCCACTCTTCGACCAGCACGGCGAGCCGGTCGATCTGATCGCGCGACTGCACGTCGACGTGCCAACCGGCAACCGGCGGCACATGCAGCACGCCGTTGCTCTTCGGCGGCTCGAACGGCGCAACGTCATTCGCGCTAACGGACAATTCGATCGGTGGCTCTTCTCCCGGCGCCGAACCCGGACGCTCGCGTAACCGCAGACGGCCTTTGACGACGAGAATTGCGTCGTCGATGAAGTACTGCTGCACCATCGGATACAGCTTCGCAAAGACCACGACGTCGGAACTTCCGGTGGTATCTTCAAGCGACGCGATGAGAATCTGCTGTCCGGCCTTCGTCAACGTGCGCCGCACGCTCGTGACCATACCCGCGATCGTGACCGCCGCTTCATCTTCTACGTTGCGAAGATCTTTGATCAACGTCGCGCCCTGACGAACCAGAATCTCTTGCACGTCGGAGAGCGGATGGCCCGAAACGAAAATGCCGAGCGTTTCTTTTTCCCACGCGAGCATCTCGCGTGTATTCGGCGGCGGAACGTTTGGCAAGGTCGGAACGAGCGCCGGCGCGTGCTCGGTGAGATCGCCGAAAAGCGAGAATTGCCCCATCTCTTGTTCGCGCGTCGCATGCGCGGCAAGATCGATCGCGACGTCGAGCGCAGCAATCTTCTGCGCGCGATTGCCGGGTAGTGTGTCGAGCGCGCCGCACTTGATCAACGCTTCGAACACGCGCCGGTTGACTTGTTTTCCGTCGACCCGTTTCGCCAGGTCGAAGAGATCCGTGAACTTGCCGTCGCGTTCGCGCGAGTCGATGATGCTTTGTACGGCGCCTTCGCCAACACCCTTGATCGCCGCAAGTCCGAAGCGAATACGATCGCCGACGACCGCAAAGTCCACGAGCGAGTCGTTAATATCGGGTGGGAGAACATCGATCCCAATCTTCTTCGCGTCATCGATGTACTCGACAAGCTTATCGGTCTTATCTTTTACCGACGTCATTAACGCCGTCAGATACGGCAGCGGATGGTTTGCCTTGAGGAAAGCGGTCTGATAGGCGATCCAGCCGTACGCTGCTGCGTGCGCCTTGTTGAATCCATATCCCGCAAACGGCTCGATGAAGGCGAAGATTTGTTCCGCAAGGTCGCGGTCGATATCCGACGTTGCCTTCGCACCTTCGATAAACTTCTCGCGATAAACCGGAATTTTATCCTTCTGCTTCTTTCCCATGACCTTGCGGAGTTCGTCCGCTTGACCCATGGTAAAGCCGGAAATATCGCGCGCCATTTGCATGACTTGCTCTTGATACACCGCGATACCGTATGTTTCGGTGAGAATCGGCTCGAGTTTCGGATGCAAGTACTTCGGTTTTGTACGCCCATGTTTGTTGCTGATGTACTCCGGAATCCAGTCCATCGGTCCGGGACGGTACAGTGCAACAAGCGCGATGATGTCTTCGAAGCGCGAAGGTTTCAATTCCAAGCAGACGCGTTTCATACCGTCGGACTCGAGTTGGAACGCGCCCATCGTCTCACCGCGGCTCAGCATATCGAACGTGCGCTGATCGTTGTCCGGAATCTTTGCCACGTCGAAATCCGGATCGGTCGTGCGGCGAATTTCCTTGACCGCGTCGTTCATGACCGTCAAGTTGCGCAAGCCCAAGAAGTCCATCTTGAGCAAACCGATCTTCTCGACCCAAACCATGTCGAACTGTGTGTTGACGCCGCCGTCGTTGAATTTCACGAGCGGCGCGTAGTCAACCAGTGGTCCCGCCGAAATCACAACGCCCGCAGCGTGCGTACCGGCGTTGCGCGCGAGCCCTTCGATGTCTTTCGCTGTATCTAGCAACTTGCGAGTCATCGGATTGCTCGAATACGCAAGCTTGAGATCCGGAATTTGCTCGAGCGCTTGTTCGATCGACAATCCGCCGGGGCCGGAGGGAATCATCTTTGCGATTTTATCGACATCGGGAAGTGGCACGCCGAGCGCGCGTCCGGCGTCGCGAACCGCGGCGCGCGCGGCCATCGTACCGAACGTGACGATCTGCGCTACGCGTTCGCTGCCGTACTTTTCGGTAACGTACTTGATCACTTCGTCGCGGCGGTCGACACAGAAGTCCGTATCGATATCGGGCATCGAGATGCGATCGGGATTTAGGAAGCGCTCGAAGAACAGGCTGAACTTCAGCGGATCGAGATCGGTGATGTGCAGACAGTACGAAACGACGGAACCAACGGCAGAGCCCCGCCCCGGTCCCACCGGAATTTCGTTATCGCGCGCGTACTTGATGAAATCCCACACGATGAGAAAGTACGCGGCAAAACCCATCGTGTTGATGATGTTGAGCTCGTAGTCGAGCCGTTCGCGAAGCGCGATATCGTTCGCAGCGCGCTCCTCGCCGTAGCGTTCGATCAGTCCCGCTTCACACAACTCGCGCAAGAATTGCTCCGGTGTCTTTTCTTCAGCCGCATTCTCGGGTTGCGGAACGGGATACGCGGGAAGATGATGGATCTTCTCGGGAATCTTGATGTCGATGCGTTCAGCGATTTTGACCGTGTTCTCGCACGCCTCGGGAAGATCGCGCCACGTCTCGTACATCTCTTCCGCCGACTTCACGTAGAACTGGTCGGAATAGAACTTCATTCGGCTCGTATCCGAGACGGTTTTCCCGGTACCGATGCAAAGCAGAACGTCGTGCGCAGGCGCGTCGCGCTGTTCCAGGTAGTGCGAGTCATTGGTGGCGACGATCGGCACGTTTAACTGACGGGCAACCTTCACGAGCCCATCGTTGATGACGTCTTCCTCGGGCATCCCGTGTCGCATGACTTCGATGTAAAAGCGATCGCCGAAAATGTCGACGTACGTTTTGGCGTTCTTGACCGAGGTCTCGTAATCGTTTTTCAGTAGTGGCGCAGCCACCATCCCGGACATGCAGCCTGATAAAACAATCAGCCCGTCGTTGTGTTTCTCGAGGAGATCCAGGTCGATGCGGGGCTTGTAATAGTAGCCCTCGAGGAAGCCTTTCGAGATCAGCGCTGTTAAGTTTCGGTAGCCGATCAGGTCGGCCGCCAGCAGCGTGACGTGAGCCTCATCGCGGACCGTGCGATCAAAACGCCCGCGCGGGGCAATATATGCTTCACAGCCGATAATCGGCGTCAGCCGGACGTCGCGGGCTGCGTAATAGAACTCCATCGCGCCATACATGACGCCATGGTCGGTAAGGGCAACGGCCGGCGCCCCGTCTTCAGCAGTCCTGCGGACGAGGCGGTCGACACGGCAAGCGCCGTCCAGAAGCGAGTATTCGGAGTGGACGTGGAGATGAACGAATTGCGACAACCTACGATGCCCGGCCTAAAGAAAACAAAGCAGCTAGACGTTACCTTAAACGATGGGCACGAACCTGTCCGCCGGCCCGCATGACGCCGCCGAACTCTTAGAAGAGATCGAGCGGCTCAAGGGACGTATTGCCATTTTGGAGGCCGAGCGGGACGAGTACGCCCAACAGAACGCTGAACTCTTCGTTCTCCAACAAGTTTTCTCCACCATTAACTCGACGCTCGAGATCAACGACATTCTTTCGATGGTACTCCGTGGCGTCGTCGAAGCGCTGAAGTTCAAACGCGTCGTTCTCTTCGACGTCATCGAGGGGGGCACCATCATCCGCCGCCTCGAGTGCGATAGCGAGGGGACCGTCAACCACGCGCTCGATCCGCGCGAGTATCGCCAGAGTTCCACGCTGGTAGATGTTGCGCACGGCGATCTCCAGCTTGCCTATGGAAGCGCCGGCGACCCGGATTCCCCGCTCGAAGACACGAGTGGTTCGTACTGCATCGCGCCGCTCATCGCGCGCGATGTGGTCCGCGGCATGCTCTATGCCGACGAACCGCCGGCCGACGAAATCACTGAAAATCAGCTTCGCATGCTCCTGGACTTTGCGTCTCAAGCCGCGATCGCCGTTGAAAACGCCCGCCTTTACGAAGAAGCGCGCCGTTTGCTCGATGAGACGCAGCGCCTTGCGAATACGGACAGCCTTACCGGTATCCCGAATCGGCGCGCGCTCAACGAAATGCTCGAACGCGAGTTGCACACATCCGAGCGTTACGACACGCCGTTCGCGTTCGTCATTCTCGACCTCGACGATCTCAAAAAAATAAACGACTCCGGTGGTCACAGCTTAGGCGACCTCGCGCTCAAACGATTCGCGCAAGTGCTCAAGAGAAACGCCCGTAAAGGCGACATCCTCGCGCGCTATGCGGGCGACGAGTTCGTTTTGATCATGGCGCAGAGCGATCGCGACCAAACCGAACGCGGTGTCGAGCGCATCATGGCAGCGCTTCGTCGCAACGGTCTCGCGAGCTCGATCGGCGTGTCGATGTTCCCGAACGACGGAATCGACGGACAGACGCTCTTCTTCTCGGCCGACGAAGCGCTGTATCAAGCCAAACAGGCCGGCAAAAACCAATTCCGCTTCTTTGCGCGATCGGGCAAAGACGAGGACAAACCTGCCTCCGAAAACGCCACCGCTTAAAGTCGAAATCCTGACAACAGTCGTCGGCTCGTCGCCCAGCCGGATAGTATAAAGAGAGATAAAGTTTTATCCGGAAAGGCCAACGTGATCAAACACGACGTAGTCGTCATTGGCGGCGGTCTCGCCGGCATGCGCGCCGCGGTGGAAGCCGCGGAGCGCGGAGCCGACGTGGCCATCGTCTCAAAAATGCATCCGGTTCGCAGCCATTCGGGTGCGGCGCAGGGCGGTATCAACGCAGCGCTCGGCAACCGCGAAGAGGACTCGCCGGAAGCGCATACGTTCGACACGGTTAAGGGCTCGGATTATCTGGCAGACCAAGACGCGTCGGAAGCTATGTGCGAAGACGCGCCGAAGCAGATCATCTGGCTCGAGCACCGCGGTTGCATCTTCTCCCGCATGCCTGACGGCCGTATCGCCCAGCGCCCCTTCGGCGGCGCCGGCGCTCCCCGCACCTGCTACTCGGCGGACGTCACGGGCCTCGTCATTCTCCACACGCTCTGGGAGCAGCTCGAACGCTTCGGGGTCAAGGTGTATGAAGAGTACTTCTGCACGGCACTCGCGATCGAAGACGGCATCGGGACCGGTGTTGTCGCCTACAACATGCGCAACGGCCAGTTGGAGCTGATCACGGCGAAGGCCACGATCTTCGCGACGGGCGGCGCTGGACGCATGTACCTCAAAACGACCAACGGTTACGCGTCGACCGCGGACGGCATGGGCATCGCCTATAAAGCGGGCATCCCGCTTATGGACATGGAGTTCATGCAGTTCCACCCGACGACGCTCAAAGAAAACGGCGTCCTGATGACCGAAGGCGCGCGCGGCGAAGGCGGATACCTGCTCAACGCCAACGGTGAGCGCTTTATGTTCAAGTACGCGCCGAACAAAGGCGAACTTGCATCACGCGACGTGGTCTCGCGTGCGGAATGGACGGAGATTCTCGAAGGCCGAGGCGTCGACGGCTGCGTGCTGCTCGACCTGCGCCATCTCGGCCGCGAAAAGATTCTCGAACGTCTGCCGCAGATTCGCGAACTTGCGCTCGACGCCACCGGTAAAGACGCCGTGCTCGAACCGATTCCGATTCTTCCGGGCGCGCATTACACAATGGGCGGCATCGAAACCGACAAGTGGGGAGCGACCCGCGTTCCCGGTGTGTATGCGGCGGGCGAGTGCGCCTGCGTCAGCGTTCACGGTGCGAACCGCCTCGGTGGCAACTCGCTGCTCGAAACGATCGTCTTTGGTGCACGCGCTGCATCGCATGCGGTCGACTACATCAAACAAGTTGGAAACGTTCGTCCGTCAGAGCGCACGCTCAAGCAAGAACAAGATCGCGTCAATGCGTTGCTCTCGCGCAACGAGGGCACGCGCGCGCCGAGACTTCGCCACGCGATGAACGAGACGATGAGTAAAAACACGTTCATCTTCCGTGATGAAGCGGGCCTGAAGGAAGCAGTGGCCGAGTTGGATCGCGTCCGCAAAGAGTTCGATGCGAACTGCTACGTGATGGATAAGTCCTCCACGTTCAACACCGATCTCGTCAACACGTTCGAAACGGACTTCCTGATCGACGCGGCCTACGCACTCGCGAAGGGAGCTCTGCACCGGACCGAATCGCGCGGCGCGCAATCGCGTACCGATTTTCCTGAGCGTGACGACGACAAGTGGATGGTGCACACGCTCGCGTTCCGTGACGCGGACGGGTCGCCGCGCCTCGACTACTCACGTAAAGTGACAATCACCAAGTTCTCGCCGCAGGTAAGAACCTACTAAATTATGGCCAACATCAAACTCGACATCTTCCGCTTCGACGAAGCGACCGACACGATTCCGCATCGCGACGTCATCGAAGTCGAAATTCCGGAAACGATCACAGTCCTCGATGCGCTCGAGCACGCGAAAGCCGAAGTCGACGGTTCGATCAGCTTCCGCCGCTCGTGCCGTTCGGCAATCTGCGGCTCGTGTTCGATGAACATCAACGGCGTGACGTCGCTCGCATGTAAGACGAACTGCAAAGACGTCATGGACGAAGACGGTGCGATCCAAGTCGATCCGATGCCGAACTTCCAGCCGATGAAGGATCTCGTGGTCCACATGGATCCGTTCTGGGACAAGTACGCGCGTCTCAAGCCGTACCTACAACCCAAGGACAAGGATTCGGACCACCAGACGGAACGGCGCGTCTCGCCCGACGACATGAAGAAGCTCGTCGACGTCGCCAACTGCATCATGTGCGCGACGTGTTACGCGCTCTGCCCGGTCGTCAGCGTCGATCCCGCGTTCGCCGGTCCCGCCGCAATTGCGTACGCCTATCGTTTCATCGAAGACGTTCGCGACGGCAAGCGCGACGAGCGCATCGCGCAAATCTCGGAAGATTACCTGTGGCTCTGTGCCCACTGCTACGCGTGCTCGTATTGTCCGAAGCACGTCGACCCGAACTGGCGCATCGTCGACGTGAAACGCGCGGCGATCAAAGACCGCGTCATGATGAACGAACGCGGACCGCGCCACGCGCTCGTCGTTGCAAAGACGATCAAGCAGACCGGTATGCTTGCGGAAACGGAAGTTATCCAAGGCACGATCGGCCGCTTCAACATCAAAGGTCTTGTCAAGGTCACGTTCCTCGGCGCTGCGCTCGGCTTACGCATGGCGCTCAAAGGCAAGATGCCGCCGCCCTTCATCAAGCCGATTCCGAAGGTCGATGAAGTGCGTACCATTTTCGAATCCCTGGAGGTCCCGGTCAGCTAATGTCCACTGCACTGCTTCCTGAAGACCGCGCGGAAGACTCGCATAAGTCCTCGCGGTCGCGCGAGATGAGGCGCTACGGCTTCTTCCCGGGCTGCGTTGCCAAAGAATCTTGCAAAGAACTCTTCAATTCGACGATGCTTCTTGCCGACAGACTCGGCATCGAGCTGATCGAACTCACCGCGGCGTCGTGCTGCGGCGCGTCGGTCGTGAACGACGTCAACCACGACGTAGCCCGCGTGCTCAACGCGCGTACGTACGCGCAGGCTGAAGCGCTCGGTCTCGACGACGTCATCACGATCTGCTCGACGTGTACCGGTCACATGCGCGCGGCGAACAAAGAACTGCTCGAGAGCGAAGAGCGCATGAATCAAGCGAATTCGATTCTCGGCAAGTTCGGTGCGAAATACAACGGCAACGTAATGGTTCGTCACCTGCTGTGGCTGCTGATCGACGACATCGGTCTCGACAACCTGCGTAACATGGTCGTTCGTCCGCTCAACGGCTTGAAGGTTGCGCCGTTCTACGGCTGCCACATCATCCGTCCGGAGAACGTCAACGGCTGGGAGTCGGCGCGCAACCCGCACTCGCTCGAAGACGTCATCGAAGCGATCGGCGGTGAAGCGGTCGATTATGCCGGCAAGACGCGCTGCTGCGGCTTTCACATTCAGTTGGAAAAAGACGGCGTCGCCGCCAACATGGTCGGCCAGAACATGCGCATGGCGAAGGATCACGGCGCCGAAGCCGTCATCACGCCGTGCCCGCTCTGTCATCTTGCGCTCGACGGTTATCAGCAAGACTCCGCGTCGCGTTGGGGCCGCACCGATCTGCCGACGTTCCATCTTCCCCAGCTCGTTGCGTTCGCGCTCGGCGTTCCGGCGGAGAAACTCGGCTTGAACAAGCACCTCATCGATCCGCGCACCATCATGGTGGAACGCGAACTGATCAGCTAGTCAAGTTCAGCTGATCGAGGGCACTCGAGGGGAGTCGCGGTAACGCGACTCCTCATGTTTTTAGTGGGCGGTTAAATAGGGTTGGACGATTTCAATCCGTTCGACGATCTCCGACGGAATTTGAATCTGCTCGCCGTCAAAACAAACGAGCGGCATGTGATGACTCATGCGCTCTAGCATGTTTTCACGGACAAATTCCGCCATCTCGCGTTGGTTATACCGCTCGCAAAGGCGGCGGCCATCACGTAAATAAACCCACAGTTCGGTAGCTAACTCGCTCATGCAAACCCTCCGAGGGTCCACATATACCCATCCAAAGGTGAATTCTTAACGACGCTTTTATACCGAAGGCGTACGCTACGAGGATGCAATTAGAAGCTTATCTTTTTTTCGACGGCCGCTGTGAAGAAGCGCTCGCGTTTTACAAGCAGGTGCTCGGCGGCAACTACGACGTGACCCGCTTCGCAGGTTCGCCGATGGAGTCGGAAGTCGGACCCGACTGGGCGCAAAAAGTGATGCACTCCACATTCAACGGAGACGGCTTTAAGTTCATGGCCTCGGATCGGCGTCCGGGAAATGGCCAACCACCCGAGGCTAACGTGGCGCTCTCGCTAGCAAGCGACGATGCGAGCGAGGCAAAAACGGTCTTCGACCGACTGGCGCAAGGCGGCAAGGTGACGATGCCGTACGCCCCGACCTTCTGGGGCGGCAGCTTCGGCATGCTCACCGATCGGTTCGGACAAGCCTGGATGCTCAGCGGCGGCCACGGCAGCGGAAGCTAATCGACGTCCGGGTTCGTTTCAAATGGAAAGCCGCTCTCGGCTTCCCGCCGGAGAGCGGCTTTCATGCGTCGGCGATTGTAGCGCTTGAGCGACTCGTGCGCGCCGGCAGGCCGGAGATTCGTCGCCGGACCCAGGCGTGGCACGAGGCCCGGCTTGCGCCGTTTTCTCTTAGCCATCGTGTACCTCCGACAGCAGTCTATCATGCACTGTCGAATCTCCGGGCATGACTGCCGTAGCTACGCCGGTCGAAATCGACCGTTCCCTCACGGGACTGCATGAGGGCGCAAAGCGTTGGGTTCAGCTGACGCCTGCGGCAAAAGCGTCGCTGTTTGAACGCGTTCGCGATACAACTTATGCGCAAGCCGGACGGTGGGCGCAAGCGGCTGCGGCCGCTAAAGGGCTGACCGGCACCCCGCTCGCAGGTGAGGAATGGATCAGCGGCCCCTGGGCGGTGCTTTACGCGCTCAACCGGTATATCCGCACGCTCTACGACATCGAGCGTTTCGGAACGCCGCAAATTCAGCACAACCGGATTCGCACGCGCCCAGACGGTCAAGTCGTTGTAGACGTGTTTCCTGACGGAATCTATGACTCGCTGCTACTCAACGGTATTCGCGCCGAAGTGCGCATGCAACGCGGTGTAACGCCGGCAACGCTTTCCGAAACCATGGCGGTTTGGTATAAACGGCGCGATCGCGAACCGCGCGTTTCGCTCGTCCTCGGCGCCGGAAATATCGCTGCGATTCCAGCCCTCGACGTCTTGTACAAGATGATTGCCGACGGCGCGGTGTGCATCCTCAAAATGAATCCCGTCAACGAGTATCTCGGCCCGATCTTCGAAGATGCGCTCAAGCCGCTCGTCGACGAAGGGTTTCTGCGTTTTGCATACGGTGGTCCCGAGATCGGAAAACTGCTTTGCGCGCACCAGCTCGTCGACGAAATTCATATCACCGGCAGCGATAAGACGCACGATCGTATCGTCTTCGGCGAAGGCCCTGACGCTGCGGAACGTAAGCTTCGCAACGATCCGGTGCTACGCAAACCGATTACCTCGGAGCTCGGGAACGTTTCACCGACGATCGTCGTGCCGGGACCGTGGAGCGACGCGGATTTTCGGTTCCAAGCCGAGCAAATCGCAACGCAAAAGATGCACAACGGCGGCTTCAATTGCATCGCGAGCCAGGTGTTGATTCTTCCGCAAACATGGGACGGCACGCCGAAGTTGCTCGCTGCGATCGAATCCGTCATGCGTGAGATCGGGGATCGCCCCGCGTATTATCCCGGTGCGGCGGACCGCTTCGATAAGCTGAGCGAGGACGCACGCGAGGTGTTGCGTTTCGGCAGGCACGGTGACGGCTTTACGCATCGCACGATCCTGAAGGTCGACTCCTCTTCGTCCGCCACAGCCTTTGATACGGAAGCCTTCTCGAGTATCCTCACCGTTACCACGCTGCCAGGCGACACACGAGCATTCCTCAAGTCAGCGGTTGATTTTGCAAACGACCGGCTGTGGGGCACACTCGGCGGCAACATCGTCATACATCCGAAATCGATGCACGACCACGCGCACGAATTGGACGACGCCGTCGCCGCCCTGCGATTCGGCTGTGTCGGCGTCAACGCGTGGACCGGCGTCGGATTTCTTCTAACAGAAACGACGTGGGGCGCGTATCCCGGGCACACGCTAAACGATGTGCGCAGCGGCATCGGCGTCGTTCACAACGCGCTTCTTTTCGATCGCGCGGAAAAGAGCGTCGTGCACGCACCGTTTGCCGAATTTCCGCGTAGCGTTCTTGGCTACGGCTCGACGCTGCTTCCGAAGCCACCGTGGTTTATCACGAACAAAACCGCCGACCGCTCTGCACGTGCGCTCGTCGATTTTGAAATGCATAAAACGCCGTTAGCGGCTGCGAAGGTAGCGATACTCGCGATGGCCGGGTGATGAACGACCGAGACATTCGCAACGAACTCGAAGCCAAAGCTGCCGAAATGCTCCGGCAACAAGAGCTTGCGCCGAAGGATGATGACGGACTGGACGGCTATGATAAAACTATAGCCGACTCATTCCCTGCGAGCGATCCTCCGGAATTAGCTGTGGATCGTTAGTTCCAATCTTTCGACGGGAGCAGCGCGTGCGAATACGCGTCGTCGCTGCGGCGTTGCGGACGCTGACGTCGTTCCGTCATTCGGTGCACCCACCAAATCGCGCAGCCGATAATTCCTAACACGACGATCGAATTCATACTCTGCTCCTTTGCTCTTTTGCTCGCGCAACAGCGTCACGCACCGCAGCAACGATTTGCGTTCCCTCGTATCCAAGCGATCGCGCATGAGCAACGAAACGTTCCGCAATCTCAACGAGCCGTTTCATGTCGCTCGCGCTTCTCGCGCTTGCGACGAATGTTCCGCGCCCTCGTTTTGTTGCGACCACCCCATCGCGTTCGAGTTCTGAGTACGCGCGGTTCACCGTATTCGGATTGATCCCGAGCGTAGCGGCGACGTCACGGACGCTCGGCAATTGCTCGCCGCGCCGCAACTCACCGCGCCCAATCGCGGCGATGAATTGCTGCTGCAGCTGCGCGTATACCGGTAGCGCCGAGGCGTCGTCGACAAAAAGCGACGACACATTCATCTTATGTCTTTGTGTCCTAATACACTAGGACACCTGCAGCATAGCAAAAAGACTCGACATGCGTCAAGCGATTACTCTTCGCGCGCGCCGTTTTGGACGGAAAGCTCCCAGCGGTAGCCGTCGGGATCGTGAAACCACAGGCCCATATGAGGGGAACCCGGTGCTTCGGGACCGATTTCGTCACCGGGATCCTCGAGATCCACCCCCGCTTCGCGCATCGTTTTTAACGCAGCGCGTAAATGGCGCATGTCGGCAACGTGAAATGACATGTGTTCGAGCACGCCGGGATGCGGGGTCCCCTTATGGAGCACGATCGTTACGTCGTCGTTGGAGAGGCCCACGTAATTCTCGCCGGTGAAAATTTCACGGAGATTGAAGATCGATCGCCACCAGTTTCCGCTTTTTTCCGGATCGCGAACGGCGAGCCCGAAATGACCGACGGCTCCAAGTGCTATTCTCATAGAACGTACCTCAATAGGTCTCGTTTATACGCGCGCACGACGCGGTCGAAACGCATACCGACGCGGTAAGCAACTGCGATGGATGCGGAATTTGCCGGATTGACGAGCGCGTAGAGATTGGGAAGGTGCAACGTGTCGCGCCCGTACGCGATGGCCGCTCGCGCAGCCTCCGTTGCATAGCCTTGGCCCCATGCCGCGCGTTCGAAGATCCACGCAACCTCGATGAAACCTTCGGGCAGGCGATGAAGGCCGCATCGCCCGATAAGGCGTCCATCCTCTTTTCGAATCACCGGCCAGACAGAGAACCCTTCGCGCTCTTGTTCGTCCGTCTGACGGTCGATCCACTTCGACACGCTTTCGAGTGTCGGCGGCGAGGACATAGGAAGAAAGCGCGTGACTTCCGGATCCGACGAGACCTCGAGTAACGCCGGCGCATCGCTCGACATCCACGTGCGAAGAATCAAACGTTCCGTTTCGATAAAGGCCACGGGCGCTACTCGATCGCACCGGCCGTTCGCAACATTTGCAGCACGCGATCGTCGGGCAACCCGAAGACCGTCGAGCCGTTCCCCGTCATCGTTTTTGCTTCGAATAGTGCATCGTAAATCGCCGCCTGCGTAGCCTCCGCAGTTGCCCGGTAAAGCGCATTGAGCGTCGCGTTGTCTTCGACAATGGTTGTAGTCGGCGCGTTGATCTTCCATTCCCCAGATCGCTTGAACACATATCCGGTTGAAAAGGCTACGAACAGATCACCGCTACCGACATCCGACGTCAACCCGGTTCGTCCCATACCGAGCGCGGCGCGCAACCCGATTGCGTGAAGCTGACGACTGTCGAGCGGCGCGTTCGTCGCAATGACGATGATGATGCTACCGCTTTCCATGCGTCCGTGCAGCGTTGCTTCCGATACGTGTTCCGGAAAGATCGTCCGGTATTCGGTCTTCAGCTTCTCCCCGACGGGAACGCCGACGATTGTCAGCGCCTCGCGCGAACTCCCGGTATTGTCGTTCACCAACACGCCGACACGGTATCCACCGAGATTCGCGGGTAGCACGCGCGATGCGGATCCGATGCCCGCTTTGAATCCGAATGCGCGCATGCCGGTGCCTGCGCCCACACTGCCGCGCGTAAATTGCCCTTCCTTCGCGCTATCGAGCATCGCGACAACATTCGCTTGCTTGACGCTTCGCAACTGAATGTCGTTAAGCAGCTGATCGTCACATTCGGCGACGACTGGAAGCGGCACGTCATCGGTCCGCCCCACGTGCGGATAGTGCTTGATCATCCAATCAACAACGCCGTCGTAGGCGAGTCCGACATTCAGCGTATTCGTTAGGACGATTGGCACTTCCAAATAGCCGGACGTATTGATCCAGTGCGTTCCCGTCATTTCGCCGTTCCCGTTAAAAGCGACCGCAGCGGCTGAAACCTTGTTGTTCCAAGGGTCACTGTTGGGAAGAATGCCGGTAGCCCCGGTTCGCACGTTGGCGCCTTCGACTAATGTCACATTGCCCAACCGAACGCCGGGGATGTCGGTAATGCCGTCGAGCGGACCCGAGGGATAGAGGCCAAAGTGGAACGGGAGCACGGCTTGTGCGTGGCCTGCGGCAGCGACAAATAGCGCCGCTAGCAGCACAAGCCCGTACTGCAATCGCTTGGGCATGGGCCGTTGCATTGGAAATAGCAGCAGGCAAGGCCTGCGGGGGTGAAAAACTGTGATACTTTCCAAGGCGCATTTCACGAGGGACCAGATCATTCTTACCGTTCCGGAAAAACTAAAGGCCGCTACCTTGTGGGAGAATCTCACATCGCCTGAGCTGATCGAACACGCTCTCCGGCGGGGTGAGGGTGTGCTTGGGAAGGACGGACAGTTCATCGTCGACACTCGTCCGCACACGGGCCGTTCGCCGAAAGATAAGTTTTTCGTCAAAGAACCGTCGAGCGAAGCCCACATCGACTGGGGCGACACGAATCAACCGATCGACGCGGCCGTCTTCGACAATCTGTGGGCAAAAGTTCAAGCCTATCTTTCCGAACGTGAAGTGTATTCGCTCGATGCGTACGTGGGCGCCGACGAACGTTATCGCGTGCCGATTCGCGTCTACACCGAGTTCGCATGGCACAATCTCTTCGCGCACCATCTCTTCATCACACCCGAAAAACCAGTTCCGGGTTTCGTTCCGGAATTCACGGTCGTCGATGCGGCGCTCTTCGAAGCCGATCCGGCGCGCGACGGTACGCGCAGCTCGACGTTCATTCTCGTGAATTTCGAAAAGCGGATCATTCTCATCGGCGGCACAAAGTACGCCGGCGAGATCAAGAAGTCTGTGTTCACGCTAATGAACTACCTTCTTCCGCTGCGCGACGCACTGCCTATGCACTGCTCCGCGAATGTGGGTAAGGACGGCGACACCGCGATCTTCTTCGGACTCTCGGGAACGGGGAAAACAACGCTCTCGTCCGACCCGCATCGTCCGCTCATCGGCGACGACGAACATGGCTGGTCGAACGACGGCGTCTTCAATTTCGAAGGCGGCTGTTACGCAAAGGTCATTCGTCTCTCGCCAACTGCAGAGCCCGAAATCTGGGCGGCCACGAACCGTTTCTCGACGGTGATCGAAAACGTCGTGTTCGATGAAGCTACGCGCGCACTCGATGTCGACTCCGACGCAAAGACGGAGAACACGCGCTCTGCGTATCCGCTCTCGTTTATTCCGAACATCGTTCCAGGCAGCAAGGGCGGTCATCCGCGCGTAATCATTATGCTTACCGCCGACGCGTTCGGCGTGCTGCCGCCGATCTCGAAGTTGACGCGCGAACAAGCGATGTATCACTTCCTCTCGGGCTACACAGCGAAAGTCGCCGGAACCGAGCGCGGCGTCACGGAACCGCAAGCGACGTTTTCAACGTGCTTCGGTGCACCGTTCATGGTGCATCACCCAACCGTGTACTCGAAGTTGCTCGGTCGCAAAATCGACGAACACGACGTTGAGTGCTGGCTCGTAAACACCGGCTGGAGCGGCGGTCCGTACGGCGTCGGAAAACGTATGTCGATCGCGCACACGCGCGCGATGGTCAATGCGGCAATCGAAGGACGCATTCCGCAAGAGTTCGAGGAAGAACCCTTCTTTCGTCTTGCGATTCCGAAGAACGTTCCGGACGTTCCGAGCAACGTGCTGAATCCGCGCGACGTGTGGCCCGATAAAGCCGCCTATGACGCACAAGCCCGCAAGCTCGCCGAACTCTTCTACAACAACTTCAAACGCTTCGAACCGTTTGCAAGCGAAGGCGTCAAGGCCGTCGCAATCAAGCCGAAAAACTAAGTGTCGGTTGAATTTCTGGGGTTCGACCACATCGACTGCCGGGTGCGCTCGCTTCCGGCAGTCGAAGCTTTTTACGACGATCTCATGCCGAAGCTCGGATTAACGGAGAAACGCTACGCGTACGTCGACCCGAATGGCGACTGGCACGACGAGTTCGAAAACTACAATACGGTCGAATATTACGAGCCGGAACATCCGATCAAGCCGCGCCGCTTCTTCGGCATCATCGAAAATCCGCTCCACCGCCTCAATGACACGCGCATCGCGTTCCGCGTGAACATTTCGCAGCTCCCCGATTTGCATGCAATGCTCCAACGGCTTGGCGCGGAAAACATCGAAGTCAGTACTAACCCAAACTATCGCGCGATCTTCTTCGAAGATCCGCTCGGAACGAAGCTAGAGTTCATCGGAAGAGTTTAACCGCCGATTCCCATCGCCTTGAACAGAATTCGCTTCGGCCGTTGACCGTCAAACTCGCCGTAGTGTATGCGTTCCCATGGCCCAAGATCGAGTGCGGCGTTTGTAACCGGAACGAGGACCTGGTGACCCAGCAACATGCGTTTGAGATGCGCATCGGCATTGTCTTCACCGGTTAAGTGATGCTTGTAATCGGGCTTCGCGGGCGCAAGATCTTCAAGCCACTTCATGATGTCTTGCCATAATCCCGATTCGTGATCGTTGACGAAGATGCTCGACGTAATGTGCATCGTGCTCACGAGAATGTAGCCGTCCTGCAACGATGCCGTTTCGCGAACGCGATCGACCTCATCGGTGATGTCACGAATTTCGTAACGGCGGTCCGTCTTGACGGTCACATGCTCCGTGTAGCAGACCATGGTGCCCGTTTCCATCGTCTCTCTCCCTTCTCTAATCCGGGTTTCAGGCAAGCCTCAACGCCCCCATCTAGGATTGGGCCATGAAATTATCCCCGTTTCTTCTTTCCGGGGCTCTTGCCGTAGCGATCGGACTTCCCATCGTTGGTTGCGCGCAACAAGCTCCGGCTCAGCCCCAGCCGGGGGCGTCTCAAGGCGCTTACGGTCACCATCGCGGCGGCATGCGCTGGATGCAAGGTTTGAACCTTAGCGATCAGCAGAAACAGCAGATCCAAACCCTCGTGCAGCAGTACCGTCAGGCACATCCGCGCGGAAGCCAGCCTGATCCGCAGGCTCGTCAGCAATTGCAGCAGCAAATCATGAACATCCTGACGCCGCAACAGCGCCAGCAAGCGCAAGCGAACATGGAAAAGATGAAGCAAGAGCGCGAACAACGCGGCGAAATGAACGGACCGCCGGAAGCTTCGCCGTCGCCCTCCCCGTAACAACGATCGCTACGGCCCGATTCTAAGACGAACCGGGCCGTCTTTTTCTGCGGCCCACTCAACATCGCTGAGCCGTTCAACTTGAAAACTCGCATCGCGTGCAAACGAGAGACCGCGACCACGCAGAATTGCGAGCACGTCCATTCCCGCTGCGCGTCCCGAGGCAATACCGTCGCGGCTGTCCTCAACGACGAGGACGTCCGCCGGTGACGCGTGTAGGCGAGCAGCCCCCGCGAGATATGGATCCGGAGCTGGCTTTCCGTTCTCGACGTCGTTAGAAGCAACGAGAACGCGCGGTTCCGGAAGACCCGCCGACGCGATCAATATTCGCGCGTACGCGCTGCCGCACGACGTAACGATCGCCCACCGATCCTCAGGGAGCACGGTCAGCGCATCGTGCGCTCCATCGACGGCATTGCCCTCGGGATCGACCAGCGTGCCGAAGAGATCGAAACAGACCGCAGCGTAGGAAAGCTCCATCGGTGGAGTGCATTTCTCCGCGCATGAGCGATACTCTCGCAATACTCGTGGGCGGCGGCCCCGCGCCGGGAATCAACGGCGTCATCGCCTCCGCCACCATCGAAGCGATCAACGAAGGGTTGCGCGTTGTCGGCATCTACGATGGGTACCGCGACCTCGCCGCCGGAACGCCACCGAAGACCATCGACCTCACTATCGATTACGTTGCGCAGAACAACACGCGCGGCGGCTCGATTCTTCGGACGTCTCGCACGAATCCGGCAAAAGACGAGCAAACGCTGCAAAATTGCGTGCGAGCGCTCGAATCGCTCGGCGTTCGGTATCTGATCTGCATCGGTGGAGACGACACGACGTTCGGAGCGACGCGCATCGCGGAACGCACGCAAGGACGCATCGGTGTCTGCACGGTGCCGAAAACAATCGACAACGATCTTCCACTTCCGGAAAATGCGCCGACGTTCGGTTTCGAGACGGCCCGTTCCGTCGGTGCGGAAATCATCGGAAGTTTGATCGAAGACGCTCGCACAACCGTTCGCTGGTACATCGTCGTGAGCATGGGCCGTAAATCGGGCGCGCTTGCACTTGGCATGTGCAAATCCGCCGGCGCGACCCTGGCGGTGATTCCCGAAGAATTCCCGGGCGAAGAACTCGATCTCGAGTTGGTCATCGACACGATCGTCGGTGCAATCGTTAAACGCCGCGCGCAAGGGCGTGACTATGGAGTCGCCGTCGTCGCCGAAGGCATCATCGAGCGCGTCTCGGCCGAAGCGCTTGACGCACTCGAAAACGTCGAGCGGGATGCCTACGGTCACGTGCGGCTTGCCGATGTTCCGATTGGAACGTTGTTGCGCGACGGCGTGCGCCGGCGTCTCAAAGAACTCGGCCTTCAGACAACCGTCCTGACGAAGGACATCGGATACGAACTGCGTTGCGCAAGGCCCGTAGCGTTCGATCTCGATTACACGCGTACGTTGGGGTACGGCGCGGTGCGCTATCTCCTTTCCGGAAACAGCGGCTCACTCATCGCACTCTCCGGTGGCCGATTACATCCGGTGCGGCTCGACGAATTGCTTGACCCCGTAACCGGACGAATTCGCACGCGGCTGGTCGACGTTCACGCTGAGGCGTACGCCGTTGCACGCGATTACATGGTGCGCTTGGGTCCAACAGATCTCGAGCAGCCGAACGTCGTGCGACTCGCTGAACAGACCAATCTCTCCACAGAATCGTTTCAATCGGTTTTCAAAAGATCCGCGAATATCGGAGTGCCATCGGGTACATCCGCTATGTGAAATACTCGATGCTCTTAGCGGTGCTCGGGTTTGCGGCTATGCTCGCTGCATGCAACAACCTCGGCGGAGCACCAGGCGGTTTTAATCCTAATGCAACCTCTGCGCCAGGAGGAGCAGGGGCACAAAATACCCCGCTTCCGCCGCTGTCGACGATGACTCCAAGTCCACCCCCGACTCCGAGTCCACTTCCCATTGGCACCCCCACTCCTGGGCCATTCCCCTCGCCGACGTAGCTCGCTTGGTTAGTACGCCACGACCGCGAAAGGATCTAGACATGAAAGCGGCATTCGCGGCTGCGGTGCTTTTGACGTTGCTCTCTGCCGGATGCGGAGGCGGAGGATCATCGGGTGGTGCTGCGGCGCCGGGACCGGCGCAGCCGGTCACCGCCGCTCAATGCAACGGAAAAACACCGACGTCGGCGGGTCCCGGTTCCGCTCCGGTGACGCCCGCCGGACTGAGCGTGGCCGGCGGATTGCACATTCAAACCATCGCGCAAATCGGCAGAGCTCGCGAACTCGCAGCGCTTCCGAACGGCGATCTTCTAGTGGGAACGTCGTCGTCAAACGTTTACCTCGTTCCGAATGCAGAGAACAGCGGCGCCGCGGGTAACCCGGTCGTCTTCGCGTCGATGGCCGACGGCGACGCCGCCGGCGTTACCTTTGACGCGCAGTCGTGCACCGTTTTCGTCGGGACAACGAATGGCGTGTATTCGACGTCCTACAGTGATGGAGACACTGCCGCGCGGAACATGAAAAAAATCGCGAGCGTGCGCACGACAAGCAGCGGTGGTCACGAAACAACGAGCGTCGCGGTTTCAAACGGAACGCTTTACGCAAGCGTCGGTTCTTCATGCAACGCATGTTCGGAAACGGATCCTACGCGGGCGACGATTCAACAGATGCACCTCGATGGTTCATCGATGTCTTCGCGCGCGGTGCATATTCGCAACGCAATCGCGCTCACCGTGAATCCGCAGAGCGGAGCGGTGTGGGCCGGCGATGCCGGACAAGACGATCTTCCCGTGGGACACCCCTATGAGTTCTTCGATGACGTGAGTTCGCACGCGGGCACGGGCGACTACGGCTGGCCGCAATGCGAAGAAAATCACCAATCATACAGTAGTGGTGCGAACTGCGCGAACAGCGTCGTTCCGCTCGTGGAGCTGCCGGCCTACTCAACGATCATCGGCGCGACGTTCTATCCACAATCCCCGTCCGGAGCGTACGCGTTACCCGCCACGTATCGCGGTGGTGCCTTCCTTGCAACACATGGTTCGTGGCATCAAATCAACGGGCGCTACGCCGCCGCACCACAAGTTGTCTTTGTGCCGATGA
>JAMXLG010000133.1 GCA_024281135.1 Vulcanimicrobiia bacterium | reverse complement strand
CCGGGAACCTTGTTCGCGGCAATCGAGATGCCGATGCTCGAACCGCAAATGACGATCCCGCGATCGGCCTGGCCGCTTGCGACGGCTTCGCCGACGGCATAGCCGTATTGCGGATAGTCGACGGGTGTGGCATCGTGCGTTCCGAAATCGAGAATCGCATGACCGCTCGCCCGCAACATCTGCACGAGGCGATCTTTGTATTCGAATCCGGCATGATCCGCGCCGAGCGCAACCTTCATTTTGAAGGCGCTCCGCTCCGAGCTCCACGCCCCCCACTGCGTGGGTCCCCCACACAATGGGCCGCATAAACGTCGTTCACTAGCAAACTCTCCCCGGGGGCGGCCCTAACAAACATTTTCGCGCGCGCAAACATGTACCGGGACTACGCCGCGTGAATGTTGCGATCCCATGAAGCTAGCTTGCACGAGCAGCGCGTTCGCGGGTGCGCTCGATCGAGGAGATCTGACGCAGCTCGAGGTTCTCGATCACGCTGCACGAGAGCTGAGCGTCGACGGCATCGTCTTGGACGTGCGCCACTTTCCGCGGACCGATGACGACTACCTCGCCCAAGTAAAGAAGATGGCGACCGATCTCGGACTGACGATTGCAGCGCTCGAGAGTTCCGACTTTTTCACAGCGGATGCAGCGACGACGCGGCAGGTGCTTGCGATGGCGGTCGCAGTCGGCAGTCCGCTCATTGCCGCGCCGCTGGGGAATGAAACCACACTTGCATGGAGCGCCCAGCTCGCGAAACTATCCGACGCGGCAGGCCTCGCGAAGGCCGCAAACATCACGCTTGCTCTACGCAACGAACCGGGTACGTTCGCCGCGAGCGTGCACGACTGCAAACGCGTCTCAAAGGAGACGGATTCCGCTTGGCTTCGCTACGGAATCGAACCGGCAGCCTTCGACGCAGCGAGCAATCCGGAGGATCTTGCCGAGCGGACCGTTCTACTGTGGGCGAACGCACTCGGCGAACCCGATGCGGTTGCCGCGTGGAGTTCCTATCTGGGATTCATCGTGCTTACCGGCGACGCACCGGTCCCAGAAATGACAAACGCGATACGCCGGTGGCGCATCGCGCAAGCACAATCTGCGCTCGACCGCAAGTAACGTCTTCCACGCGAGGCAACTGAACCTGCGTTCTCGCAGGTGGGTGCGGCCCGGGCGCCGGTATCGTAAGCACGAGGCCCAAACGATCCCGTCGTATCCGGAGCTGATGCTCCCTAGGTATCCAAGTCGGTTCGGCACCTATGGCGTAGTGCGCGCTAAGCGCAGTCGAGCCTCTGTAGAGTACCATCTGCGGTCAAGACCCTACCTGTGCCTTTTCAACTGCTCGTCCGCTGGCCAGAGTTGGCGTAGAGAGTCAGGATTGGGGGCGGCCGGCGGCCTCCAAAATGAGGTTTGTTACCTCCGGCACGTTACTGACCAGTGAAAGATGGCCGGCGTCGAGCTCGATCGTCGTCGCCTTCATCCGTTTGGCCATGAACCGCTCTAAGTCCGGATTGATCGTTCGATCTTGTTTCGACACCGCATACCACGTGGGTTTGGATCGCCACGCCGCAACGGTAGTTTTAGCCGTGGTTGTCAGCGAAGCCGCATTTGGAGCTTGCACCGCATATAACTCGCGCGCTTTGACCGGATCAACGCCGTTGGCGAAATCATTTAAGAACGCCGTTTCGCTCAGTGCTAAAAAGTCGTCACCGATCTTGACGAGCCCCATGCTTGCGGGTGGCGTCGGAAATTTCTTCGCAAGCGCAGGGTAATCTTCGCCGGCATCCGGCGCGCGCGCAGCGATATAAACGAGAGAAACGATTTTAGGATCGACTCCTGCCTCGGTTGCAACCATTCCACCGTACGAATGGGCGACGAGCACCGTCGGGCCGTCTTGCATCGAGATCGCGCGCCGAAGCGTAGCAACGTCATCAGCAAATGTTCGTAGCGGATTTTGCGCCGACGTACAACGAAAGCCGGCCGCCTGAAGACGAACGATCACATCCGACCAGCACGAGCCGTCGGCATAAAGACCATGAACGAAAACGATATTGCGTTGAACCACAGGATTGAAACCGAGGACCGAACTTGCTACTCCGGCCGCGACACCAGTTGAAAACGCGCGTCGAGTAATCATAGCTTTTCCTTACCGAGCCTTTGCGTAAATTTGTATTATATCGCCATTTGGCGCATCGTTAGACGCTAGCTAACGGATCTGCCGCGCGTGATTGACATGCGCTATGCAGATACAGACCGTCGGGCGCGACGCGTACATCCATCATGGAAATCTCGATGTTCCACGCGACGGCGAGCAGCAGTATGAGGAAGCAAAGTCCTATCTCGACCGCGACCTCGTAGAACGGCGTTTATTTCAACGATTGGAACATCCGGGCGACGGCCGTCATTACATCTTGCAGATCAACTCCCGCAACGAAGACTACTTCGATCCACGCAGCAACACGATCGGATGGGATCCGTACAGTGCTCTGCGAACTACGCTCGGCGGCGGTCAATCGCCGGCGCTCGGGCTCGGTCACGAAGTGGACCATGCGGTCGAAAATCGTTCGAAGGCAGCTCGTCTCATGAATCATTTCGACCCACGTTACGACAACGCGGAAGAACGGCGCGTCATCCTCGGAAGTGAAACGGAAGCTGCCCGAACTTTGGGCGAGGACACACGGCGCGATCACGGCGGTTCGGTCTATCGCGTGAACTCACCGGTGCAGCGATGATCACCAGTAACGATTAACACGCTCAAAACACGAGTGCCGAGGAGAGCCGTCAAACGAGCAGGAAGCGCATGCCATGGGTCTCTCCCTCTCGATCACACCACTTGCGCTTCCGCTGAAATATCCGTTCAAAATCGCGCGCAGCGAAGAAACCGTTGCACGCACCGCGCTCTTTCGGGTGAGCGACGGTACCACCGAGGGCCTCGGTGAGTCCACACCGATTGCACGTTATGGCGAATCCGTCGAAACCGTCGAGCGGTACTTTAGTGAAAACCAACCGACCCTCGACGATCCGTTTCGTCTCGAAGAACTGCTCCACGATGGGATTCCGCCGGCGGCGCGCGAGGGGCTGGACCTCGCACTGCACGACCTAATCGGCAAACGCCTCGGACAACCGCTCTACGCGCTGCTCGGCCTCGACCCCGCGCGAACTCCGGTCACATCGTTCACGATCGGCATCGGCGACGCGGAAACGACATTGCGCAAGCTCGACGAGATCGGCAATCACCCGGTTTTGAAAGTAAAGCTCGGCCTTGGTACGGCCCGCGAACAAGTCGAGACCATCGCAGCAATTCGCGATCGCTATACCGGAACGATCCGGATCGATGCCAACGAGGGATGGAACGTCGAGACCGCAATCGAGATTTTGGGCGAGCTTGCGAAGTACGAAATTGAGTTTTGCGAACAGCCGATTCCCGCGGGTTCGCCCGAAGGTCTACGCGCGATTCGCGAACGATCTGAAATTCCGATCGTTACCGACGAGGACTCACTTACGGCAAACGACTTGCCGTATCTCATCGGCTGCGTTGACGGCGTTAATGTGAAACTCGCGAAGACGGGCGGCATTCGTGGAGCTATCGCGATGATCCACACGGCGCGTGCGCTTGGCATGAAAATCATGCTCGGCTGCATGGTCGAAAGCGCAATTGCGGCGACCGCGGCCGCGCATATTTCCCCGCTCGTTGATTGGGCGGATATCGACGGACCGTTCTTGACGAAAGACGATCCCTTCAGCGGCGTCACCTATAAGAGTGGAAAGCTGATCTTGCCGAACGAGCCTGGACTCGGCGTGAAGGAGCGCGTCGCAGCATGAAACGGCGCTACGTTATTCTCGCTCCGGGGCACTTCGCAAACGACGCAAAAACCGCTCACGGGGTCGTCGCCTATGGCGAAGACGAGGTCGTCGCCGTTATCGATCACGCTTCGGCCGGCAAAAGAGTCCGCGATGTTTTGCCACATCTTCGCAACGATGCGCCGATCGTCGGTACCGTTGAAGAAGCATTTGCCTATCATCCGACCTCGTTGCTGATCGGAACAGCGCCGAAAGGTGGCGCACTGCCGAACGCATGGCGCAACGAGATTCTGCGCGCGATCCGCGGAAAGCTCGAAATTGTCAGCGGACTGCACGACATGCTCGGTGAGGACCAGGAGTTCACTGACGCTGCGCGCGCGAGCGGAACGCAGATTTGGGACGTCCGCAAGCCGCCCGATACGCCGATTTTTTCCGGCGAGGCGTATGACGTAAAGGCGCCGATCATGCTTATGGTCGGCAATGACTGCGCGGTCGGCAAGATGACCGTCGCGTTGGAACTTGCGCGTGCCGCACGCGAGGCCGGAAAGCATCCCGTGTTCGTGCCTACTGGGCAAACGGGAATCATGATTGCCGGGTGGGGCATCTCGATCGATCGCGTCATCGCGGATTTCGCGCCGGGCGCGACCGAGCAACTCGTTCTCGAAGCGGCGCGACGAAATCCCGACGTTATCATCGTCGAAGGACAAGGCTCGATCAATCATCCCGCGTACGCACCCGTGACGCTCGCGCTCATGTATGGCGCAGCGCCCGATGCACTTGTACTCGTATGCGATCCGGTCCGCCCGCGCATCGAAAGCTACATGACGCCGACGCTCGGTTATCGCGAACTGATCCGCATTCACGAGGCGCTGCTTGCAACGGTGAAGCCCGCGCGTGTCGTCGGCATCGCGCTCAACACGCGTAAACTCGACGATGCCCGCGCGCGCGCCGAGATCGAACGCGCGAAAGCCGAAACAGGGCTCCCTGCCGACGACGTGGTCCGCTATGGCCCGCACGCGCTCTACGAATCAATCGCGCCGTCACTGCGCAAAGAGCGTCCGTGCGGCGAGTAGCGGCACTTCTCATTCTCGCCGCGCTCGCGGCATGCACAAAGGCGGGCAATGTCAGCGAAGGCGGACGCCATCCATGGACGATCCCCGGCGTCTTGCGCATGGGCGAACAGCAAGAACCCGACTCGCTCAACTTGATGTTTGGAAACAACGAGTCGACGGATGAAGTGAGTTCGCTGCTCTACTCGTTTCTGATCCGCTACGATAATAACGGTAACTTCATCCCTGATCTCGCCGTCACCGTTCCGACGACAAAGAACGGCGGCATCAGCGCTGACGGAAAGACCATCACGCTTCATCTCCGTCATAATGCGCGCTGGTCGGACGGGGCGCCGGTTACCGCGAAAGATTGGCTCTTCACGTACCATGCGGTCCTCAATCCGCGCAACAACGTAAAATCACGGTACGGCTGGGATCAGATTGCAAGCGCCGACGCGCCTGATGACTACACGCTCGTCGTGCATCTCAAACGTCCGAACGTTGCAGCATTCGACGTCTTGACGATGGGGGGCACCGCATACCCGCCGCTTCCCGCGCATCTGTTGGAGAAGCTGCCCGACATCAATCGCGCGTCGATCAATAGCGCGCCGATTTCAAGCGGACCGTTCGTGCTCAAGCAGTGGAATCACGGCTCCTCGCTCATCTTTGTCCCGAATCCGTATTACTGGCGCGGTGCGCCGCATTTGAAGCAACTCGTGTGGAAAGTCGTGCCCGACACGAACACGCTCATGAGCCAGCTGCAGACGCATGAAATCGATCTCTATCGCGACGTCGACTCAAATTCCGTTTCTCGCCTTGCGTCGATCGAAGGCATAACGGTACTGCATCGATTAATCGCCAATTGGCGGCATCTCGGCATTAATGTAAGCCGTCCACTGCTTTCCGACGTTCGCGTGCGTGAAGCTATCGCCGAAGGCATCAACTGGAAACAAATCAACGACACGGTCTATCACGGCATCAATCAACTTGCCGTCTCGGACGTCTTCCCGCAGTCGTGGGCGGCTCCGTCACTGCCGCCGTACCGCTACGATCCAAAGCATGCGCGCGCGTTGCTCGCGCAAGCCGGATGGACGCCGGGACCCGACGGCATCTTGCGCCGTAACGGCGTTCCGATGCGTTTGACGGTTTCCGCAACAACGAGCGCAAAGAGCAACGAGCAGTCGGAAGTCGTGATGCAATCGCAGTTGCGCGCGCTCGGCTTCGACGTTGCGATTCGCAATTATCCGTCATCGCTGATGTTCGCGGAAAACGGCCCGCTCTACACGGGCAAGTACGATCTCGAATGGTCGATCGATACCAACGGGCCCGATCCCGACAACGCCGGCTCGTGGAATTCCGCATTCATCCCTCCGCATGGCGCAAACACATCGTGGCTTCGCGATCCTGTTGTCGACCAGACAAGCGCCGCAGCAGCGGCAACGTTCGACCCAGCCCAGCGTAAGCGTCTTTATCAACGCGAAGAAGAGCGGCTCCGGCAGGTCGTTCCGGCGGTTTTCTTCTATTGGGAACAGGCATATTACGGAGTGAACTCCGACATCAAAGGATTCAAGCCGGCCGCATTTTTGGTCGACATGTGGAACGCATGGGAGTGGCAGATTTAGGAGCGTCGTTCGCGCAGGTCCTCGACACCGGTGAAGGCGCGTCATTACGATTCGAAGCGACGCGCACCGGTGTCGTCAGCTGGAACACGTATTCGCCTCACGGGCGACTCTCGTTTCGCCTATTGCGCGCCGGCATGCCGGCCACATCGTGGTACGACTACGTTGAATGGACAACGACCGGACGGAAATCGTTTAGCGCGCAAAGCGATCGCGAAGGCATTCGAGTCGACGTTGACGTGATCAACGCTGAACAGCCGTTCGACGGCATCGAGCTGTACGCGCAGGGCGTTGATTTCAATCTCCTCGCGTTCGCGACACCGGTGCACACGATGCCGTCGCTCCCCTACGCACGCGACGCGCTGATTCTCGACGTCCCCGGCTACACGCAGTACATCGTCGAAGGCGAACGCGGATGGTGCAGTCCCACGAGCCTCGCGATGGTCAATTCGTATCACGGCATCGACATCGGCGTTGAAGAGACGGCACGCAGCGTCGCGGACCGCGCCTACAACGGCACCGGCAACTGGTCCTTCAACGTCGCGTACAGCGGAAGTTTGGGACTACGCGCGGTCGTTGCGTACCTCCAGAATCTCGATCAAGCACAGCGACTGATCGAACGCAACTTGCCGGTGATTATCTCGTACTCTTGGAGCGACGGCGAACTACTCGGCGCTCCGATCGAACACTCCGACGGGCACTTAGCCGTATTGTGCGGATTTACCGCAACCGGCGATTGCGCGATGAACGACCCCGCCGCACCGCTCGTACGCGTGGTTTATCCACGCGCCGCGATCGAGCGAATCTGGCAACGCAACAACGGGATCGCGTACGTGCTTGCGCCGGCCGGCATTGACTATCTCGACATTCTCACGTCGCCCGCATGACGCGTGCCGCGCAACCGCACGAGCGCGTTCGAACGATCGACGATGTCAAAGGCGCGCCGCTGCACATCGCACTCGTCGAACCGGAGATTCCGCCGAATACTGGTAACGTCGCCCGCCTATGCGCTGCGACCGGCTGCGCCTTGCACCTCATCGAGCCGCTCGGCTTCCGCATCGACGACCGCGAACTCAAGCGCGCCGGGTTGGATTACTGGCACAATCTCGGCGTCGTCATGCATCCGTCACTCGATACGTTCCTCGATGCGACGGCGACGATGTCACGCTGGTTCTTCTCAACGCACGCAACGCGACGTTACACCGACGCCCACTTTGCACTCGGCGACGTTCTCGTCTTCGGCCGTGAAACGAAAGGCCTGCCGAGGGACCTGTTAGCGCAGTATTCTGAGCGCGCCGTTCGTATTCCGATGCGTGAAGACACGGTTCGCAGTGTCAATCTCTCGACCGCGGTCGGAATCGCGACCTACTGTGCGCTTGCGGCGCTGGACTTTCCGGGATTGCGATGAACCCGCGCGTCACGTATCGGTTCATGAACGACGTTTTTCGTGGACCCATCTACGGAAAACACGACATTTTTACGGCGCGATCGTTCAACGATTTCGTGCTCCGTAACGACGTCGATCTTTCGCGTGCAATCTTTTCTTTCGACGACGAGAAGCCGGTAGGAACGATCGTTTTCGCGCAACGCGGCGAACGTGCGTGGCTATCGCTCATGGGTATTCTCCCGGAATACCGCCGGCGCGGAATTGGTCGAACGCTCTTTGGCGCGGCCGTCGATGCCGCCCGTACGTCGGGTGCAACGCAGATCGAATTCGAAGTGGTGCAGCGTAACATCGCTGTCCAGGAAATGTATAAAGGCTTCGGGTTTCGTACCGACGGCGAGCTCTACGTTTGGGCACGAAAGCGGAATCGCGCTGCATCGAACGGGCTGGTTCCGCGCAAACAATCACTAGCTACCGTCGAACGCGTTGCGAGCCGCCCTTCGGCTTGTTGGCAACGCGAAGCCATCGGTGTCGCTCGGACTCCGTCAATTCTTATTGAAGGCGAAGGTGCTTACGCATTTGTGCGGCTACGCGATGACAGCGCCTACGTTCTCGATGCAGGCGCGCGCGATGAAATGAGCGCTGCCGCGCTGCTGCGCGAACTCGACGCGCGCATTCCCTACGACATCACGCTCTTCAACGAACCGGCAACCACGCCATTAACGAATGCGCTTGCAGAGGCGGGCTGGAAAATCGTTGAACGCCAATTTCGAATGACGAACTAGGACATCTCATGGGCGAGTGCCGGCTCCGGAGCGACGGAGACGCACGCACCTTCATGTGCCTCAAATGATTCAAAAAGCCCCATGAGGCAAGCGGCGCCGTTCACGCGCACTTTACCCTTCACGATGCCGTCGTAATAAAGAACGGCGTTTTTTTCGACGGTGAGGTTTCCGGTGATAATCCCGTGGCCGATCACCCCGGCACCCGATCGCACGATGACGTCACCTTCGACGATCCCGCCGAATGTCGCGTTGCGATCGATGACGACCGTGTCCTTATGAATTCCACGGACGACATACGCCGGAACGATGAGCGGGTAACGCTCGACGAATTGTTCGCGTGTCAGTCGCTCCATGTGAGCGAAGTTGGCTAAGCTCTTGTAAGCGCCTGCGGTTTGGGCATCAGGAACGTTCCGGCGAAGGCGAGCAGCGCGAATACGGAAATCGTTACGTAAACCATGACGAGGCCGAAGTCGTCGCCGATTTTTCCGAATGCCGGCGCTGCAAGACCGCCGATGGTGTTGGCGAGTCCGAGCGTTACGCCTGATGCGACGCCTATGTGCTTCGGAAGATATTCTTGGCCGAGCACGACCAGCACGGCGGCCGAGAGTCCAAGCGAAATGCCGAACGCGAGCGCGAGGAGTGTCATGAGTGCGTAGGGATGGAAGTACGCGCCGCACAGTGCGAGCAATGCGCCGACCACCGCCGTCAACGCAAGCGAAAGTGATATGACGTATCGACGGTCGTAACGATCCGCGAGGCGCCCGCCTTGCATCGTCCCGATTGCGCCGCCGAGCAACAGCGCGAAGAGCGAGAACGAACCGAAGACCGCGTGCGCTCCGCTCACGCGCATGATAAAGATCGGCGTAAACGTAACCGCGGCAAGGAACGTCGTCGAGCGCAACGCAACGACGACCGCCATCAGTGAAAATCCACGCCAATCGTCCTCGCCCGGACGCTCGCGATGCGCGCGGTGGGCGGTACGCCGAACTTCGTTGAAACGCGGCAGCTCGCGCACGAGCAGCGCGGAGACGACTACAGCCGGAATCAGCAGAAAGGCAACGCCCGGCAAACCGAAGGCAAGAATCAGCGGTGCAGCGAGAATCGGGCCGACCGCAAATCCGAGATACCCACCGACCGTGAATGTGCTCATGCCCGACGCACGCTTCCGTCCTGCGAAATAATTCGAGAACCGCGAACTTTCCGGATGGAAAGCGGCAACACCGATGCCTGATATGACGGCACCGGCCAACATCAACGGCAGCGACGGGGCAATGCCGATGAGCGCCGTTCCGCCTGTCGCGAAGAGAACCGCCGCCGGAATGACCCACGTCGTCGACCGCTTGTCGGAGATATAGCCGAAAAGCGGCTGAACGATGGAGCCGAAGAGGTTCGCCGCAAGTGTGAGGGTGGCGGCGAGCGCTAGGCTCAGACCCCGGTGCGTTACGAGCCACGGGATCATCGCCGGGAGGACGCCCTGATTGAGGTCGTTCACGAGGTGCGCGGCGGTGAGGAGAAAGAGGCCCGAGCGATCGGCTTTGTCGCTAGCGACGGCAGTAGTGGAAGCGGAAGCGAGCGCCATTTACGAATCATCCCACGCGCCGCTTCATAAGTCCAATATATTGTTAGACTGAGTTTGATAAGATATCCCTATCATGGAACTCCGGCAGCTCCGCTACACTCTCGCCGTCGCCCAGCGGCTCAGCTTCACGCAGGCCGCCGCGGCGCTCTCCGTGGCGCAGCCGGCTCTGTCACAGCAAATCGCGGGCCTCGAGCGCGAACTTGGGGTCCGGCTCTTTGACCGGACAAACCGGCGCGTCGCCTTGACTGATGCGGGTCGCGCTTTCGTCCTGCGAGCCGAACGGATTCTGGCCGACATCGAGCGCACCGCCGAGGAGATGACCGCCTACGCCGGCGGTCTTCGAGGGCGAGTGGTGGTCGGGACCTATCAGTCATTTGCGGAGTACACCCTGCCCAAGCTCCTCGGGCGCTTCCACGGCATGTATCCGGGCATCGAGATCGCGCTGCGCGAAGGCATGGCGGACGATCTGCTTGCGAATCTAGAAGCCGGAGCTGTGGACGTCTTCATCGGGCACGTCGCCGAAACGCGCTATGCGGGTGATCCCCAGTTTCGCGCCGAGCCGCTGTACGATGACGAACTCGTGATCGCCGTCGGCGGCTCGCATCGCTTCTCATCGCGCAGCACCGTGCGCATGGACGAGTTGCGCGACGAGCCGTTCGTCGTTTTTCGTCGCGGTTCGTCGGTAACCGCGCGCCTCATGAATGAGGCGCGCAACGCGCAATTCGAGCCGCGCGTCGTGTTTGAAAGCGTCGATTCGCTCACGATACGTTCGCTCGTCGCCGAAGGATTGGGTGTCGCGCTCTATCCGCGTATGCTCGGCAATATGCCGGGCCCGAACGTTTCACTGCTTTCCCTCATGCCAGAACGCGTGATCAGGAACGTGTCGCTCGTTACGCGCAATGCGCCATATGCGCCATCGGCCGAGACGTTCATCGACTTTATCCGCGACGCGATGGAGTATGCATGAGTAAACCGCGTACGCTCGAGCAAATCGAACGAAGCATCATCCGCTGCACGCGTTGCCCGCAACTGCGCGCGTACTGCGCGGATGTCGCGAGAACGAAAAAACGCGCACACGAGGACGAGACGTATTGGGGAAGACCCGTTCCGCCGTTCGGTAATTCCGATGCGCGCGTCATGATCGTTGGCCTGGCGCCCGGAGCGCACGGCAGCAATCGGACGGGACGGCCGTTTACGGGTGACGCCTCGGGCGATTTTCTCTATCCGGCACTGTATCGCGCAGGCTTCGCATCGCGACCCGAAGCAACGCGGCGCGACGACGGACTTGCGCTCAATGATTGCCTCATCACGTCGGCTGGACGCTGCGCCCCGCCCAAAAACAAACCAACGCCGGAAGAATTGCGCAACTGCTTTCCGTATTTGCTCGAAGAATTCGACGCGCTGCCGCACGTCCGCGTAATGATCGCCCTCGGGTCGATCGGCTTCGACGCGATCCTCAAAGTCTTGCGCGAGCGAGGATTCTCGCTAGATCCGCAACGGCCGAAGTTCGCACACGGAGCAGAGATCGTAGCGACAAAAGGAAAGCGCCAAATCGTCGTGCTTGCGTCGTATCACCCAAGCCGGCAGAACACGAACACCGGCGTGCTCACCGTTCCGATGTTCGACTCGATTTTTGCGCGCGCTCGCGCTATGTTGCCGAAGGAGAAGGCGACGGCATAACGGGACGGCCGCACATGTCCGTTACTTGCGTCAGTCCCAATTTATATTGACGCGTTTGCGTGCGCGTGTCGGGATGCGGATCGCCGAAGATTTTGCGCGCCTGTTGATAAGCGCGTGCGCGCGCCTCATCATCGGGTGCGCTGAGAATCAGAATCTGCGCAGGCGTTGCATCGACGTTCGCCTGCACGAAGACCTCCGCGCCGTCGAGCGCGAGGCGCCGTTCTTCGCACGAAGTTAGCGGCGAAGGCGAGCCACTCGGCGAGGGCGACGCGGAAGCTTTATTCGAGTGCGACGTATTGCACGCGCAGAGCGCGAGCAACGCTACTGAAACGAGAGCGTTCTGCCGCACGAGTCGATCGCCTTAGCGGGCATCATTAACCCACCAGAACCCCGTTTGAACGACACGATATGCATCGGCGGTGCATTCAATTCCGCCGGACCGTAGCGCTGCTCCAACCCGAGACGCAACTCGAACGCGTCTTCCACGTTCTCTTGCGCGTTCTGAACCACGTACCGCTGCACGGCCCCGTTCTTCGCGAAGAGAACTTTGATCGCAGTGCCTTTGCCGTTCGTTACCAACTGTTCTCCGCATGCCGGCCCCGCGTCAGCTAAAGAAGGTCTTGGACATGCCAAGACCACGGCTAGCGCGAAGGGCGCGACGAAGAAACGGGTGACGAGTCGAACTCTCACGCTCGTATTATCGGCCCGGCTGCTCGGGCGCGGTACTTTTAAGGTAAAGATCGCGCAAGAGCGGTTCCGGCACCCGCGAGGGCGCATCCATCATCACGTCGCGAGCCGACTGATTCTTCGGGAAGGCGATGACGTCGCGGAGATGGTTTTCGCCGGCCGCGAGCATCACGATGCGATCGATGCCCAGCGCCATGCCTCCGTGCGGCGGCGCCCCGTACTCGAGCGCCTTGACGAAGAACCCGAACTGGTCCTCGATCTGTTCGGGCGTCATCCCGAGCATCTCAAAGATCGCGCGTTGTTCTTCGGGCTTGTGAATACGGATCGAACCCGAACCGAGCTCGTAGCCGTTGAGCACCATGTCGTAGTGCTGCGCGCGCATTTTGAGCGGATCGGAGTGCAGATACTCCCACTGACCCGCACCCGGCGACGTGAAAGGATGGTGCGCGGGAAACGCTTTTCCGGTTTCTTCATCAACTTCCAGATACGGGAAATCGAGCACCCAGCAGAACGAGAATTGCTTCGGATCCCGCAAGCCGCACCGGTCGCCGACGACATTGCGCATTTTACCCGCAACTGCAAGCGAAAGCGCTCGCGCATCCGCAAAGAGCAGAATCGCGTCGCCCGTTTCGCTCTGTGTCGCAGCGCGTAATTTCGCAACGTGTTCGTCGCTGATGAACTTCTGCGCGGATGATTTCACGCCGTCCGAGCCGAGCGCGATCCAAACCATGCCCTTTGCACCGAGCGTCTTGGCCTCTTCGGTCAACGCGTCGAAGTCGCGACGCGAGAGCGATGCTCCGCCCGGATAACGCAACGCGACGATCGCACCGTGCGTGTCGATCACGGACTTGAACACGACGAAATCGGTACCGGCAAACACATCGTTCACTTGCGCGAGTTCGAGTCCGAAGCGCAAGTCCGGTTTGTCGATACCAAAGCGATTTATCGCTTCGTCATAGGTCAAACGCGGAAACGGTGCAAGTTCAACACCGAGCACGTCTTTCCACACGCGATGGATACACGATTCCATCGTCTCGAGCACTTGATCCTGCGTGATAAACGACATCTCGACGTCGAGTTGCGTGAACTCCGGCTGACGGTCGGCACGTTGATCTTCGTCGCGCATGCAGCGTGCGATTTGCATGTATTTGCCGAAGCCGGCGATCATGCAGATTTGCTTGAGCAGCTGCGGCGACTGCGGCAAAGCGTAAAACTCGCCGGGATAGAGACGCGAGGGCACGAGATAGTCGCGCGCGCCTTCGGGCGTGCTCTTGATCAACATCGGCGTCTCGATTTCGATGAATCCGCGGTCGTCGAAGAAGTCGCGCATCGTCTTGACGATCTTGTGCCGCAAGCGGATGTTGTGCTGCATGCGCGGGCGACGCAGATCCAAGTAGCGATATTCGAGGCGTAAATCGACGTCGACGTCCGTATCGACGTTGATCTGGAATGGCGGCACTTGGGAACGGTTGATAACTTCGAGCGAATCAACGCCGACTTCGACATCGCCGGTTGCAAGGGCGGCATTTTCCGTGCCCGGGGGCCGCTTGCGCACGGTTCCGCTCACGCGAATCACGTCTTCGTTGCGCAGATGCTCCGCATCTTTGAAACTCGGATGCTGTGGATCGAAGACGACTTGCGTCACGCCGTCGCGATCGCGCAGGTCGACGAAAATCAAACCGCCGTGGTCGCGGCGGCGATTGATCCAACCGTTGAGTTCAACGGGTACTCCGGCATCGCTCGCGCGCAGTGCTCCACATGAGAATCGGGTGATCACGTCTTCTCCTTCAGGGGCATGCCCTGAGCCTGTCGAAGGGCAGCTTTGATTCCGGAAACGTAGTAATACTGTTGCACGAGATCGCGAGCGAACTTCGATTTCGCGGCGCGCGCATCGAAAAATCCGAGCAGCGCGGGCATATTCGTCAGCATCGAGTGCAGCCCGAGTGAGACGGGCGTCATGCCCAAGTTGAGCTGCACTGCAAAATCGGGGTGTTTGCGATAGAAGCGCACGGTCGAACGTCCTGCAAGTTTCATCTTCTCTTTTTGGTCGTCGTGCGGCACGTCTTGGCAATGATAGTTGACCGCATTGGGGTCGTAGAGAATCGTGATGCCGGCGCGCTGCAGGCGATACCCGAGCTCTAAGTCCTCGTGCCCGTATCCCGTAAAGTCTTCGTCGAACTTTCCAACCCGCAGCAGATCGTCACGGCGCGCTGACGCGTTTCCGGTCAAGAAATACAGCCAGGGCAGCGTTTTACGCGTCGGTTTGTGCAAAGAGCCGCGCGCTTCGGGATGATCCCGTTTGAACGCATAGTCGTCGAGGTCTTTGACTTGCACTTCCAAGCCGACAACCGCAATATCTTTGCGCTCTCGATGGTGGCGCAGATGGCGGGAGAGCAGATCCGCTGACGCCAGAATATCCGAATCGTTGAAGAGCACCACCTCGCCTTGCGCCGCGTCAATTCCGGCGTTGCGCGCCATAGCGCGTCCGCTGTATGCGCCGGGCAGATGGCGAATGTTCGGATGCTCGGAGTGCACCTGAGCGAGATATTCCGCTGTGCCGTCTGTCGAAGTCGAGTCGCACACGAGCACTTCGAACTGCGCCGCCGGCAAATCTTGTGCGAGCAGCGTGGGAATAACGTGTGCGAGCGTGTCCAACCGGTTGTAGGTCGGAACGACGACGGATATGTCAGGCATTGGTCGTGGTTGCGGTCAGTCGTTCGACGCCGTGAACGATTCTTGCGCGGAAGTGCGTAAGCGACGTCTCATCGGCGAACTCCGGCTTGCGAACCAGCACGCTGGGTACGCGGTACGGCGCCCATTCTTGCGAGTTCAACCGGAAGTAGCGATGTTCGAAAGCGACTAGCGTGGGCCTGCGCATCGCGCTTGCGACATGAGTCGCACCGGTGTCGACCGTCACAACGCAGCGCGCGCGCTCGAACAACGCCGCCCACGCGTAGAACGGCAAACTATGCGCGACGGTGAACCCGCGCGCTTCGAACGCTTGTGCGTACACTTCGGACTCTTCGGGAGCGGAGATCACGAGCGGACCGAATCGTTCGCGCAACTCCTCGGCAAGTGCAAGCGTGCTCTCGGCCGTGCTTCCGGTTGTGAACCAGCGCGCGCCGAGGTGAAGGACGAGCGGGTTCTCCGGCAGATGCGCGATTGCGATACGATCGCTGTCGCGCACGTCGAGCCGCAGATCGGAACGCCGTTCGTTTGCACCGGAGAGCGCGACGAGCTCCAGCAACTGGTCCACTTCGTGAGGAACGACTAGCCTGGGATTGCGCTCGCACAACTCGGGATCAGCGACGCTCACCATTATCCGGTTGAGATAGAGGCGCGCCGTGAGCCGCGCGATCCAGCGGCGTTGATAGGTGTACCCGGCGCGAATCCGCGCTCGCGTTGCACCTACGATCTGCAGATCGATGCTGCGCGGGGCAAGAGCGATCGCGACGTCGTAGTCGTGAAAGGCTGCGCCGAACGGACGCGCTTTGATCTCACGCGGAAGATCGACGAGTTCGTCGACGTCCGTGTTGCGCTCCATCACCACGCGATTGTAAGGACTCGTAACCATCGTGACGTGCGCGCCGGGAAACGACGCGCGCACCGTTGCGATCGCCGGCGTGGAGAGGATCAGGTCGCCGATGCGATCCGTGCGCGAAAGAAGAACCTTCAACGTCGGAGCGTGTCTTCCAACTCTTCGTAGTACGCGTCACGCGCAAGCCGGCGCGCTGCCCGAAGCTCGCGGTTGTCCAACGCGCGGTCCTCGGACGGGTCGCCCGTTTCGGCATGAAATCCGCGTGCTTTTTCGATGCCGCGAATCCACTTGTTTAAACCGCGCTGCACCGGATTATTTCCTGTAGCAAGATACGTGCGCCAGTGCGGATGCAGTGCAGCCAATTGCACGGCGGTTCGCGCCTGCGCGCGCGCTTGACGAATCAGCTTCGCAACATCGGCCGTCCGCGGACGCGGCTTCCAATGATACACGAGCGCCTTCGGATTGAAGACGGCCTTCACGCCGCCGAAGCGCAGACGCAGTCCCACGTCGATATCTTCCCAACCATACTCGGAAAACGAGTCATTGAAGCCGCCGACGGCGCGAATCGTAACAAGCGGCACGGAGACGTTGGTGGTCCAAAAGTAATTGCCACTGTAGTTGTGCAGTTTCCACACCGGCGGCGGAAGATCGTCGAAGCTTTCGACGTTGATCGCGCCGCCGCGCACGATCGCTTTCGGATGCGCGTCATGCGAACGCAAATGCTCCTCAACGAAATTCGGCAGCGGCAGCACGTCGTCGTCGATAAAGATGATGCGCTCCCCGCTCGCGCGCGCGATCCCGGCGTTGCGCCCTTTCGCAAGACCGGAGTTTTGCTGATTGACGACAACGAAGCGGCACGATGCGCGCGTTTGCGCGCGTGCGATCACCTCAGGCGTCGAATCGGTCGACCCGTCGTTGACGAGCACGACTTCATACGAATCAGCAGGCACTGTTTGCTCGAAGCAAGCATCGAGCACCCGTTCCAAGAGATGGGGCCGGTTATACGTACACAGCTGGATCGTCGCGCGCATGGCAGGAGCCGGGTTCGACCGATGTTACTCGATCAACTCCCCCGCGGCTGCGACGATGCGGTTCACGTCTAGATTCGCGATGCAAGCGTAATCGCGGCAGTCTTCTTTCGTGTCCCCGCCGTGACAAGGAAACGTCGGCCGAACGGTCGCCGTACGTTCGCCAAGCGGTCCCCAACGGTCCGGAAAATCCGACTGAAACGGAAAGATCCCAACGGTCGGTGCGCCGACCGCCGCCGCAACGTGCATCGTCCCCGTGGTAATCCCAACGAACCCGCGCGCTTGCTGCACTAACGCTCCAAACCCGCCAATCCCAACCCGACCGGCAATATCAACGATCCCCGTGTCATCCTGAGCTTGTCGAAGGATCGCCTCGTTAATCGACTTTTCGCTATCGGCCCCCGTAAGCAACACAGGCACACCGAACTTCTCATACAAGGCACGCGCGAGCGTTGCCCAACCCTGTGTCGGCCAAATTCCGCGCCTGGATGCGATCGCGTTCGTAGGATGCAAAATAATGTATTCGCCGCGCGACAGACGCAGCGTTTCGCGGAACTGGCCGGCGTCCGCGATATCGGCTTCTGTCGGCACAAACCGTGGATGCGTATCGAGGGTGTCGCAGCCGATTGCGCGAGCGTAGTCGAGCAAGATATCCGCCCACGAACTCGTGACGTCGCCGAGTTCGCTTCGAACGACAACCCGATCGGTGAAGCGGCCCGAATACAACCGCCGCGCTTGTCCGACGCGCACCGGAATGCGCGCTAACTGCGGAACGCGCGCCGTACGCGGCGTTGCCCACGTTACAACGCACGCATCGTAGCGGCGTTCGCGCAGCGCTGCTGCAAGCTGCCCTTCGTCACCACCGTCGTCGACGAGCACATCATCGAGATCCGGCACCCGTTCGAGCGTGCCGCGATGTCCGGGCAGTGTCAACGCGTCGACCGTTGAGAAACGTTCGCGTAGAGCTCGCGCAACAACGCTTGCTACGAGCGAATCACCGATACCACCGCCCGCGCAATACAGCAGCGCGCGAGCTGTCACTCGTGAAGCGTCCTCGAGAGCTCGCGCACGTACATGCCGTCCAAGAATCGCGAGCGCGCAAGCGCACGAAGAAACGGCGGCGCGTTTTCACTCGTCGCAACACCCGCATAGAGCGCGAGCAACCGATCGGGAAACAACAATTTTCCGCGCATCAAGTTCACTGGATAGGCGCCGGTGGCCATGCGCACGCGCTGGGACGGCTGCTTTTCGACGAATTTGCAGGCCATGCGAGCCTTCTCCATCGTCTTGCGCGTCTCGACTTCAAGCGTGTTTTCATCCGGCGGCTTGATGTGCCAAATGTACGCACCCCACGCGAACTTCCATCGCATCCCGGCCTCGCGCAGCCGCACGCCGAGTTCCGTGTCTTCCCATCCGTACAAATGGAACGCCTCATCGAATCCGGAGACGGCGTCCAACGAATGCTTGGGAATCGAAACGTTGCACGTGCACAAGAACGCGCGCGAGTAATTTGCAAAGGTGGGTTTCGGATGCTCTTCATACGACGCAACGTTTATGATCGGGCCATTCACAACGAGATTGCTCGTCGTATGCGCCGCGTCGTGCGCCGCGAGGTAGCCGGGCGGAGCGACAACGTCGTCGTCGCAGAACAACACGAGATACCCGTTCGCGCGTTCGATTCCGCGATTACGAGCTTTTCCGCGATTGGGTTCGCCTTCATAGACGTACGTAATTGGGAAACTCACGCTCGCAGCTTCCCGTTCGACAATGCCTTTCGTGTCGTCACTCGAGCCATTGTCGACGACGATGACTTCGAAGTCCGGCGCGCCGGCTTGCATTTCGAATGACGCGAGCGCACGCTCGACATACGACGCGCGGTCTTTGGTTGCAATCACGACGGAGATACGCATATCGTCCTAGAACCCGCCGAGCCCCAGAAGCGATTCGGCCATACGGTCAGCCGCGCCGACATGGGATGCGTAGAGCTCGCTCAAGCGTGCGTGGCTGCGCGCGATCCACGCGCGATCGTCGTACCGCTCGAGCGCGACCCGCGCGACGCGCCCCGGTGTGAGCGTCCCGTGCAACTCTTCGATTAGCATCTCGCCCGCATCGATATTCGGCTGCGTGTGAAAACGGAACCGCTTCGATACTTGCACGGCAACTTCGCGTTTGAGCGTCGCCCCTACGACCGGAATGCGATCGAGGTAGGTCAGCGGCCCGTTGAACGTGATCAGCTCCGGCGCATTGAGCGGCGTGATGGCGATCATCGGAACACCGAGCGCAGCAAGCTCGATACATTTCGTGCCCGGCAACGTGACGGCCAGACGCGAACGAGTCGCCGCTGCAAGCGCATTGCGCAGAATAGGGAAGCGTACGGCGCCGTCGAGGCTCGTGAGATACGCCGTGTCGCCTTCTTCGAAGAGACGGCCGCGTTGGGCCCAGACGCGTGGATCGCCACCCGTTTCAATCGCGCGCCGGACGTCGGCAAGCGGCGTAAACGGCGAAATCCCGAAGGCGATCGGCAGATCGGGACGCTCGCGAACGATGCGCAGCGCCATCGTGAAGAAGAACGGAATCATGTTCTCGACTTCGTAACTGCGCGATCCCGGCATCACGAGAATTCCGTCATCGGGAGCTCCACGTTCGAGCGGCTGCTGCGCTTCGAGTATCGCGCCGTCGATCGCGAGATTCCCCACCACTTCGATGCGGTCGTCCGGCGTAAGCCACCCGCGCAATTGTTCGACGTTTTTCTCATCGACCGCGAAGAAACGCGCGAATTTCTCGCGATAGTTCTTCTTCGAAAATTTGTAGCTCGCGGCCTTACCGCCAAGCCGGCCGTGCACGCGCGACGCGTGCATCAAGTCGCCGCCGAGATACACAACCGCATCGACGCTGTCAGGAGCGTTTTCGACGGAGCGTCCAAGCGCAAAGCGCAGGTAGCTTTTTGGATCGAACACGTGCGCGCTCGGATAAAGCCTGTGCGCGAGATCGGCTTCATACCCGGTCGCGTAATCGTCCGGAACGCAAAAGAGATACACGTCGAGATCGGGGTCGCGTTCGTACAACCGGCGCACGAGCGGACGGAACCATCCCGCAATCTCTCCCGGCCCGTTGGCCGTAAATGCAATGCGCACCGAAGCACCTAGGAACCGTAGCGAGAGATGATCTGCGCGATGACGTCGGTCGTGCTGTGGCCGGGAAGGTGCGGCGCCAAACGAACCTCGCCTCCGTGCTGCAGCACGACGGTGCGTTCAGGCAATTCGTCTTCGCGATATTGCGAGCTTTTCACGTGAACGTCGGGACGAATCCGGTCGAGCAGTACTTCGGGCGTGCGTTCACCGAACTCCACGACGATATCGACGCTGCGCAGTGCACGAAGCACGCGCGCACGGTCCTCGAACGGCACGAGCGGACGGCGCTCGCCCTTGAGCTTCCGCACCGAATCATCCGAGTTCAGTCCGACGATGAGCGCGTCGCCTTGCGCGCGCGCCCACGCAAGATAATTCACGTGTCCCGCGTGTAAGACGTCGAAACATCCGTTGGTAAAAACGACGCGCTTGCCCTCGCCGCGCAACGTTTCACGCCACTCTGATGCCGCCTCGGCGTCGAG
>JAMXLG010000132.1 GCA_024281135.1 Vulcanimicrobiia bacterium | reverse complement strand
TAATCAGACTAACCCGTAGGGAGTAACGTTACATGGCCATCAAAGGTACAACCGGCACCGATCCGATGGAGCGCTTCCGCAAGTGGGATCAAATCAGTCCATTTGAACTGAAAGACGAGTTGACCCGTATTGCAAAGGATCCCAAGAGCACCGAAGTGTTTCTGAACGCGGGCCGCGGAAATCCGAATTGGATCGCGACGACGCCACGCGATGCGTATTTTCTGTTCGGCCGCTTCGGCGTCGAAGAATCAAAACGCGTTTGGGATGAACCCGACCTCGGAGGCATGCCGGCGCAACCGGGAATCGGCGCACGCCTTGACAACTTCATTGAGCGTCATAAAGGTGAACCCGGCGTCGAGATGCTCAAGACCGGCATCGATTACGGTGTCGAGAAACTCGGCTTCGAGAAGGACGCCTGGGTGTACGAGCTTACCGACGCGATTATCGGCGATATGTATCCCGTCCCGATGCGAATGGGAACCCACATGGAACAGGTCGTCCGCAAATATCTTGTACGCGAGATGTGCGGCGACGAGCCGCCACCCGGCACGTACGACGTCTTCGCCGTCGAAGGCGGCACGGCCGCGATGTGCTACATCTTCGATTCGCTGATGGTAAACGGGCTGTTGAAACAAGGTGACCGCATTGCACTCGCGTTGCCGACGTTTACGCCGTATATCGAAATCGCACATCTGGAACGGTATTCGTTCGAGGTCGTGGAGATCGAAGCGACCGGCGAGCTGGACTCGGGAGCACACTCGTGGCAGTATCCCGACAGCGAAATCGACAAGCTTGCCGACCCTACGATCAAAGCCTTCTTCGTCGTCAATCCCAGCAACCCGCCGTCGGTAGCGTTGTCGCGCTCGACCCTCGAGCGTATCGCTTCCATCGTTCGCGAAAAGAACAAACGACTCATCATCATTACTGATGACGTATACGGCACGTTCGTCGAGCACTTCGAATCGCTGATGAAGTATGCTCCGCGCAACACGATAACCGTCTACTCGTACTCCAAGTATTTCGGATGCACGGGCTGGCGGTTAGGCGTGATCGCGATCCATCAAGACAACGTCTTCGATGAGATGCTCGCAGGTCTGCCTGAAAATGAGAAGCAGCGCCTACGCAAGCGCTACGGGCCCCTCACGCTGACGCCGGACACGATCAAATTCATCGATCGTCTGGTCGCCGATAGCCGCCAAGTAGCGCTGAATCATACAGCCGGGCTTTCAATGCCGCAGCAAGTAATGATGACCTTCTTCTCGCTCTTTGCGCTCACCGACACGAACGATGCCTACAAGCACCTCACGATGCGGATCGTGCAACAACGGCTCGAACGTCTCTGGAAAGGCTTGAACCTGCCGCTCGCGCCTGACGACCGTCGCGCGGGCTACTATTCGACGCTGGATCTCATGAAGTGGGCGGAACTGACCTACGGTAAAGACTTCATGGAATATCTCGTGAAGAACTACCATCCACTACAGATCGTCTTCGCGCTCGCGGAAGCCCACTCGATCGTGCTCTTAAACGGCAGCGGTTTCGGTGCGCCGGACTGGTCCGTCCGGTGTTCGCTTGCAAATCTTCCGGATAAAGACTATGAAGAAATCGGCGCCGATCTCATGAACGTCGCGGAAACGGCACTCAACCGCTGGAAGAAGGAAGTTACCAAGGTGTAAGCGCCATAACCGTCCATGGCAGACGGTTATCACTACGGCGAACTCACCTGGCCGGAAGTAAAAGAAGCCGCAGCACGCGGCACCGTGGCCGTGGTCCCAATCGCGACGATTGAAGACCACGGCCCGCATCTTCCAATTGATACTGACCTCCGTCTCTGCAATGCAGTCTGCGAAGAAGCAGTCTCGCGGGCTCGCGACCGCGCGCTACTCGTGCCGGCGATCAATCACGGCTACAGCCCACATCACATGGATTTTCCGGGCGCGATCACGATCGGCGCGCACACGCTGATCGATTATGGGCTCGACGTCTGCCGCAGCTTAGCGCACCATGGGTTCCGCAAGATTCTGATCGTAAACGGGCACGGCAGCAACACGCCGTTCATCGACATCATCGCGCGTCTGACCGTCGTCGAGACGGATGTGCTCGCCGCTGCGATCAACTACTGGGCCGCGCCGGGTGTTCGCGAAGTGGCGGAGTCGCTGCGCGAGTCGGAACGCATCGGCGGAATGAATCACGCGTGCGAATTCGAGACGTCGCTGTATCTTGCGATCCGGCCCGATCTCGTCGATATGTCGAAGGCAGCGCACGAACTCTCGCACCGGCCGACCAAAAACTACTGGACCGACCTCATCGGAGGCGACGGACCGCTAGTGATGATGGAACACTGGAGCGCGCTTTCAAAAACGGGCGTCATGGGCGACCCGACGAAAGCCACCGCCGAAAAAGGCCGCAAGCTGCTTGATGCGGCGGCAAACGGAATCGTAGAAATCATCGACGAGATGTTAGCGCGCGCTCCTGCGCAGCGAACCGACCATCATTGACCGCTGGGTTGCGGACCCGCTCGAATCAGACGCATCTCAACCGTATAGTGATTCACGGTCATCCGCGGCACGAACGTCCATTCTGAATTCACGATTGCCGGTACCTTGAACCCCGGATCATAGACGATGTTATATTTGCCGTTCGCTTTAATGTATCGTCCTGCTTGTTGCGCCATTTGCCCCTTGGAATGAATGAGAACGAGCGGCGCACCGTGAGGTGCATCGTTGAGCGTGCCGGCCCCGTTCATTGAGAAGTTGCAATTCCAGGTATACACTTGCCCGGCGAATCCGCGCTGAATGCTTGGTGCAAAGGTCGCGCGTAACGTGTATGTATGCGTCGCCGTTGCATTCGCATTCGAGCGGAAGCTCGTGAAGAGCCCGCGCGTCAGTAACGGCACGACCGTCGCTTGAATCCCCGTGATCATGTACGGCGCGTTTGGACATTCGATGTTTCCGCTCGTGTGAATTTCGCACGTGCTAGATTGCTTGGGATTCACGCTGTTCCACCAATCGTCAGTCGCGGTAATCATCATTCCGCCATCTGGTGCGAGTCCAGTGATATCGATTGTCGTCGTTCCGGTTCCGTTTCCACTATCCGCGGCTTTCGTGTTGTAGCCGAACCGGTAGACGAGATGCGTGATGGCGGGCAGCCCGGTACCCGACGCCGGCGCACCGGCGCCCGGCGTCGCGGAGGGCATTTGCGCCGGCGTCTGCGCGCTCGAAAACAACAATGCCCCAAGCAGCGCAATGATTCTCTTCATTTCGCGTACACCTCTGTAAGCGAACGATAGCAC
>JAMXLG010000131.1 GCA_024281135.1 Vulcanimicrobiia bacterium | reverse complement strand
ACGCGTCGTCGCTCTGGATGACCGCGCATACGAAGATGGCGCGCGGATTGGGCAAACGGTTGCGCAAGCCGCGGCAGCGGTTTCGAATGCGCGCATCGCCGTCTACGACCCGGCGCGTGGACGCGCGCTGTGGAACGAGATTCTAGATGCACTCGATGCGGTGACGCCGCTGATCGACGACGTTCGCGACGGGATCTCATTCCTCGATATGCGCGGCATTTCGAGCGATCCAGATGCATGGATGACGCAAGTGCGAGAAATCATTAGACGTTTTCAAATGCCGCTCCGCCTCGGATGTGCAGAGAATAAATTTTGCGCGTTCGCCGCTACGTGGATCGGCGATGGAACCGTGATAGAAGAAGATGCTGCCGCCGAACGGGTGCGTCCGCTTCCACTTGAAGTTTTGGAACTCGATCCTTCGGCACAGGAACGTTTGCGGTTGCTTGGCATCAGCACGCTCGGTGAACTTGCGAAATTGCCCCCTGGTCCGTTTGTCCGTCGTTTCGGGCGCGCAGCCGCGCGTTGGCACGAATGGGCGCGCGGCATCGATCGAACGCCGTTTGAACCACGCGGCCATGCCGTCAGCATCGAAGCCGTGATGTTCGGAGAAGGACATGCCGACGACGAAGCTCAGGTTTTCTTTGCCTTGCGCGTTCTGCTGACGCGCATCTGTTCCGATCTGGAACGGTGCGGCAAACGCGCGAGTGCTTTGCAACTGCGCATGGAGCTGGATAACGGTGATGTAGCTGCGATAGAAGTGCTCCTCGCGGCACCGACCGCACAAGAACGTTCGATGCTCGATGTTTTGCGCGCAAAACTTGAAGGGATGCAATTTGAGGCGCCGATCGTGGGGCTGAATCTGCGCGCGCTGCGGTTGGAAGAAGGCGGAGAAGAATTAGCGCTCTTTGCGGCCGATGATATCGATCCACAGCATGTGGCTGTGACGCTGGCGCGCTTGGAAGCAGTCTTGGGTGAGCCGGCGTTGCGCGCTCGATTGCGCGATGCGCATCCGCTGGAAGAACGGTTCGAGTACGAGCCGTTCGGTGTGCCGAAGCCGGATCCGCTCAATGCGCCGGTCGCGACAGCCGCGACGATTGCGCCGCAACTGCGGTTGCTCAACGTGCGCGAGATCGACGTTCGCGTGCATCGCGGGGAGCCGGCATCCATCGGGAGTCCGCCGCGCGCGGTCATGGAGTGCGCGGGACCATGGCGAATCGAAGAAGGCTGGTTCGGCTTCGGCGTTACGCGCGATGAATACGACGTCGTTCTAGAAGATGGCGAAGTCTGCCGCATCTATCGCCAAGGAACGCGCTGGTATCTGAGAGGCGCTTATGATTGAGACGGTACCTACCGCATGCGAGCGGTTTCAAAAAGTTGCCTCCGCCTGGCTTCGCAGTGGAGAACTGAACCGGACCAATCATTTGCTTTCGCCGCTCGAAGAACTCGCCGGATTCAATTACGGGTTCGTCTACCTGCTAGATGTCGACAACGATTCGTGCAAGATCGGTTTCTCGGAACATCCGATGCGGCGCATTCGGGAGCTGCGCTACAGCTACGGCGAACGTTTGCGTTTGCGCGCGTGTTTTGTCGGCGAGCCGCAACGCGAACGGGAGCTCCATCAGCGATTCGCTCATCTACGCATAGAGAACGAACGCTTTCTCAAAAGTGTCACCATCACCAAATGCTTTGCGGAAGAGCGCGAACGCATGCGTTCCCGCCTGCGCTCGCTGCATCTCTGTTCTCCCGATTGCCCGCAGATCGTCAGCCGATTGGATCTGCGCATGTTGCGGACGTGGCTCTCACGTTAACGGTTCGTTCTCTTGAAGTACGCGGAATTGCACTGCCGCTCGAACTTTACGTTTCTGGACGGTGCCTCACATCCGGAAGAGTTCGTTGAACGCGCGCTCGAGATCGGTCTCGAAACGATTGCGCTTACCGATCGCGACGGGCTCTACGGCAGCGTTCGTTTTGCAGCATACGCGCGGAAGGCGGGAATCAATGCGTTAATCGGCAGCGAGTTGACGTTCGCGGATGGATCGCACCTCGTCGTACTGGTTGAAGATGAACGCGGTTATGCCAATTGCTGCGAGTTGATTTCGAAAGCGCAGCTTCGCGGAAGTAAGAGCGATGCGAAATTGCTGCTCGAGGATCTCGAGGGGCACACGGACGGCTTATTCGCGCTCTCGGCGAGCCGTGAGGGTGCGATCGATCGCGCTCTCGCCGCCGGCGACCGGCGTTTAGCGTGCGAGCACGCCGAACGATTCCGGGGTCTCTTCGGCGAGCGCTTTTATCTAGAACTGCAGCATCATCTAACCGCAGAAGAAGCGCTTCGGAACGAGCAGCTGGTGCGGATGGGGCGCGAGCTGCGTATTCCGTACGTCGCAACAAACGGCGTTGCCTATGCGCGCCGGGAAGACGCACCGCTGGCCGACGTACTTGCGTGTGTGCGTGAGACGATCGACCTGGAACGCGCGCGCAACGAACATCGTCTGCGCCCCAATGCCGAGTTTCATTTGAAAAGCGCGACGGCAATGCGTCGTCTCTTTCGTCAATATCCTGAAGCGATCGATGCGACGATCGGCATCGCGGAGCGCTGTAAATTCCGGCTGGACCGGCTGACGGGACAGTTCCCGCTCTTTCCCGTGCCGGAGGGTACAACGCGCCAGACGTGTTTGCGCGAGCTGGTCTATCGCGGCGCGGCCGAGCGTTACGGCTCGCCGCTCGCGTCTGCCGTCGAACGGCAATTGGAATACGAACTCGGGATCATCGCAAAAATGGATCTCGCGGGATACTTCCTGATCGTATGGGATATCGTGCAGGCTGCGCATCGCTACGGTGTCCTTTGTCAGGGGCGCGGGTCGGCGGCGAACTCCGCCGTGTGTTATGCGCTTGGAATCACTGCCGTCGATCCGATCGGCATGAATCTGCTCTTCGAACGGTTCATGTCTGAAGAACGGCAAGAGATCCCCGATATCGACAGCGACTTCGCGCATCAAGATCGCGAAAAAGTGATTCA
>JAMXLG010000130.1 GCA_024281135.1 Vulcanimicrobiia bacterium | reverse complement strand
GCCCGCTCGCGCCTGGGCTGCTATCCATCCAGTCGTTTACCATCAACGCGAAGATCAGCGTACGGTGCGGCATTTGCAAAAACCCTGCAAGCGTTCGCGTATGATTTGAAGTCCCCGTTTTAGCGATCACGTTACCGGCGAGGGGTGCGCCAGTGAATGCGGTCTTGAGCGTGCCGCTTTGCCCGGCGACGGGAAGCGCTCCAAGCACTTCGGGACGAAACCTCGAGTTCCAATCGTGTTTGAGAATCGCAGCGAGTGCGCGGGGAGTGACGCGGTCGTACGCCGACATTCCCGATCCGTCTGCAATCGTCATCGTTTTTGGATCGACGCCGATCGACGTGAGCCACGATTGCTCGCGTGCGATTCCGCGCGCGCGAGTGTCGTCGCTGCCTGGACTTGCGACACCGAGCTCTTCCAACAAGGTCTCGGCGAGGAGGTTATCGCTCGGCAACCACATGTCGGCGAGCAGCGCCGGCAACGAAACCGAATGATGCTGCCACACAACGCGTGCACCTGGCAGCGTCATGACGAGCTTCGTCGGAATCGTTGGCGCGTTCAGCGCGTTTGCGAGGGCTTCAATCGTAAACGCGGCGGGATCGATCGCGGCGGCATCGAGCGCCACGTCGGTTGCGTGGGCAGGCGCGCTTCCGGTGACGCGTATTGTTAGCGGTGTTTCCCACGCGAGTTCGAGTGCAGTCGAATCGTCGGAGCGCGGAGCACCCGTAATCGAATGGTTTTCGACCGGAATCGCGCGCGAATTGGGCGCGAGCGCAATCGTGGTTGAGTCGCCCGGCGAGTTGCCCGGCGTGACTTGTATCGTGAAACGGTTCTCGTTGAACGAGAGCGGCGACGCCGGAGCCGCGTAATCGTATGGAAGATCGTCGACCTGCCATCCGTCCGGGTAGCGAGAACCCGTGTAGCGTGTGTCGTCACCGGCGATTCCCCCGGGGAACGATGTCATGTTCAATGCGTGCAGCGTATCGACGCCCTGCGCGAGGTCCTGCGCTGACAGTAGAGGATCGCCGCCGCCTTTGAGATACAGCGTGGTCCCATCCGTTGCGAGCGTCGTCGTGAACGAAAATTCGTCGCCGAGCACGTCGAGGGCGGCCGACCCGACGATGAGCTTCATCGTCGATGCGGGGATGAACGCATCATCGGCGTTGCGCGCGTAGATGGTCTTTCCCGACTGTGCGTCGACGACCAGCGCACCGATATGCGCGCCGGAAAGCGACGCGCTCGAGAAAAGTGCATCGAGCGCGACCGCGGCGAAGAGTGCAAGCATGACCATCGAAGGAGCTCCGATAATGACGAAATTGAGCCGGTATTCATTCAACGATACGGTGCAACGCCTTTCCGACGCGATCACGAAAGCCGGGAACACCATTTTCGCGACTATCGATCAAACTGCGGCAGCAGAAGGCGTCGGCCTCGCGCTTCGGCCAACCACGCTCATCATCTTCGGGAATCCAAAAGGCGGCACGGCTTTGATGGATGCCTTTCCGGAATTCGCAATCGAACTTCCATTAAAGCTCATCGTCTGGCAAGCCAACGGCTCCGTGAACGTCGGACACGTCTCAATGCGCGAACGCGCCGCCTTGTACGGTGTGCCGGAGGAAGACGCGCGCATCGCGGCCATGGATCAAGCCCTGAACATTCTTACGCAACATATCGTAGACTGAATATGTCACGTCCTTCGCCAATATGGAGGTCGGTTCCAGATGGATAGAGATTTGCCGAAACTCAACCGGCACCACGCCCGAATCTTGCAAGAGATCTTCGAGCATCCGTTTCCGCGCAACCTCGAATGGCCCGACGTCGTGAGTCTCGTCAATCATCTGGGAAGCGTGCTCGAGCGACACGACGGTAAGTTCGAGTTTCAAATCGGCACGGTACGCGCAGTCTTCACGAAACCGCATCATAAAGACGTCGAACCAGCCGGAATTACGGAACTACGCCGGTTCCTAACCGAGGCCGGCGTAGCTGCCGCGTCGCCGGCCTCGTCCGAGAACGAAACGGTCGTGCTCATCGATCACCACAGCGCTCGTTTCTTTGAGTATGACGGCACGCATCTCGAAGAACGCGGGCATCTCGAACCGAAGGATCCGCATGGATTCGAACGTGATCTCGAGCATCGAAAGGAATCGGATTACAGCGGCCAACGTACTCAGGAGCCGGACGAATACTACGAGCGCATCGCGGAACGTCTCAAGGGGGATAGCTCGATCGTTCTCATCGGTGATGCAACGGCAAAGAGCAGCGCGATGACATACCTCGAAGAGTATCTTAAATCTAAGTATCAGGAAGTTGCGGAGCATGTTGTCTCCGCAACTCCTCATGATTTATCCGGCATCACGGCCGGCGACATAATGCAAATCGTTCGGTCGCGCAATCCCTAAGTCTATGATTTCAAGAATGGACGACCCTCGTGCGCGACGAGCAGGTCATGCATGTCGTTGGCGTGGTCCTCTTCCTGCGCGAGGATGCCCTCCAACATAGTCCGCGTCGTCGGGTCTTTTTCGCCGAAGAAGCGGATGAGTTCGCGATAATGCTCGACGGCGATGCGCTCGGCGATCAGGTTTTCCTTGATCATGTCGATGAGAGTTTCGGCATTACCGTACTCGGTCGCGGAGCGTATGGTCAGCCCCTCGGGATTGAGATTGGGAACGCCTCCGAGTTGGTTGATGCGATTCGCAATTTTGTCAGCATGCTCTCGCTCGTCGTTGGCGTGCTCCTCGAACTCTTGCTTGACGCTCTCGCTGTCGATACCGACGGCCGCAACATAATGCATCGTGTACCGCAGCACACAGACGATTTCGGTCGCGAGCGCGCCTTGCAACAACTCAATGGCTTGCTTGACGCCGCCTTCGTAGTTATCCGTCACCGCGCCGCGTTCAATATTCTCGCGCGCACGGCGACGAAGTTCTGTGACGTCCGTGATGAACGGCTTCGCTGTGGTTGACATCGATTGCACCCCTATTCTCTTGTAGTTTTACTTGCTACGAGCGAGTTCGGCGGTAGGGGAGCGCTCGCTGCCGACCAGGCGCTCGGCCTAAGCTGATGCTGGAATGCATCCTCGCTGGTATCATGCTCTAACAGTGAAATATAAGCTTCTTGCGGATCAGGCTTCAGGACGGAGTTATGCTCTCGCCTTCGACATGGGAGACGACGCACTCCAACAACTCGGGCGCTTCCTCGGCCAGCAGAACATCATCGGTGCACGGCTGTACGGCGTAGGCGGCTTTGGTCGCGCGACACTCGCATACTATGACATGGACCAAAAGCGGTATGTGCCGATCGAAGTCGACGAACAAGTGGAAGTCCTCTCGTGCATCGGTAACGTGGCAATGTATCAAGATAATCCGCGAATTCACGCGCACTGCGTCCTTGGACATCGCGACGGCCACACAACCGGCGGCCACCTGCTCTTCGGCGTCGTTCGGCCGACATTAGAGCTGATGCTAATGGAAATTGCGACGGGAATGCACCGTACCGATCGGCCGGACATCGGCATTCCTCTACTCGATTTCGGATAACCGCGGTTTACGGGCCGTATCCGCTATTCATCCATTGCTGAAACTTTGCGCACATGTCTTTGGTCCAGGGTCGATTCTCCGTGCGCGGAGGCATGTCGCCCGACGACACCACGGAAAGAATATTGTTTGCGTGTTTCTCTACGTCATCGCGCGAACTTAAATCCAAGCCGAATGACTTCATATGATCGACGTCGACATCCGTGAACATCGGCCGGATGTCCGACGCAAAACTGAGCGCGGGAGTCTCTTTCATTGTGTCGCTTTCCTCCGGGGTCATCGTATCATGGCGAGGGATTTTCTATGTAGGTATACGCATGCTGCCCGTCGCGCGTGATGAGGGTTCGTTTTCCGTCTTTCATCGCCGGAGCGAACTCGAGCCCGATGATTCCGGGAGAGACGGTCATGAATGAGATCGTTCCGTCTGGATTTTTGCGTGTTGCTACAGCACTGCTCCACATACCGAATCCGAAGGTGACACTCGAGCCTTTTCGCTGCACGTTGAGGTGCCCAAGCGCCGGATTGCTGTAGGACGATGCGAGTTGTTCAGATGCAGTTTCCGACGGCGGAACGCTCAGCAGCTTTCGCAGAGCCTCCGTCTCGGTGACGTCGTTCTTCGCAGCTGTCGCGAGCTGCGTGGCGGCTTGCGGTTTGCCGTCGTAGAGCACTTCCAACAATCGGCGCAGGAACGGTCCGCGAAGATCGACGCCACTGTCGGAATTCGTCAAGATGACTGCGCCCACGTTCGCCGAGGGAATCGCCATCCAATCGCTGTGATAGCCGAACAAGTCGCCACCGTGATGAATGACACTGATGTCGTAGCGCCGGTCGTCTATCAACCCCATGCCGTACCACTCGTCCTTACTGACGGGGACCGTGTGCACGCGACGCTGCAAGAGATTCTTCTGCGATACGAACCGCTTTCCACTCGGCAATACGCCTTCGGTTAACTCGTTTTGGACATATTGGATCATGTCGTGCGGACTCGACCATGCTGCGCCTGCCGGCCGAAACGGGATGGCGAGTTCATTCATCGTTTGGTCGAGCACGCGTGTGTTACCGTCGATGTCCTGCCCGTGTGGGCTTGCATGGTCCGACGCAAGGGCTTTCTTCATGTCGAACGTGGTGCGCGTCATGCCGAGCGGATTGAAGATGAGTTGCTGCATCGCTTTATCGTACGCGTTGCCAAGCGGCAAATTCGGATATTCGATGTGCCCCGCAATGTAGCCGGCTGCGGACGCCATCGTATTGCTGTACTGAAAGAGTTCACCGTACTTGCTCGTCGGCTCGGTATTTGCGAGCATCGCGAACGTATCTTCCGGACCGGTTTTCGACGTTGTGCCTAAGAGCCAATCGAAATCTTTTCGCGGAACGCCGGTGCACGCGCAGACTAAATCTTCGATACGGACGCTTGCAGTCGTCGACGGACTGCCGAGACGGAATGACGGATAGGCTTGCGTAACGGGTTCGTCCCAGCGCAATTTTCCCTGATCCACGACGCGCGCGAGCATCAGCGTCGTCATGCCCTTTGTGTTCGAAGCAATCATAAAGAGCGTGTTCTTGTCTACCGGCTCTGAGCTGCCCATCGTGCGAACGCCGAGACCGCCTTCGTAAACGATTTTGCCATGATCGATGAGCGCAAGCCCAACACCGGGAACATGCAATTCGCTCATGCCCGTTTTGACGAAGCTGATGAGTTCGTTGACACGTTCGGGCGTGAGGCGATGCGCGGTGCGTCCGGCAAACGTTTCTCGAACGTAACCCTCGGGCTGCATGCTCGCCACTACGACGCCGACTGCGGCGTCACGCTTTTCAAACGTCGATTCAGAGCCGTCGATCAGAATAACCGTCCAGTTCGCATCCTTGCGATACGCCTCCGCAGCGATCACGCGGTGTTCTTCGGGACCCGTGACGTATGCGATATTCGCGCGTTCGTCCCAGCCGTTGATCGCGGCTTCCGGTTCGGCAACCTGAATTTTTCGATCGAACGATGAATCGAGTTGCTTCCATGCGCTTGCGATCGCGGCTTTCGCGTCGCTCGCCGCGCCGACGTTGACGATGACTAGTCGGGCATTATTCTCGGGGGGCGCCAGGATCGTCATCGTGCCGGCGCGTTGTTCGCTCCAATCTTTCGGAGCGGTGAAGGTTACGCCGGAGATCGTTACTTTGGTGTCGGCCGTCAAGACCGAAGGAGCGGGTGATGCGCTCTGAGCAGTCACGTGAAGGGGTGAGACGAGCGAAAGAATGACGAGCAGCAAAAGGACGCGCTTCATATATGCCCTCCCTTTGGCTGCTATGATACATCGTTACGCAGTACGTCGTCGAGCGATTCGCGCCGAGCCCATAACGTCGCCTCGCCGCCTTCGACTGCAACAACCGGCGGCCGAGGGAACCGGTTGTAGTTGCTCGCCATAGAGTACGTGTACGCGCCGGTCGTACAAAATGCGAGCAGATCCCCCGCGCGCAAGTCTTCGGGCAACGGCGCATCGGCGAGCGCGTCGTTTTCACACGAGCGCCCGCATATGGTGACGGGATGATAGCGGGTTGCGCACTCGCGCGCCGGAACGACGTGGTGGTAGGCGCCGTAGAGTGCCGGTCGCGGATTGTCTGCCATGCTCCCGTCGACGATCACGAACGTACGTTTCGCGTACCGCTTGATCGCCACGACGCGATAGAGTGACGTGCCGGCGGAGGCAATAATCACACGCCCGGGCTCGATCTCGAGCGTAACATCGCGTGGGACGACCGAAGCCGCAGCTGAGAGAACCGCCGGAATGTCGATCGCTTCGTCCGGCGATTCCGGGTGCATTTGCACGCCGAATCCGCCGCCCATTACGATGGTGTCGGACGCTTCAAACCCCAATGAACGCAGGCGCTGCAGCACCTCCAACAACGCGTGCGCGTTCGCGGCGTATGGTTCCGCATCAAAGATTTGCGAGCCGATATGTGCGTGCACGCCCCGCAACCTGAGATTCGAGTTGGCGCGAAGCAATTCCAATGCTGCCGCTTCATCGCGTGGCGCGAGACCGAACTTCGAGTCGTCTCCCGCGGTCCGCACAAACTCGTGCGTGTGCGCTTCGATGCCGGTGTTGAGCCGAAGCATGACATCGAGCGATCGTCCTTGCGAGAGCGCTGCGATGCGACGCAATTCGTCGACGGAATCGATCACGAGCCTGCCGACCCGTCCCACAAACGCCGCATCGATTTCTTCGTCCGTTTTCCCGGCACCGTGGAGCGTGATGCGCTTGGATTCAATCCCTCCGCGTTCGGCGGTCACCAATTCGCCGAGCGAAGCGACGTCGACTCCGACGTCAACGAGTTGCAGGCGCTTTGCCAGTGCCGTAAGGAGCAATGCCTTTGCTGCATATGAAACGCGAATACCATGAGGCGTCGCGCCGTTGAGAATCGCCGAGAGCGCGTCATCGAAGACGCGTAGGTCGAGTAACAGCGCCGGCGTTCCGTATCGTTCCGCCAGAATGTCCGCGCGAACTCCGCCGACGGTCAGCATGCCCTCGGCGTTGCGGCGGTGTCCGGGAATCACGCGAATTGCGCCATGAAACGATCGATACGGGTTTGGTCGACGCCCGCCGCGAGGAGGCGCACGGCGACATCTTCTGGATGGCGCGGAGGCGTAACAAACATGAACGCTGCCTCGTCGACCGGTGCCGCAACCGTACACCACTCCGCGGCAGCGGGAACGAGTGCGGTTTGATACCGGTCGAGTTTGACGCTGTCACCGCTAACGGAAACTTCTAGCGGATGTTCGAGCGCCATAATGATCACGGGACGATCGTCGGTTGAAATTGACGCCGGCTCGGTATGCGCGACAATTCGTTCGACCGTGAAGCGCCTGTCGGCTATAAGGACCGTGCGATCCATGGTGTCGAGGCGATACGTCAGCGGCTCAACCGCTCCGTGCGTTCCGCGGTGGTAATCCAGCACATCCGCCGCTTTGTCGATGTGTAGCTGACGAGGCTTCCCGTCGGGGCCGGTGCGGTTCCAGTCGAAGATGCGATACGTTAAATCGCTCGCCTGTTGTGTTTCGAAGATGATGATGCCGCCGCCGATTGCGTGCAAACTCCCGGCTGGAAGATAAAACGCCTGGCCGGCAGTCACCGGAACCTTTCGCAGAATGTCGCCGAGCGTGCCGTCTTTGACACGGCGCTCGTATTCCTCCCGCGAAGTATCTTCCGTCCATCCAAGCACGAGTTGCGCGTCGGGTTCAGCTTGAAGGATGTACCAGCACTCGGTCTTGCCATTCTGCTGATGTTCCACGCGTTGCGCGTACGCATCATCGGGATGCACTTGCACTGAAAGCCAATCGCGCGCATCGATGATTTTCGTGAGAATCGGAAAAAGCCGGTGCGTGTCCAAATTTCCCATCAGCTGGATTCCGAGCGTGGAGCGCAGGTCCGCAATAGTCTTTCCCGCGTACTCGCCGTTCTCAATGCGGTTTTCGTCCCAGCACTCCCACGATTCTCCGATTTTTTCTTTCGGATCGCCGGCTTTGCCGAATTGAGTGACGAGCGCGTCGCCGCCCCAGATCGCCTGCGTTTCTTTTGGTTGAATAACGAGTGGATAGATCGCTTGGCCGTTCACAGTACCTCTACTCTTGCAGTCGTGCGCGCAACAGTCCTCGCGCCGAGTTTCCGACGTAGATAGCGTCCGCCGCGCGAAGGTCGTCTAGCGATAGTACCCGCTCGACGATGCGCTTAGCGCTCAGCATCTGCGTTCGCAGGATACCCGGCAAGAGTCCACTCTTTAACGGCGGCGTGACGAACCGATCGCCGAATTGGGCGAACAGATTGGTCCGGCTTCCCTCGGTCAGCTCGCCGCGTTCATTCTGTAGCAGCGCATCAAAGCAGCCATGCTGCCGTGCTTCATCCCAAGCAACGCGGTGCGCCGGACGCCAAGAGCTCTTGATTTGCAGCCACGGATCAGCGCTGCGCACGCGCGCCCTGCTCAGACGCACGTCGACAACGACCGGCGGCGCGTCCAGCGGTTCGGAAAATACCGTGAGCGCACCATCGAGCGCAACGCGGACGCGGACCAGCGTGCCAGGTTGCGACGTGCCGGAAATCCGCTGCCGCAACGCGGCAAAATCAAACGAAATATCCAGCCGTTTCGCCGACGCCGACAAGCGTTCCAGATGTGTGGCAACGGTCGCGGGTGCGGCGTCTGCCGCAAACGTCTCCCACAACTCGACCGTTGCGGAGTGTAAAAACGCGCGTTTGACGTCGATCTCGCGCCACTCCTCATCGGCGGAAGAATCGCTCACGATCCCGCCGCCCGCGTCAAACCGTCCCACTCCACGATCGAGCTGAGCTGTTCGGATCGCAACATTCCACCAGCCGCAGCGTTCCGGCGAAAGATATCCGATCGCGCCGCAGTATGCGCCTCGCGGATGTCCTTCGAGCGCTGCAATCGTCTCCATGGCCGCACGCTTCGGCGCTCCGGTGACGCTCCCGCATGGAAATGTCGCTTGGAAGACCTGGTGCAACGTTGTTCTCGCGCGCACGTGCCCCTCAATTGTCGAGGTCATCGTCGCGAACGTCGGATATCGTTCGATCGTGCATAACGCAGAGACGCGAACGTCCTCGCACACGCGGTGCAAATCATTGCGGAGCAGATCGACGATCATAATATGTTCGGCGCGATTCTTTGCATCGTGAAGCGGCGCGGTATCGTCCGGCGGCGAGGTGCCCTTCATCGGCCGCGTCGTGAGCCGCGCTCCGTCGAACGCAAGAAACAGTTCCGGTGACCAGGAGAGTATCCGGCGTTCGCCGTCCTCGACGAACGCTTGATATCGCGCGTGGGTTTGCCGGGCGTGCCAAAACCAGCACGAGAGCGCATCGCCCTCCAGCGCAACGTCGAACGGAACGGTGTAATTCACCTGATACACGTCGCCGTCATAAATCGCGCGTTGAATGTTCGCAATTGCTGTACGATACGCATCACGCGTAACCGTTCGCAAGAGCGGCGATAGCGTGAACTCCCGCACGTCGAATGCGGAACGTCGCTCGGGTGCGCCGAATACGCCGATCGCTGCGCCTGTTCGTTCGTACGGAATCACGCCCGCAATCCAAAAGCCGTCCGCAAGCGCCGCTTCAGCGGATGCGAATAGCGATTCAAGCTCGCTCGCGCTCGTGGCGCGAATCACCTCGCGCGGCTGCGAAAACTCGAGCCATCCGTCCGTGTCCGAAAAGCGTACGCTAAATACCATGAACCGACTCGCTGTTTCGCTACTCGCCGCCATCTTGCTCTGCGGCGCCGCCCCGTCAAGCGCCGCGCCAACCCTCGATCCGGTGCTCCACGCCAACGATTGGCTGAACGCACCGGCTAACCGGGGAGACGTCACCGGCAAAGTTGTGGTCCTCGACGTCTTCACGGTTGACTGCTTCAATTGTCGCAATGTGGTCCCGACCTTACGCCGCCTTTATGCGGACGACCGTGCCAAGGGCCTCGAAATCATCGGAATACACTCCCCCGAAACGCCCGCGGAGAAGCAACGCGGGTACGTCGTGGAGAACCTTCGCGCCCAAGGCATCCGCTGGCCGGTCGCCGTCGATAACAGTTTCGCGCTCTGGAACGCCTACGGTGTCGACGCCTGGCCGACGCAACTCTTTTTCGATCGGCACGGTCGATTGCGAAAGATCATCGTCGGAGATTCGCAAGACGACCTCGTGCGTACGACGGTGGAGGCCTTACTAAAGGAAACATAGTCTAAGGAATGCATCGAGCCTACATCGGAATCGGATCGAACCTCGGCGACCGCCAAGCCAACATCTTGGCGGCGTTGCAGCGTCTGCGGACGCGCGCTCAAATCGAGCGCGTCTCTTCGTTCTTTGAATCCCCGCCGGCTGACGGCGCGAGTGGGCCCGCGTTCCTCAACGTCGCAGCGGAAGTACAGACCGAACTCGATCGCACCGCCTTTGAACGCTTTCTCCTCGACGTTCAGGTCGCGCTCGGCCGAACGACGAAGGTTCGACTGGAGGCGCGCCCGATCGACATCGATTTACTCGTCTTTGACTACGACGTGCATCCCGATCTACCGTCGCGCTCGTACAACGTCGTCCCGCTCGCCGAAATCGCGCCCGCGTACGCGCATCTTGCGAAACAGAACGGTCGCAACGGCATGCGAAGGCGCGAACGCAGCTTGCACTTCAATGCGAACCGTCAAGAAGAAGCGCCGGAGATACGGCTCTCGCTCAATCGCGTCGGCGTATCGAGCGTACGCCGCATCGTGCATCTCGACATCGACGGCCGTCCGCGGGTCTTCAACGGTGAATTCACGATGGTCGCCGATCTCGCGCCCGATAAAGCCGGCATCCACATGTCGCGCTTTTCGGAGATATTAGAGGAAGCCACGCTCGACGTGTTGTCCGCGACGTCGGGGCCAGCGCGCATCGAGCGCCTGGTGGAGTCCGTGGCGCAGCAGATCGTCGGCAGCCAGCGAGCGATTCGCGCCGACGTCCGCCTCCGCGCCGATTTCGGCCTAGAGCGTTGGACGCCGGTGAGCGGAAAGCGCGGTGAAGAAACGTATACGCTGATCGGCATCGCGCATGCGGACGAATCGGGAACGCGACGCGTCGTGGGCGTCGAAGCGGAGGGCATGACCGCGTGCCCGTGCGCGCAATTGATGGTCCGCGAGCATTCGATGCACGAACTCGTCGAAGCCGGATTCACAGAAGAAGAAGCGACGCGCGCGCTCGACGCGCTCCCCGTCGCTACGCACAATCAACGCGGCCGCGGCGCAATTCTCTTGGGCGTCGATGAGGCGAATGCCGATGCCATTCGTGCCGAAGACTTGGTCGAGATCGTCGAAAGCTCGATGTCGAGCGAAACGTACGATCTCCTCAAACGACCCGACGAATTCTTCATCGTGAACAAGGCGCATCACAACCCGAAATTCGTCGAAGACGTCGTACGCGGAATTCTCTCGCGCGCGCTCGACATGTATTCCGATTTGAGCGACGACACGTTCATGTTCGCAAGCCAAGTGAATTACGAATCGATTCACAAACACGACGCCTTCGCCGAAGCCTTCGGTCTCTTCGGCCAGTTCCGCGAAGAGCTCAGAACCGGCAACTACGTCACCACCAAAACGGACCTTGCCTCCTGGCTAGGCACAAGGCACTCTGCCGTCTTAGTGTCATCATGAATCCCGTTCTCGCATCGCTCATCGTTGC
>JAMXLG010000129.1 GCA_024281135.1 Vulcanimicrobiia bacterium | reverse complement strand
GTAGTCCCGAGCGAATGACGACCCGGCGACGATCCGTACAGATTCTCGACGCTGAATACTACGAGCAAGGCTGCCGATGAAACTAGTCCCGGCTATCCCCGGGCCGACAACGTTTGAAAGGCGCGCGACTCGTCCTCGACTACCGAGCATCTGGAGGACTACCGCTTCCCCGGCCAGTTTCGTGATGTTGTATAAGTCGCTCGTTAACGCGGGACGGACATGCAACCCGCTGCTTTCATCCGTCGGCCCATTTCCGTACACGCGCGTACTCGACAGATAGACAAATGATTCGAATTCAATAGCATTCACCAAGCGGAGCACGGTGGAGACATGAGCATCCACCGTATCGTGCCGCCGCACAATGAAATCGCCCGTAAGGCCTGCGCAGTAGTACACTGTCGCGTATCGCCCGCTTAGCGTCGCAAGCTCGTCACGCGAGGGCGTCGCTACGGGCACCTTCCGTTCTTCTAATGCGCGCGAGACGTGTCCGCCGATGTAGCCCGATGCGGCCACTACAAGCGATGGCAGGCGTGCGTTCACGAAAGAATGCTATCTATCTGACGGTCCGTAATGCTTCCTACGTCGTCGCCGCGATAGAACGACTCGTACCATTCAACGGTGTACCGAAGCGCTTCGGCTGCAGTAAGACGTGAAGCCAGCCCGACTCGCTTCCGGACTTTCGTCACGTCGAGCATTAACGTTTTCGCTTCGTGCAGCGACGATCGCTCAACCTGATAGGTAACGTCTGGGCGCTTCGAAAGGAAGGAATCGGCGATCGTCTGGACCGTAATTGCATCATCGTGTCCGGGGCCAATGTTCCAAGCCTCATCGACCGGCTCACCGGCGATTGCACGCTCGGCAATTCTTACATAACCTACTAGCGCATCGACGACATGCTGCCAAGGACGTACATGTTCGGGGTTGCGCAACAAAAGTGGCTCTCCCTGAAACGCAGCACGTACAATGTCGGGGATCAGCCGATCTTCCGACCAATCTCCTCCACCGATCACGTTACCCGCGCGAATCGTCGCTAGCTTCTTACCACGTGGCTTGAAAAACGAATCGCGGTAACTCCCCGCAATGATTTCGGCAGCAGCCTTGCTGGAACTGTAGGGATCGTGACCACCCAGCGGATCGTCTTCACGAAACGCGATACCTGCGCCGTTATTGGCATAGCACTTATCCGTCGTGGCTGCGACCACGACTTCCACAGATTCCGCAGAACAGCATAAGTCAAGAACATTGACTGTGCCCATAACATTCGTGTCGAACGTTGACACAGGGTCACGGTAACTTCGCCGCACCAACGGTTGTGCAGCGAGGTGGAACACCACTGAGGCGCCGCTTGAAGCAATGGCAGCAGCCAGCGCATCGCGATCGCGGATATCGCCGTAGATCGAGTGAAGATCTCGTTCCAGCATTAGTGCTTGATAGAGGCTTGGATCTGTTTCGGGCGGCAAAGAGAATCCGTAGACATTTGCTCCGGCGCGCAATAGCATCCGCGAAAGCCAGGCGCCCTTGAATCCCGTGTGGCCTGTAAGAAAAACGTTTCTTCCGGCCCAGGTTAGCGAGTTCACCAGAGCTTCCATGGCGCGCTTCCGGAAGACCAAAGCGCCTCCAACTGATTCTTCTCGCGAAGCGTATCAACAGCTTGCCAGAATCCGCTGTGGCGGAAAGCGGCAAGCTGTCGCCGTTCGACCAGACGCGACAACGGAGCCGCCTCAAAATGTGTGCCGTCGTCATCGATAAGATCGAGCACGTCGGGATGCAACACAAAGTAACCGCCGTTGATCCACGCACCATCGCCTAACGGCTTCTCAACAAAACTTTCGACGTCGTCCTTTTCGAGTCGCAACGCGCCATAACGACCAGGTGGCTGAACAGCCGTGATTGTCGCAAGCTTTCCGTGCGTGGCATGGAACGTAGCCAACGCGTTGACGTCAACGGTAGATACACCGTCTCCATAAGTACAGAAAAACGCGCCGTCGCCAACGTGTGGTTTTATCCGCTTAAGCCGTCCGCCTGTCATCGTCGATTCGCCGGTGTCAACGAGTGTTACGCGCCACGGTTCGCTCTGGTTGTTCATTACATGCGTCGTATTGGCGCCGACATCAACTACAAGGTCGGAGTTATGCATGTAGTAATTGACGAAGTACTCCTTGACCATGTAGCCCTTGTAGCCGAGGCACAAAATGAAATCGTTGTGGCCGTAGTGGCTGAAGTGTTTCATGATGTGCCAAAGAAGCGGGCGCCCACCGATCTCGACCATAGGTTTCGGGCGAGTGGTTGTCTCCTCGGCGAGACGGGTGCCGAGTCCACCGGCGAGAATCACGACTTTCACGCGCTCGCTTCCTCGTTTATGCCGCGATAGCCGATGCGCCTGGCCGGGGTCCCAACATTGATAGAGTAGGGCTCGGTTGCTCCATTCACAAGCGACAAAGCGCCAATAACACAACCCAAGGCAAGCCGGGCTCCGTCCAACAGCACGGAATTCGCGCCGATCCAGACGTCGTTTTCGACGACGATGCCACCGCGCGAGAGCGCAAATCCCTGTCGGGCAATTGGAAGGTCGCGTCGAGCCATCTCATGGTTCGTTGCAGCGAAGGTCGTGTTAGCCGCGACGAGTACATTTTCGCCGATCGTTACTCCGTTGCCGGAATAGATCACGACGCCTGAGTTCAGGTACGTGCCGCGACCGATGCGCACGTCTCCGGTTCCACCGGCGAATTTGATCTTCACGAAAGCGTCAATAAAGACGTCATCTTCGATCACGAGCCTCGAGCCGCGGACGGAGTCTTCGAGATCGGCAAGCGGCGAGATACGGGCGCTCGAGGAAATGCTATGCACGATCGTCCCCGGTCACTAGACAGACCCTAAAGGTTGTCCCTTCTGCGCGCGCTTTGTTAGGCATCATTCTACTCATCGGAAAAGTGCGCACAGAACGTAAATGCCTGCGCCTGAATCATAACTTTGGCTGTTGTGCGGACCGATAAAAAGAACTGGTGGCCGGCATTCCCAACCTCAGCATTGTCATTACCTCGTACAACTACGCGCGGTTCCTCCCGCGCGCGATAGAGAGCGCCCTCGGCCAAGGTATCGAGGATAGCGAGCTCCTCATCCTCGACAACTGCTCTACGGACGATTCTTGGGCCGTCATCCAACGGTTCTCCGGCGCATACAATCGGATCCGGGCGATTCGAAACGAATCGAACGTTGGTCTCGTCGGCAATCATCAGCGTGGCCTCGAACATGCGCGCGGCGAACGCGTTTTGTTCCTCTCCGCAGACGACTATCTTTTGCCCGGACATGCTCATCGGGCGCTTGCTGTGCATCAAGCCCATCCCGAAATCGACGTTGTCATCGCACCGTTCTTCCACGTGAACGAGCACGGGGCAGTGACGAAGTATTTTAACCATAACGGCCATCTTCGCGGCTCATACACCGGCGGTCGAAACGAATTTGCGGGCCTTCTCACGTACGATTGTTACGGATGCATGCCGGCGACGTTATGGAATCGAAAGAAACTCATCGATTCCGGCGCGTTCGAGCCGGATCTCATAGCCGGCGATCTAGACGTCTATCTCCACTTCGCAGCTCGCGGCGGTTTCGCGTTCTTAGACGCACCTGCGGCCTGCCTCACCGCGCACTCGAGTTCTGCAAGTGGACCTGACCGGTATGTGACGACTGGTCGACAATTTCTCGAACATCTCCGTTTGCTCGAGAAGTATCTGACTCCGGAGTACGAGCATCTCTTCCGAGGCCATGAAAACGGCATTGCCGGCCTTCTGCGGGCTAAGGTCAACAACGCGCTCGCTTTTCCTGACGCCGCCGCAATCGTCCGCAACGAGCGCGACCGAATTGACGAGATCACCGAACGGTTAAATCAGTCTTTGTCGAAGACGCTCTCCTCACGCGTTTCTTCGGCTCCGCTCGTGAGCGTGATACTCATTTGCGGTGACGATCTCAATGCAATTCGAGCGACGATTTGCGATCTGCAGAAGCAAACGTATTCGCGGTGGGAACTCATCGCCGTCGCCAATTCCTCGTACGACGTTGCGCCGCTGCTGCAACATCTCGGTGGAACGAAGATCAAGGTTGTATCGCATCGGACACCTTGTCCTCTGGCCGTTTCACTCAATGATGCCGCCCGTATGTGTGCGGGCGAAATCGTGACGTATGTCGACGTGGCGACGTCATGGCCCAACGATCACCTGGAGCGCGTCGTTCGCGGACTTTCCGATTCGCGTATCGACGCGATGACGGTACCACTGAACACTGAAACAGTCCGCGACGGCACACCCGTCGCGAGCTTCACGCATTTTGCTGGCGGCTCGCTCGCAGAGGTGGCCGCTCGCATCGGGGAAGCCGTACCCTTAAATACGATCGCGCACAGGCGTTTTTTGTTCGATCAAGCCGGCGCGTTCGAGGAAGGTCTGACCCACCTGATCGACGTCGAATTCGTTCAGCGAATTCTATCTCGTGGACCACTTGGCGTCGACGACGGAGAACCGATCCTCCAGACTGTTCCGTTCGGCTCGCTGCATCCCGCGCTCTCCGATCCGAACGGCTATATGGCTTCCTTGCGTGCGATCTACCAAGGGCGGCTCGTGGATTCCGCGACCGCGCATAGACGTGAAGCACACTTCGCGCGCCTTTCAAACGAGCTACGAGCACTTGCTCTTGCGCCCGATACCGCACGCGCGCATCTCTTTACGTCTCTTTCGAGAGGCGGGGCCACTGACACTACGACCAAAAGACGAGTGCATAAACGCGTCGTCGTGGTTGACGATTGCGTTCCCTACACGGAACTTGGTCGAGGCTATCCACGTGCTCGAACGGCAGTCGAGAATCTGCGCGACGAAGGCTACGAGGTGCTGTTCTATCCGCTTGTTCGTCCGTTCGATGACCCGGCACTCAGCTATGGGATTGAGGGTGTAACGATCTTTTACGGACAAGGCCCCGAGCTGTTGGGACTCACGCTCGATGCGCAACTGGACAACATCGATCTTCTATGGGTCAGCCGCCCACACAATATGCGCGACGTACAATCGATTTTGCGAGTGATTGGTCGACCGGCACCGCCGATTGTTTATGACGCCGAAGCCGTATATGTCGAGCGCGACCGCGTACGCGCCGCCTTGGAAGGCCGCCCACTGCCGCACGAGCAGTATCAGGAAGCGCTTACGAAGGAATTGAGCTACACCGACGGCTGCTCGGTCGTGTCTGCGGTTTCCGAGGGCGAACGGGAATTGATCGCCTCCCGCTTTCGCGGACCTATCGAAGTGCTCTCGTTTTCTATCGATGCGAATCCCACGAGTGCGTCGTTTGATGAACGGGACGGCATTCTGTTCGTCGGAGCGATCGAAGAAGACAGCCCGAACGATGATGCCCTCTTCTTCTTTGCATCGAGTGTCGCACCGCTTCTTCCACCAATTGCATTGCGCCACGCCGGCGTGATGAATTCCGCTCGGTTGAGAAACACCAACGTACAATTCCTTGGCGTCGTGCCCGATCTCCACCCGATCTACAATGCCTCGCGAATTTTTATCGCACCGACACGATTTGCAGCCGGTTTACCGCAAAAGGTCTACGAAGCGGCGGCCCATGGACTGCCTGTTGTCGCGTCGTCGCTGATCGCGTCGCAACTCGGTTGGATTCCGGGGCGCGATCTCCTCATCGCGGATACCCCTGAAGAATGGAAGACCGCGATCGAACGGCTTAATGGCGATCCGGTGCTTTGGAATGCGTTGCGAGAGGCCGGCCTTTCTCGTGTTCGTAACGAAGTATCGCCCACTGCGTTCCGAGCGCGTGTAGCGGCGATCGCTGACCGCGCGCTCGACTCTACGCAAGTTCAGGTACATGCCTGATCGAGTTTGCGTCCTGCACGTCGGCACGCATAAGACAGGCACGACGTCGCTTCAATATTTCTTACAGTCAAACGCGGAAGCGCTGGAACGCGCGGGAATCGCTTTTTCAAAGACCGGGTGGTATGGTGTCGTTCCGGGCAATCATAATGTCGCTTGGGATCTGTTAGCCGGACATTTCGATAATTATGTCCGGCAGCTAAAGCACGAACTGCAAGAACTCTCAGCACAATCCATTGTGCTAAGTGCTGAAGACCTCTCTCTCTTGCATCAGCGCCCGCTGGAATTAGCACGCTTCATCGAAATGATTCGCGGCGCGGGCTTTAACCCAAAGATTCTCGTTTACTTGCGAGACCAAGCGGGATTCGCTGAGTCCATGTATGCGGAGCGCATCAAGCACGGAAGCGTTGAGCAGTTCGAGGAGTACGTCGAGCGGGTCATCGACAGCGGCACTCACGAAGCGGGCGGTTCCACGATCGACTTTCGCTACGATCGCATGTTAGATTCGTTTGCTGAGGCGGTTGGAAGAGAGAACGTCCTTGCCAGGCCATATTCGCGGAGCGGGGACGACCTAGCAATCTTTCATGATTTTCTTGGAGCCTTCGAGCAGTTGGTGCCGGGTTTCCGTGCCGGCGGGTTGAGCCTAGAGCTTCACCACCCGCGCGTCAATGAGAGCTTGACGTTCGGAGCACTGCTCGGCAACGTGTTCGTCCGGTTGCGTCCCAATGATCCCGTACCCAACGACGGGAAAGCGTTTTTCGACCGATGGGTGCCGCACGTCCCGGCGGCGATCCTGGATTCACGCTTTTTTCTGCTCTCACCGAGCGACGTCGTCCGATTTGCATCTGCATTTGCAGGTTCCAACGAACGTCTCAGGGAGCGCTTCGGCGTGACGATGCAATTTCGGCGCTTATCCGCGCACGAAAACGTAACGGGCGTCCAACGGGAAGTTCTAGCGGCTTGCATCAACCAATGGCGGAATAATGAGTCCGGTTTCGCAGCGAACGTGCATCCTCCACATCGGCACGCATAAGACCGGTTCGACCGCGCTACAACTCTTTCTCAATGAGAATCGAGAAGCGCTAGAGAGCACGGGTCTTCATCTCCTTCGAGCGGGTCGCGAAGGCGAGATGAATTGGGGCAATCACCACCTTGCGTGGGAGCTGCTCTCAAACGATGATGGGCCGGTGCAGCGAGCGTTGCGCGACGAGCTCAACAGCCTGGAAGAACGCGTAGCGCTGATTACGGCCGAGGACCTCGCACTTCTTCCTCAACGGCCAGCGGCACTCACGGCATTATGCAATACGATTCGGGCGGCGGGCTTCGAGCCTAAGGTCATCACCTACCTTCGCGCGCAGGGAACGCTCGCAGAGTCGATGTACGGTCAGCGCGTTCACAGCGATCAAGCTATTCGTCGGATCGCACCGTACATCGATGAAATCCTCACGACCGGGCAATACCGGTTGGAAAACGGCGGCGTGCTGGAATACGATTACGCGCGTTTGCTGAGCAACATCGAGTCTGTCACCGGACGCGAAAGCGTCTTCGCAAAAGCGTACAGAACCGATGGAAACCTGTCACAGATTTTTTACGATTTCCTAGAGACGCTCGCACTAGCCGCGCCCGCTTTGGATTTGACAAAACCAAAACTCAGCGTCTCTTACGCGGTCGCTAACCTCCGGCTGAGATTTGTTCAAATCCTCGCGACGGCGTACATGCATATCTTTCCCGGCGTCTCCGTGCCCGAAGAACCAACCGAATTCCTAAGGAGATTCGCACCGACGGTCGACGAGCAAGTTGCCGTGGCGCCGTTCCAGCTCTTCTCTCGCGACGAACATCTCGCGTTTATCAGAGCATTCGCAGAGAGTAATCTTCGAGTTGAACGCAGCTTTGCGACCCGGTTACAATTCGCATCCGCGGATGAAGTGCCCGAAGCAAAAGATGCTCAATGGGAGATCACCCGTTTGCAGCGCGAGACCTACGATCGTTGCGTCGATGATTGGCTCAGCGGGATGCGGTCGCCCTCAACATGACATGACCTTCGATGAACTCAAGAAGCTCTGCCGCGGATTCCTCGACGCTGCGCGAAGCTGTATCGAGCCGGAGGTCGGCGTTCTCGGGAATTTCATACGGCGAAGAGATCCCGGTGAATTTCGCCAATTCACCGCGACGTGCTCGCTGATAATGACCTTTGACGTCGCGGCGTTCCGCGGTTGCAAGATCGCACTCGACGTAGATTTCGTAGAATCCGTTCGGATACGCGGCGCGGGCTAACTCGCGATCCGCGGCAAACGGTGAAATCAACGCGCAGATCACGACGAACCCGGCGTCCGCAAAGACGCTCGCCACGGCGGCCGTCCGGCGAACGTTCTCGGCGCGATCCTCATCCGAGAAGCCAAGATCGACATTGAGTGTGGTCCGCAGCGTGTCGCCGTCGAGGACGTACACATTACGTCCACGTTCGAAGAGCATGCGCTGCGCGGTCATTGCAACGGTCGACTTTCCGGCGCTCGGAAGTCCCGTCAGCCAGAAAACGCCGCCGCCGTGGCCGTTACGCGTTGCGCGCTCCGCGGTATCTACGGACGACGTCATCGCAACGACATTGGTTGCGCCCTCTCCTCGAGCGTGACCAACGACGGCGTCAACGCGCCCACCGGCCACGATTTGTCCGTTGCGAACGAGCACGAAGCGGCTGACGCTGGAAGCTTCGATCGTCACGTCTGCAGCAATGAGCTCGCGCGAAACGAGCGTAACGACGCCTACGTCGCCGCTCGTCAGTTGGTCGCCGGCCCGCGCTTCGATGGTGTCGGGGTCGAGTATCTCGTCGATGCGCTGAAGCGTCACGGGAATTTCTCTCGTGCCAAGACGCAAACGCATTGCCTCACCCGCGCCCACCGGCTCGCGTCCAAGCCAAACAATTCGGGCTTGCAACACGTGTCCCAATTCGGGCCCGTGCGCTGCGCGGCTGCCGACAGCTCCGCGGTCGACAAACACGCGGGAATCGAGTTCGACTGCTACGTGCGAACCGGCGAATGCGATATCGACTTCATCCGGCCATTGCACGATGCGAGCTACGCGTGCGCCCGTCTGCAACGGCCAAAACGTCAGATGCTCTCCACGTTGCAGCGTACCGCTTTCAATCCGGCCAACGAGCATTCGCGATCCGTCGCGACGGTAGACGTCCTGAACGAGGAAACGAAGCGCATCGCTCTCGCCGTACACACGGCGCTCTTGCGCCGTCAGCGCTTGAAGTAACGTTGGACCGTTCCACCATGACGTCAGTTCGCCGCGCACGACGACGTTATCGCCGCTACGCGCGGCAACCGGAATGATGGCAACCGGCGCAATCTCCAACTGCGCCAGAAATGCTTCGACTTCTTTGCGGCGCTGTTCGTAGGCGACCTGTGATCCTTCCGCCAGGTCGAGTTTGTTGATCGCGACGAGAACGTTCGCAAACCCGAGCCACTGCAAAAACAGCGCTTGCTTGCGCGTTTGCGACGTGATGCCTTCGTCGGCCGCGACCACGAGTACCGGGAGGTCGACTTCCGATGCACCGCTCAAAAGATTGCGAATGAGCTCTCGATGGCCCGGTGCGTCAACGAAGACGAACTCCGCATCAGCCGTACGGACCCACACGCGCGATACATCGAGCGTAATCGCCTGGTCGCGCTCGACTTGGAAGGCATCGAGCAAGAAGGAGTACTCGATCGGAACGCCGCGTTTGGCGCTCGACGATTCAAGTTCCGCCAGCTTTTCCGGCGTAACTTGGCCGATGTCAACAAGCAGCCGCCCCAGGATCGTCGACTTTCCGGCGTCGACATCGCCAACCATAACGATACGAAGTTGTTTCACATGTACCCCGAGGTGCGAAGCCGTTCGAACGCATCTTCGCTTTCATTGTCCATCGTGCGTCCGGCGCGTTCCGGCTGACGCGTTACTTCGAGCTCCGCGATGATAGCTTCAAGCGTATCGGCATTGCTCTGGATCGGAAACGTAATGTTACTCTCGCCGAGCGAACGGTAGCGTTTGCCGTTTTTCGCAAGATACAGCGGCACGTACGGAACGTTCTCGCGCATCGTGTACCGCCAAATGTCGAGTTCCGTCCACTGCAGCAATGGATGAATGCGCACGTGCGCGCCATCGGGCACGTCGTGCGGAAAATACTCCCAGAGCTCCGGCGGCTGCGTGCGCGGGTCCCACGATCCATCGGCATTGCGTGGGCTGAAGATGCGTTCTTTTGCGCGAATCGCTTGTTCGTCGCGGCGGATACCAAGAATGATGCCGCGATACTTCTCGCGCGCGATCAAGGAACGTAATCCCGCGGTTTTGCGCGCGGCGTGTCGAGCGGCGGGAGGTAACGTTTGATCGACGGTATGTTCCGGCGGACACATCTCCGCCTCTACCGGCAGATTCCATTCGTCGACGAGCCAATCGCGGAATTTGTAGACTTCGTCGAACTCCATGCCGGTATCGAGCAACACGACCGGAAACGGCACCTCACCGAGAAACGCCTTGCGCACCATCCAAAGAAGCGCGGTCGAATCTTTACCGATCGACCACAACATCGCAAGCGGCGAGACGCACGAAAATGCTTCGCGCAGGATAAAGATCGTACGCGCCTCGAGTTCGTCGAGGTAAGAGAGCCGGCTGCTGGTCATGCGTTTAATGAATCGGCGCGGAGAACCGATAGCTTAGAATCGAGAGCCCATGAACGACCCCCTCGCACTCGTCGATCTTCACATGCACACCCGCTGTTCCGACGGCGTGTGGGAAGTCGCGCGCTTATTAGAGGAAGTTAACAAGCAGTCGCTCGATTTTTTTTGCATCTCGGATCACGACTCGCTCGACGCATACCCCCTGCCGGCAGACCTCGCCGAACGGTCGATACCGGGGCTAGAGGTCGATTCGCATCATTGCGGTCACACCGCTCACATCCTTGCGTACGGCGTGAAAAGCAAGGAGTCTCCTTTGCTTATGGCATTGGCTGCTCAGCGCGCAGCACGAGAAGAGCGGATGTTCGCGATGATCGAGGCCGTGCGGAAAAACGGCATAGAGTTGTCGATGACCGACGTGCGAGCCCAGGCATTGGGAACGGTCAGTCTCGGCCGCCCTCACTTGGCACGTGCCCTCGTCGCGTGCGGCGTGGTAGCAACAGTCCAAGAAGCCTTCGATCATTATTTAGCCGACGACAAGGGTGCCTATGTTGCACTCGAGCGACTGACGTCAGCACACGCGATCGAACTGATTCATGCATCGGAAGGTGTCGCAATTGCGGCGCACCCGCAACGATTGCGTAACGACTCGGATCTCGGTGAACTAATCGAACTCGGCATCGACGGGATAGAAATCGTCCACCCGACTGCCGGCGCCGAGTTGCAGCACCAATTGTTCCAGCTGGCCCGGGCGCACGGTTTGCTTGCGACGGCAGGCACGGATTTCCACGCTCCGGTCGAAGGCCGTCCGATCGGCGTGCTGTTTCCCGTTCGAGAGATGGACCGGCTTCGCGAAGCCGTCGCATCGCGCGTGCGACAATGACTTTAGTGTCTGAAGTCAAAGTAACGCGACACCCCATGTCGAGGTATTATCGCTTTTTCGGGCTTGAACGCGATCCGTTTTTAGATACGGCAGATCCGTATTTTTATTGCGAACTCGGCGCGCTCCGAAAAGCCAAAGAGCGGTTGTACGAATCGGTCGACGCCTCGCGCGGCCTGACTGTTGTTCTCGGCGATCCCGGTACTGGAAAAACGAGCTTGAGCGGCGCGCTCGAACAAGAATTACTTGGTGACGATCGCGTCGTGCTCGGTAAGATCCTCGATCCGACGTTTGCAACCGAGACGGAGTTTCTGATTGCAATCGGACGCGTCTTCGGGCTGGCGCTTCCCCCGCGGTCGAGCGCTGCGCTCAAGAACGCCCTCAAGAATTTCTTCTTCGAAACTGCCGTCCTCGAGAAGCGAACGTTAGTGCTCGTCATCGATGAGGCGCAGAATCTTAGCGACGAAAATCTCGAGGCGTTGCGCATGCTGTTGAACTATCAAGTGCCGCAGCGTAAACTGCTTAACATTTTGCTTTTCGGTCAAAGTGAGCTCGAGACCAGAATCAATGCGCGCGGAAATCTTGCCGATCGCGTTGACTCTTGGATTCGCTTGAATCCGCTCGACGAATCGACCTCGCTCGCCGTGCTCGATTACCGCCTCTCGCAAGCCGGCCTCACGCCGGGGACGCAGCTCTTCACGCCCGAGGCGCGCGGCCTACTCGCTCACGCGGCCGCGGGCATTCTGCGCCGCATGACGATGATCGCGCACCTTGCCATGCAAGAAGCGGCGGACCGCGCGAGCACGCTCGTCATCGAAGATCACGTTAGGACATCGCTGTTGGCGCGCGGCATTACGGCACGCCCCAAAGTCGCCGAGGCGCCTCCACCGATGGAGCCGATTTCGGCCAACGGAACCGCACCGGCGGCGGAACCCGCTCGCCCTCAAGGCTTCTTCTCACGCCTCTTCGCCCGCAGGGCGTAGTGAACGTCAATCCGGACTTCGAGCTTAGTGCCGACATGCGGCTCATCGAGCTGCAACGAGCCTCGCTCGGCCTTGCGCCTCCGAGCCCAACCGCGTGGCAGTCGCGAGCGCTCGCCGAGGGAGGGTTCTTTCCCGAGGACGAGCTGCCGCCCGCGGCGCGTAGCGCGGTCCTCACCGCCATGGTCACGGCAAATCCCGCCTCAAGCGTCATTCCGGGAGCCGTAGTGACCGCAACCCTCAGCGTAGCAAATGAGGGCGCCGAGGCGGCACCAAACGTTGTTATCGGCGTCCCTACGCCCGGCGGCGCGGGCTACCGGCCGGGTTCGTTCGTCATGGACGGCCGGACGGGAAATGAAGATGCTGCAGAGCAGTTTCTCG
>JAMXLG010000128.1 GCA_024281135.1 Vulcanimicrobiia bacterium | reverse complement strand
CCTAAGCAGAGAAGATCGAGACGATTTGGCCCGAAGGCGCAGACTTCGGGCTTTTTTCTTTTCGAATGCGTACTTGAGGAGGAACCATGGAGATAAAAACGACCTACATCGGCACGATGATCGGTCTGGCGACGGTCGCGTTCGGTCTCATCGCCGCCGGTGCCTGGAACAAGTTCATCAGCGACACGATCGCGCTCTTCCTAAAACCGGGTAGAGGTGTGCTTGCCGAGTTCATCTACGCGGTGATCGTCACCATCCTCGCGATCGTCGTCGTCCAGGGGCTAACAAGGCTCGCACAAAAGGAGGAACAGTTAACCTCAAAGCTGCCGTTCGGTAAGAAATCGTCGGAGTGACCGTTACGAAATCGACGCGGCTCCGCCGCGCTTTGGCGGTTTGCCGGAACGGATCTTAAAAGTCACGACCGGGCGGCGCTGCAGCGGCGGATAGACGTGGGCGCGAACTTCGAAACCTTTCTGCTCGAGATTTAATCGAAGCGCGGCCTGCTGAACGCCGTTGAGAATCGCAGCGCTGAGCGTTTCGTCGGCGACCCCTAGATCCATGAGCGTTTGTGCGCGTTGCTTCTTCACGAGCAGCGTCAAGCGCACTTCACCAGGAACCCGCGCGGACTCGTGAGCTTCGTCAACCGGATCGTGGAAGACGACGACGTGACGGTCTTCGTAAACTATCTCGTTGCCGGCGACGAGTTGCTCCCAATCCTTCGCATCGCTAGGCCATTTCGGATTGGCGCCCAGCACGTCGGCCGGCGCGAGGCTTTTCTTCTTGGGATCGGCGCTCACCGTGCGCACGCTTCACCGTTTGCAACAGGACGCCTTTCTGCTTTAGCTGAAAACGCGCGCATGCCGATGTGGATTTCCGAGATGATCTCGGGACCCGAACAACGGAAGTGGGAGAAACCCGATCCGAACCACACGTTTCGTGGACGACTCGACGGCACTCGCGCGAAACCCGACGAAGTCGTCTACCAAGACGACGACGTCTTCGCATTCCGGCATAACGTGGACGAGAGCGAAGAAGAGTGGTGGGAAGTTCACGTCGTCATCATCCCGAAGAAATGGATCCCGACCATTCTCGATTTCGGTCTCGGCGACGCGAGGATATGGCACCGGTTGGTGGCCGGAATTCAAAAGGTTGCGCTGACGTTGGGCCTTTACGACAAAGGTTTTACGATCCGTATGGGTGTGCTGCCGCCGTATCAGCACACGGACTACGTTCACATTCACATCCTCTCCGGCAGGCACGCCTCGCCCGTCGTGGACGGGCCGATGCCGGATGTCAGCTGACCGCAAGACTCCTTCACTCGCCAGCATCGCTCTGACGTTTGCGTACATCTCCTCCACCGCGTTCGGCGGCGGGCAGAAGGCCAGCGTTCGTCAGCAGGTGCTCGCGCGCGGCTGGATGGATAGCGAGGGTTTCATCAATGCTCTCGAAATCGCCGAATTGCTGCCGGGACCAAACGTTCTCAATCTGGCCGTCTACTGTGGTCAGAAAGTTCGCGGCATCCCCGGTGCGATTGCAGCCTTTCTCGGCGCGAGTGTTCCGCCGTTTCTCATCGTGCTGGCCGCCGGCGCGCTCTACTTCGAGTTTTCTTCAAACCCGTTCGTACGCGGGGCGCTGCGCGGATTCGCCGCGGGTGCGCTTGGGCTGACCCTCGGTAACGCGATCGAGTTAACCTGGGACGAGCGCACCGATTGGGTGCGCGTCCTTTTGGTCGTGGTCACGGCGCTCGCCGTCTCGTTCATGCGGATGCCGTTGGTGCTGGTTTTAGCACTCTTCGGGAGCGCCGGCGTCATCCGAGAGTACCTGCGCAATCGCAGCGCGCGGCTACGGGGAGAGAGTCGTTGAGCGACACGCTTTCGACGATACTGCATCTGCTGGGGACCTTCTCGCAACTTTCGGTGCTGGGTTTTGGCGGCGGGAAGGGCATCATTCCGCAGATGCACGAGGATGCGGTGAGTCACTACCATTGGGTGACTTCGCAGCAGTTTACGCAGTTCTATACCATCGGCAAGCTCGTGCCGGGACCGACGACGATCTTTGCCGCCTTAGTGGGCTACGCCGCGACGCCGGAGCGGCCGCTGATTGGGGCCGCCGCCGCCACGTTAGCAATGTTCGTTCCATCAAGCGTAATCATGATCGCATTCGACTCGCTGTGGCAGCGTTTTTCGGCTTCGCCGTGGCGCACGGTCGTTGCACAGGGACTCGCGCCGGCGATTGTCGGTCTGGTCTGGTCGAGCGTTGCGACGATCGGTCGCGGCGCGCCGGCTGGCCCGGTCGCCTATGCGCTGACGCTGATCGTCACGGTCTTGATGCTTCGCAGCAAACTCAGCGCGCCATTGCTCATCCTTCTAGCGGGCGTCGTAGGGGTCGTCGCGCTTCGCTAAGCGAACGACCGGCCATGCCCATTGAGCTTCACGAACGGCGTTCGCGCGCGTTTCACGGCACCAAACGGCGGATCTATCATCTGCTCGAGGAGATGGGCACGTCGGGCGATCAGATCTGGCCGTTCGCGTCGCAGCCATTTATGCGCTCGCCGGGGCCGCTCGCGCCTGGCCGTACCGAGGAATGGCATCTCGGGATTCACGCGGTTCTCGAAGAAGCGGTTCCCGAAGAGCACATCGTCTGGCGCTTTCGCAACGATGGGTTCGATGGTACGCATGGCTTCTATCTGTCGAGTGAGGGCAAGGAGACGTTGCTCGAGTACCGAGTCGATGCAACGCTTTCGGATACCGACGGGCGGCTTCTATGGCGTCGTTTCGAGGATCAGTTCGAACGCTCCACCGAGGCGCTCTTCGATAAACTCGCGCGAGTTCTGAAGCGTTGACGGTGCCCGACGCCGTCGACTTCATCGACGTCGCCGGATT
>JAMXLG010000127.1 GCA_024281135.1 Vulcanimicrobiia bacterium | reverse complement strand
GGCGGCGGCGAAGGCGCTACGTTGCGCGAGGTGTTACGCCGCTCCGACGTGCGGCGCTGCACCATGGTCGATATCGACGGGCTCGTCGTCAACCTCTCGAAAGAGTATTTGCCTGAGTGGAGCGCGGGTGCCTTTGACGATCCGCGCGCGCGTGTCATCATCGGCGATGCGCTAAAATTCATGCGCGAAGACAGCGATCGCTACGGCGTGATCATCTCGGACTTAACGGAACCTCTCGAAGATTCGCCGAGCAACATACTCTTCAACGAAGACGTTTTCAAGCTGATCAAGTCGCGTCTGAGCGACGACGGTATCTATGTGTTGCAAGCGAGCACGCTCGCGTTCCACAACCTGTCGTTGCACTGCAAGATGGCGCGCACGCTCCGCAAGCACTACAAGTACGTGACGTCGTTTTTCCATTCGGTGCCCGCGTTCGACACCGATTGGGCGTTCCTCGCATGCAGCGACACCGTCGACTTGGCAAAGCTCGACCCGGCCGCGGTCGACAAGTACTGCTCGGGCCTAAAGGGCGAGAATTTCTTCTACGACGGCGAAACTCACCGGCGGTTGTTTTCACTCCCGCGCTACGTTCGCCGTGCTCTCGCCGCCCCCGGACCCGTCTTTAGTTAAAAAGCATAGACGAGCGGGCCGCCGGAGGGTACGCTTCGGAGGTTCATGAGCATCGATTTCGCCTCGGCTCCACATCGTTGGGAGAAGGAAAAGTCGCATTTCGTCGCGCTCCTCGACTTGAAACTGGAATCGGTCGAGCGCGGCAAGGCGGTGATGCGAATGCCCTTCCGTCCCGAGATTGCCAACGGCGCAGGCGCCGTTCACGGCGGCGCCATCGTCAGCTTGTGCGACACCGTATTCTACGTGGCGCTTGCTTCCATTTATGGTCGCGAACAAGATACCGTCACAGCCTCGCTGCAGTGCAATTTTCTCGCGCCGGCACTTCCGCCGCATGACTTGATTGCGGAAGCGACCGTGCTTCGCGCTGGACGTCGAATCTGTTACGGTGAAGTGCAAGTTAAGAGCAACGACAAACTCGTCGCACACGCGACGCTCAATTTCCTTAACACGTATCCCGACGAGGCACCCAAGAAATGACGGCTTCGACCGATTTGCGTCGCACGGCGCTCTATGATGAACATGTGAAACTCGGTGCGCGCCTGGTGCCGTACGCCGGTTTTGAAATGCCGGTGCAATATGCCGGCATTCTGAAAGAACATGACGCGGTGCGTCATCGCGCGGGACTCTTCGATCTCTCGCACATGGGCCAGTTCATTCTCGAAGGTCCGAACGTTGCGCCGTGGGCCGACACGTTGACGATCAATGCGGTCGGAACGATGAAGCCCATGCAAGCGCGCTACAACATCTTTTGCAATCCGCAAGGCGGCGCGCACGACGATACGATTTTCTATCGGCTGCTCGACGATCGCTGGATGCTCGTCGTCAACGGCGCGAACGCGGATAAGATGTGGAATCACCTCAACGCGAACATCGTCGAAGGCGTGCGTCTCGAGAGTCTGCATGGACGCAATGCGCTGATCGCAATTCAAGGACCGAAATCGATTTCGTTGCTGCAACCGCACGTCGATGTCGATCTCGATTCGATCAAGTATTATTTCTGTACCGAGGGCAACGTGTACGGACGGCCGGCGATTATTGCACGCACCGGATATACCGGAGAGGACGGATTCGAGCTATTCGTTTTCGGCGATCACGCGCCGGAGATTTGGCGCAACCTCCTTCGCGATGAAGCGGCGAATGGGTTGGAGCCGTGCGGTCTCGGCTCGCGCGACGTTCTTCGATTGGAAGCCGGTATGCCGCTTTACGGCCACGAGCTCACCGAAGAGATCACTCCGGTGCAAGCCGGACAGCAATGGGCGATCAAAACGAGCAAGCCGGAGTTCATCGGCCGAAACGTGATCGTCGAGCAGCTGGAACGCGACGACGCTCCCCGCATCGTCGGCTTGGTGATGTTGGGCCGGGCTCCGGCTCGCGAGGGTTACAAGGTCTTCTTGGGCGACCGCGAAGTCGGCGAGGTTCGTAGCGGATCGATGGCCCCGTCGGTCGGCAACAAGAACATCGGCACTGCGCTCGTCGCAAAAGACGCCGCAACCATCGGTACGAATCTTACCGTCGAGATACGCGGCACCAAGCACGACGCAACGGTCGTCGCACTTCCGTTTTATAAACGCGCAAAGTAAATAAGGAGTAGGGAGCTTACATGGCGCAGCCAGCAGATCTGCTGTACAGCAAGGAACACGAGTGGGTGAGACTTGATGGTGATACGGCCGTCGTCGGTATCACCGACTACGCGCAAAACTCGCTCGGCGATATCGTTTACGTTGAACTTCCGCGCGTCGGCAAGAGGATCGACCAATTCGGAAACGTCGGCGTCGTCGAGTCGGTGAAAGCGGTTTCGGACCTCTTTACGCCGATCGGCGGTGAAATCGTCGAAGTGAACGGCTCGCTCGATGCCGATCCGGCTGCCGTCAATCGCGATCCCTACGGTGAAGGCTGGCTCTTCAAAGTCAAGCTCAAGGACTCAAACGAAAAGAACAATCTCCTCTCCTCCAACGATTACGAGAAAATCGCAGTAGAATAAACGTGTACACACCGCATACCGAGGAAGATATCCGCGCGATGCTCGACGCCGTCGGCGTCGGCTCGCTGGAAGAACTGCTCAAGGTCCCCGACGCCGTTGCGCTCAAGGCGCCGCTCGACGTCGTTCCGGCGCTCCCGGAATATCAGATCGCGCGCCGCTTCGAACACTTTGCGGAGAAGAACACAGGCGTCGATCACGTCTCGTTCCTCGGTGCGGGTTCGTACCGTCACTACGCGCCGCCCGCGATCGGCGCGCTGGCGATGCGCGGCGAATTCCTCACCGCGTACACGCCGTATCAAGCGGAAGTTTCGCAAGGCTATCTCCAAGCAATCTACGAGTGGCAGACCTACATCTGCTTGCTCACCGGCATGGACATCGCCAACGCGTCGGTGTACGACGGAGCAACGGCGCTTGCGGAAGCGAGCATCATGGCGCTCAACGCAAACGGCCGGAAAAAGGTGCTCGTCTCCCGCGCAGTCGATCCGAATTATCGCGCGGTGCTCAAGACGTATTGTGACGGTCTCGACGTCACGATTGATCAGGTGCCGCTCACGCGAGAGGGGACGACCGATTTGCATGCGCTGCAGCAAGCGGTTGCGTCAAAAGAATACGCATCAGTAGCGCTACAGACACCAAACTTTTTCGGCAACGTCGAAGCGTTCGACGCCGCGACAGCAGCGACCGTCCGTGAGAGCGGAACCGTGCCGATCGCCGTCGTCTCC
>JAMXLG010000126.1 GCA_024281135.1 Vulcanimicrobiia bacterium | reverse complement strand
GGTGAAATGCCGCCGGGAACGCGCCGCACGTTCGTCTGGAAACTCGGGGTCCGCCTTGGCGCGCAACCGCTTCTTCTCGTCCCCTCAGTCCGCGCTTCAGGCGCGGCGGTCGTAGGCGCCCGCGCGCTGCAAGTCGAGCGCAAGGACCGAGCTTCGATCGGGTTCACGGCTGAGTTGGAACGGGCCGACCCCGCCGTTTTCTCAGCGAAACCGCTCGTCCCGGTCGAGATTCCAGTGGACGACCTGCCGTTCTACGAACTCGACGCCGAAGAAACACTCATCCACGAGGCCGGCGATGCGGCGCTGTCGCCTGCGGCGCCACCAATTCAATCGCCGGCACCCAAGCCCGACGCAATTCCCGAGCCGGAGCCAGAGCCCGAACCCGCAGTCGAGGCGCAAGAAGAAGTGCCGCCGCGCGAAGCGGTCGTGTTGTACGGGAAATTCGATCGCGCGACGATCGCATTCTTCGAGCGGACGTTCAGTGGTTCGAAGCCTCCGACGATCCTTAGCCATTGCATTTTCGCAAGCGCTCTCGCATGCGCGACCGACGAAAACGGGAACGACGCACGCGGGGTACGCAAACATCTCGATGCACAATCGCAAGTAATGCACCGGATTCAGTTGCACGAACGCCTCGGCAAGAAAGAACCGATCTCGGAATACGCCGGACAACTTCTCGCGTCGCTAAACGAACTCAAGCCCGCGCCGGTCGGCGAAATCAACGCACCGAAGGACGCGCTGTTTCTCGAAACCGAATTGGCCGAACCGACGCTCGCCGTACTTTCAAAGATCAGCGAAGAACGCGAGCGCTGGGATTTTGTGAAAGCGCGCCAATTGACGCTTGCATTGCAAGCTCAACGCCTTGCAGGATTGGATCCGAACGATCCGACGAGTGCCGCGCTCGAGAACGCACTTCGAGTTTATGCGCAAACCGCAATGACCGCGTTGCAAAGGCTTTTTGTCCGCCTGCGTATCGACCGCACGACCGGCGTGCTTTTCCAGGCGGAACCACAACTGGATGCCGCGGCGCGTGCACTCGTTAGCGCGTTCAAGAACGCACTTGCAGAGTGAGGCTCTTTTTCGGTATTCCGAGCAGCGGGTCACCAACGAAGCCGTTCATCGATAGTCTCTCCGCGCTCGAGATTCCGTCATCCGTTTCGTCAGTCGATCGCGCCGTCGTTACCGGTAACTATGTTCCGGCGCAGCGCGAGCTGATCGTGCGCCGCGCCATCGAGCGCGGAGCCGATCGTCTCTTGATGTGTGACGACGACATGATCTTACCGGCCGACGCGCTCGCTAAATTGAGCACCGTTCTCGATACCGTTCCCGATTGTGCACTTGCGGGTGCGCTCTATTATTCTCGAGACGGATTTCGCCCGATGGTTGTCGAGCACTGGGATCCGCAAAACACGACGAGCGCAAACATTCCGGCGTTCAACGATGCTCCCGTCGATGTAGACGGCGTTGGATTCGGTTGTGTGCTCTTGCGGCTCGATGCGTTGCAAAGCGTGTCGCAACCGTATTTCCCGGCGCAGGTTTACGTCGAGTCTGACGCCTTGCGCGTGCGCGTTTGCAACGAAGATTATCTCTTCTGCGCTCGTTTGCGCGAACACGGAATGCGCGTGATATTGCACGCGGGCGTTCGATGCGGGCACTTCGATCGCGCGAGCGGCGTCGTGGCGCCGAAAGAATGGGAGAGCCCGAGCACGACTTCGCGCCCACGCATTGCAGTCGTCGCGGATGGGACGCAACAGTTAGTGCCGCTCGAGACGCCGGCCGCGCCCGGCTCGGAGCAACAAGAACGCGCCGAGATTGTGTACGTTTGGCCTAGCGGCGACTATCAAGACCCGCGGAACGCCGCGGTGGTTCGCCAATCGTAATCGAGCGCGCGTAGGTCTTCCAACGGGAGAGCTGGCGCAGGCGATCGCCGATATCGTCGTGGATCGTTTGAAGCCGGACCATGCGCTCTTGACGATACGCGTAAATTTGCTGCAGCCGCGCAAACGCAGCTTTATCGAACTCGGCGGTACGATACGAGGTCGCTTCCGCCATCGCGTTTTGCACCGAATGTGTCACGCGCCGTGAATCGGCGAGCGCTACGCCCAAACGGTGCCAATTGCGTTCGTTGATCGAAGCATCGATTTCAAGGCAGAGGCGCTCGAGTTCGTTGATATCGCGCGCGACCGCTTCGAGGGCGTCTTGTCCCGGATTAACCGACTGCTGCAAAGCTCGAGCCCTCGGCTCCCAAATGGGCCTGCGTCGCGGCATTCTTCATCGCCTTGAACTGCGTTACCGCAGTGTTCCAGGTGTCGCGATAGTCCCTGAAGTACGGCAGCAGCCGCTCAACACGTGTCGCGTCTTTTTGCATGTTCGCCATGACGAGCTCGTGATGCCAGAACTCGTACACCCGGAAGAGATTCCTTGAGAGCTCGCCGCCGATTTCCATATCGAGGGAGCCCATGAGTAAACTGCAAGCGCGCTGGGCACGCAGCAACGCTTTGTGAATCCCCGTAATGTCGTCGCGCTCGGTCGTCAGCTTCTCGTGCGCTTGTTGCGCAGCAATGATGAGGACGTCGAAAATCTTGACGATCAGATCTTCCTTGGATGCGGTCGCGATCGAAGTTTCGAGATACTTCTGTTCGGCCGATGCCTTCATGACGAGTTAGCCGCCGTTCCCTTTGAAGAACCCAGAGAGTTGCTGCTGGAGCGATTGATAGACGGCCAACTGCCCTTCGGTTGCAGTAAACTCTTGCCGCAATTGATCGGCCTGCATGTTGGCGCTGTCCGTCACTTGTTGTATTCGGTCGGTCAACGTCGTGATTTGATCGTTATTTGTATTTTCAAAGCCTTGAATGATCGCGGTTCCGCCGAACGGCAGCGATCCCACCGTGCCGCTGTTTAACAGAGTCGGCAAGCCTGTGACTAAGCCCAAGTAGTTTCCGAGCTGGTTGTCGATGCCCGTCGCTCCTTGGAAGATCTGCTGCACTTGCGTCGGATTCGCAGCGAGAGCGGTTTGCAATTTTGAGACGTCGAGCGCCTGGAACGTTCCGTCCGTTCCTTGCAGCTGCTGCGTACTGACCGGCTGTGTCGACGAGGTTTGCGCGCCGTTGGATGCAGTCGAAAGCGTCGTGAACGAATCCGTCAATTGCAAGCCGATCGCAGAAAGCGAATTATAGCTTCCCGTTGCATTGCCGAAGAATCCGGTTACGAGACTCGTCAGTTGATCCTTGACGTTTTGAATCTCACTATTCCAGAGAACGCCTCCTCCGACCGACGCCGACGTGGGAGTGGTCGATGATCCGGCTTGCGGACTAACGACGGCCGGCGCAATGGTCGCGTTGTTGATCTCCGTGATCGCCGTGTTGTAGGCCGATACGAACGTGTTCAACGCGTTGACGAGTTTTGACTGATCCGAGGAGACCGTCACCGTGTACGGTGTCGTGAAGCTTCCGACGGTGAGTTGCACTCCTGGAATCGCGTTCGTAACCTGATTCGAGTTGCTGTAATACGTGTTCGAAACGCCGGAAGGACCCTGCACCGTAACTGACGCCTGCGTTCCTACGACCGTCGTCGCACCTGAAGCGTTCGTCAGCCCGGCGGCGGTGAGGAAATTACTCGTGTCGCCGGCCGCACCGACAACGATGTTCTGCGGCCCTGTCGCTGTCGCGGTCAGGGTAATTTTGTTCGTCGTTGCATCATAACTGGCAACAACGCCCGCGTTACTCGAATTGATGCGCGCGATAACGGAGGCCGTGTTGTCACCGCTCGCGGAGACGTTGATGGCTACGCCGTTGATCGTAAAGAATCCTGATGTTACTGGCGTAACATAGCCCGCGTTCGTAGAGCTATTGAACGCGGCAGCCTGATTGATCCCGCCGATGTTGGATGTACTCGTGACCGTTCCACTCGTGCCCGTATTGTTGATCTGGGCAGTCGAGAGTTTCAGAACCTGCAGCAAATTTCCCGAATCACTCGGCGAACCTAGCGTGATAGGTTTGTCCGTCGACGAGAACGTCACTTGTCCGGTCGCCGCATTGTAGCTCGCGCTGAATCCCGGGTCGACGGTCTTCACTTGGCTGTTAAGCTTCGTGATGATGCTGTTGACCGAATCCACGTTAACGTTATACGTGAACTGGTACCCCTGAATTGTCAGGGTCCCATTTCCGCTGATGCTATTGCCGTTTGAGGGCGTTACCGCAGCATAAGACTTTGCCAGTGGCAGCGAATCCGAGCCACCATCCGCAATACCGTGACCGGCGGCCGCATTGTTAGTAATCGTTGTCGCAGTCGCTTGTGTCTGTCCGGTAATCGTGTACGTACCGGCGATCGGCGTAGCTCCACTGATAGCGCTCGCGTTGCCTTCGACCGTGTTGCTCGACGTTGCGAGCCACGAATTAAAGAGCTGCGGATCGTCAAGCCCGCCGAGCGCGGACTGCACGCAGTTGAGCAAGTTGTTGATCTTGATCAGCTCGGTGTTCGCAGCGTTGAGCGTCGCGACTTGCGCGTTCAGTGAAACGTTCTGTTGTAACGTGAGCGACGTGAGCTTTTGGATGATCGCGTTATAGTCGATACCGGACGCGATGCCGGGAAAGGAAACCGGAGGAACGTTGGTTCCGGGGACACTCGAAGAGGACACACTAACTCCTTTTAAGCGTTCTTATCGAACGTCACGCCGGACTGCTGATCGAAAAACTTTGCGAGATCGAGCAGTGCTTCCGAAGGAACCTGCGTGACCTCTTTGCCGGTAGTCGGGTCGGTGAAGACGGTGACAAGATCGGTGCCTTCTACTCGATAGGAAACCCTCAACTCAACCGGCTGCGAAATCGCGTCATTGAAGAGCTTCGCAATAGCAGGTGCGAGACCGCCCTGCTCCGGCTGCTGCGGTGTACTGTCCGACTGCGTTTTATCAACAGGAAGTTGAACGCCGGGCGCAGCGCTCGTATTGGCCGCCGGCTGCGTGTTCGCAATGCCGACGGAGGCTTCCACGGCGGGAGCGGGTTGAACGTCCATGTACTCGATCTCCTTCGGGTCCGTCTCATCTTAAAATCGGCCCCTTTTGACCACGAGTTTAGGGGCTACGGTTTATAGCCACTATGCCGGGACGGAGCTTGCGCGCTGGTACATGGAAACGGCCGCGACGAGGGACGTGAACGGGTCTGCGTGCATGGCTGTTCGGGCGATGAGCTCGGCTCGTTCCGTGGACGGCAGCTGCCATGCTGCATCGAAGGCCGCGACGATCGATTGGAACGCGCCCGGATCAGCGAACTGAGCGTGAGGACCCCAAACGTCCTGGGCGTAGCCGGTAATAGGCGCAACGACGGCAGCGCCTAAAGCAGCACCGCGAGCAAGACGGTGAAGTCCGCGGGCCGACCACGAGACGTCGGCGATCACGCGAGCGCGTCCATACAGTGCGGCAATTTCGGCCGCACTAAGGTCAGCGTCACGCAGCTGAGTAACCCACGGGCCCGCGATTTCATTGAGATAGCGATAGTACTCGATGTCTGCGACCGGTCCGAGCAGTACCAGCGGAATCCGCAAACGCGACGCAGCGAGTGCCGCGAACACCTGATTGCATCGCGGTTCGATGGGCGCGTGCATCAAGATGAAGTCGTCCGGTCCGGCGAGCGACCCGATTCGCGGGTCCGGCGCCGTGAGGTCCACGACCGCCGGCTGAACGATCGTCGGGCACCCATAACCGAAGCGTTCGCGTAAGAAGTCGGCTTCAGCCGGAGCAGCTACGTGCGCCGCTGCCGCGCGACGCATCAGCGTATCTGACGCGTCGTTGTACCACGGCGCTTCGCTGAGGTTCGAGATTTTGCGCGCCGCGAACGCTTCGACGAAATCGTAGAACGCGATCGTGTCGCTCGAGACGCGCGGAATCAAAAGCGCGCCGGATGAACCGGACACAGCTTCGTTACGCCGGTCGTCCGCGTACGGCGTGACGACGACCGGAACGCTCGCCGCTTCCGCATCACGAAGCAACTCGACGAGACTCGCGCCGTGCCGCAGATCGAAGACATGAATAATGTCCGTTTTTGCGATGTCGACCTTCGCTGCAATCGTGACGCAAGCATCGAAGCCCTCGGCCTGCAAGCGCTCCGCAAGCGCGTTCGCCCCATCGAGATCTGCATCGGAAAAGCGCGCTGCGTCGTCACGCACGACGAGGGCAATCGATCCGGATGATCCGCCGGCCACGGGGGGCGCGGAGAACGGCGCGCACCGAAGCTCGAGCGCACGTTCCGTCACGGCAAAGCGCCGCGCCGGTGGTGCATCTTCGAGGTCGAACGAGATCGTTACATCGGTCGGCATCGGCTCGGCAAGCGACACATGCCGTTCGTCTCCTTCCGCAGCGCCATCAAACACCGAATACCCCGCGGTGACGGCTGCTTCGCGCGGGCCGACGTAACACGCGTACTGCGTTCGATCGTCGACAGCATTCGTACGAACGCCTGAGAACCACCTCGAACCGATATCGCTCAGGTCAGCGTCAATCGACGAGGCTACCGGCGAGAGCACAGCCGCGGCATTCGCAGCATCAACGCCACGCAGTGCGACATGGCCAGCACGAGCAAAGCGCAATGCATACACAGCACCGGCCGCGCTACGCATTACCTCGGGATAGGGAGCAGCACCGAGCAACCGTTGCGCACGCGCGTGCTCGTACGTCTCGATCAACTGCGGTTCGTCGCGAAAGAATCGAACGTGCTCGTCGTTGACGAGTCGTCCTGCAGCCACGCTCCGCAGCCACGGCACAATTTCCGCGTCGATCGCATCCGTTTGCGGCCCGGCAAAACGTTCGTAGATCGCAGGCCACGTGATCGGCGGATTCTCGGGCACCATGATCGAGACTCCGTCAACGCGCAGCATCGGAACGATCAACCATTCGCCGTTTGACTCGAAGATTGCGTCGAGAAACGCTTCGAAGCGCATCGAGTACACCGGCTCCATGCGCACCGCCACGAGATGCTCCACGCGAAGCAACCGCTCAACGAAGGCGTCGTCATACCTCGGCCAGAGTAATGGGATGTGTTCGTGTAGCCTCACGCGCGAGCAACCTCCACCAAACGGCGCAGCGCGCTCGGACTGCGATCGTCAATATCTAATGCGTCGATCGTGTGCGATGTCGCGATATTTGCGCGCCACGCCGCGAGATCGTCCTCGTCGCTGATCGCGACATCAGCACAGCGCTCCTCGGGAATGCGCAGCTTCTCCAGGAGCCGCATTACGCGCCGCCCTATCAACTCCGCACCCGGCTCGCCGCTCGTCGCAATCATCAACGTTACATCGGAGCCTGCATCGAACGCCTGAAGATACCGGCGCACGAATTCGGCGGTCTCGGACCAGCTTCGTTCATCGTTCACGGCGGCGGCGAAGACGGTTCCGGCAGTGGTTTCAGTCTCGTTCTGCGATTGAGGTTTGCGCGCCGCCGGTAGCGGAGAATAATGGCGCGTACGATCGTAGCCTTGGATGATCGCGCGGCGTGGGTCGTATCCGTTCGTGGGATATGCCGGCGCG
>JAMXLG010000125.1 GCA_024281135.1 Vulcanimicrobiia bacterium | reverse complement strand
AGCCGCCGGCGGAGTTGCTCCACAGTGGTTGCGTCGGGAAGGAGCCCGTCGAGAACGACGTGTTCTGCAGGTTCGTCCACGCGCACTTGTCGCCGATCTCGCTGCCGCTCGCGTCGACCCAGCCGCTAGAAGGTTGCGGGTCGGTGATACCCTCGGCGATTTCGTGACCGCCGACGATCGTCACGCCGTCGAGAATTCCGGCGGTACCACCGTTAACCGAATCCTCACCGCAGCTCGCACCTGCGTCGCTTTGATACGGGAAGTCGGTGTAGGCGATAGTGTGGCCGCTCGCGCTCGTCGCGCTATGGAACGCGCACCACGACGTCCGGAAGCCCGACGGATCGTGTCCCTTCTCGAGCGCAACGAAGTACATTGCGTTCACCGAGTAATCACCGAAGTGCGCCGCGGCGCGGGCAGCTTCCGAGGCGACTGCACTTTGGCCGGGCTTCGTCGGAATGCTGTCAGTGTTGTCGTTCCACGAACCGCCGTAGGCAGCGTCGTTTGCAATGTTACCGGTCGTGTCGTAATACTGCGTCATGCTGCTCGTCCATTGGCTGGCGTTGAGCCCTTGAACGAAGCTCGTAATACGGCTTTGCTCGCCGTAGGGGTCGTTACTGCCGAACTTCCAGAAAACCAAATAGACCTTGGCGTTGCGCTGGACGGGGCCGCCGCCATAGATCAGGTTGCTCGCGCCGGCAGCTTTGAGCCGGGCGAGAGCAATAAGACCACCGTTTTCCTTTGACGCCATGATATGCGTCCCGCCGATCGCGACGCCGTTCTCGACGACGCTGAAGGCGCTGGTACGCGCCGCGGGGGGTTGTTGTATCGGGCCGCTTTGCGGCACCACGGATGATTGCGGAAGAGACGATGTTCCATTGCCGCCGCTACACGCGGCGAGAAGCGCAGCCGCAACGGCGGCCGGTAAAAGGCGAACCGAAATTTTCAAGCGCTGTCCTCCACAGACTGGGTAGTAGCGGAAGCTTAACACTTTCTGAAGATATTCCTAGGTGCCATTAGCACTTATGATTTTTGGGACATGTGCTTGGTTGGCCAAAGCGAATAGCACCCGTAATGGCGCTTCTCGTTCGGTCTCGCGACGCCGCTATAGCAACGGCTCTCGGCGTCGGCTCTTTTATTCTGCTCTTCATCAACTACTGGTTTCCGCCCGAAAAGATCTTCGATGAGGTCTACTTCGCGCGCGCGGCTGAAGAGTATCTCCAACGCCGCTACATTTACGAGAGCACGCATCCGCCGCTAACCAAACTTTTGATCACGCTCTCGGTGATGCTCTTCGGCGGCCTTCCCGCCGGCGATACGTCATGGGGATGGCGATTTCTCGGCGTAGTAGCCGGTGCAATCGCCGTGGTGCTCACGTTCGTGCTCGCGCTGCGCGTGCTACGCTCGACGATGTTTGCTACGTACGCCGCAGTGCTCTTTGCGTTCGACGGCATGCACTTCGTGCAGTCGCGCATCGCCACGCCGGAAACCTACGTCGTCTGTTTCTCGCTCGCGACCCTTTACGGATTTATCCGCTATTGGGATGCGGTCGTGAAGGCGCCCGAACGAATCGCGACGGTACGGCAGACACTCTTGAACGCCGCCGTAGCGCTCGCCACGATTGTCGTCGCATATGTCTTCGTTTCGATTCGCTTCGCGCACGAGGCGTTCTATGCGCAGATCGTGGTAACCGTAGCAATCGCCGCTGGTCTCTACGGCGCGCACCGGTTGTTTTGGGGTCGGCCGGCGGGAATGGGATGGATGCTTTTCTTTGCGTTTGCCGGCGCATTGCTCGTCGCTAGCAAATGGTACGGCGTGATGGCGTACGGCGTTGCATCGGTCGTGATCGCGTACGCGACCGTGCGCGCATGGATGAAACATCGTCCGTCGCCGTTTCCAGTCGATACGGTTGTGACCGTATCGATTGCGGCAATCGCAATCGTCTACGCGCTTGCGTACATTCCGCACTTCATTGGACTGCGCGACTTGCCGACGTCGCTGCCGCGCCCATACACGTTGACGAACGTGATCGACATGCAAGTCGGAGCGTATATGTACCACGCGCATCTCGTCGCAACGCATCCGTACGCATCGAAGTGGTGGATGTGGCCGCTCGATCTACGGCCCGTGCTTTATTATGCAAACTACACGAGCCGTAACGGTGCTCCGATGGCCGCGATGATTTATTCGCTCCCGAACCCGCTCTTGTTATGGCCCGGACTCATCGGCGTCCCGCTCGCCGCCTATCTTGCATGGCGCGAGCGTAATCGCGGCTACGGCTTGGTCGTGCTCGCGTATCTGCTGCAATGGCTCCCCTGGGCGAAGTCGCCGCGACTCGCGTGGATCTATCATTTCTATGTGGACATCCCGCTCATTGCAATTTGCAATGCAATTGCGGTGATGTGGATCTGGAATCGCTGGAAAGACTCCCGCCGAAGCGCCGCCATCACCGTCGTTGCCGGCTATCTCGCCATCGTCGCGCTGACGTTCGTATACTTCTATCCAATCCTAAGCGGAATGACCATCACCAGCGACCAACGCATGGCCCGCATGTGGCTAGGCAACTGGTGGATCTAGCCTCCGTGTCATCCTGACACGGGGGCTAGAGCTTCGTCAGGAAATCGCCGATTAGGTCTGCGAGGGCGCCGCTGCGCTCCTGGCCGATTGCGGTGACGTTGCTGTGGCTGGTGTCTTTTGCGGATGCGGCGTTCGTAATCAGGCTGATCCCGAGCACGCCCATGCCGAGGAAGCGCGCGAAGATCGTTTCGAGTACTGTCGACATGCCGACAGCGTCTGCGCCTATCCGGCGGAGATATTCGACCTCCGCGGGCGTCTCGTAGCTAGGTCCTTGCACGCCGGCGTAGACGCCTTCGTGCAACCGCGCTTCCGGTCTTGCGATGCTTTTCGCGATCGCGCGCAATCGTTCCGAATACGCGTCGCTCATGTCAAGAAACGGGTTCTCATGTGGCCAGCCGGTGAGCGGATTACGGCCCGTGAGATTAATGTGATCGGAAATGAGCATCAAATCGCCGGTCGTGACCAGCGAACTGACGCCTCCGGCCGCATTCGTGAGGATCGCGAGCTTCGCGCCGGCTTGGGCCGCGAGGCGCACGTTCACCGTAACCTGCGTTGGTGAGAATCCTTGATATAGATGCACGCGTCCCGCGAAGGCAACGATACGCTTCCCTTGCCACGTCCCAACGAGCACTTCACTCGCATGACCGCGCAATGCCGCGACCGGGATGCCGAGCAGCGTATCATACGGAATCGCGGTGTGCGTGAATCGATCGCGCAGCGCCGAAGACAAGCCGCTACCTAGAATGATTGCGACGTCGACGGGTCCGCCGGCCGCTTCCTCAATGCGCGATGCATCGTGCGCGAGCAGCTTGTCGTTTGGAGCGCGCCGGTCGTTCACGTGCGTGAAGCCACCGTTTCCGGTGTGAACAAATTGGTACCGGTCATTGCGTCGGGCACCGGTAGTCCCATGATCGAGAGCAGCGTAGGCGCCACGTCGCCGAGTTTGCCGCCAGGAGCAAGTGTTCCGTGCACGTCATTGCTCACGAGAATGAAAGGCACGGGATTGGTCGTGTGTGCGGTGAGCGGATTGCCTTCTTTGTCTAGTTTTTCTTCGGCGTTGCCGTGGTCTGCGGTGATTGCCAGCAGACCGCCCGCGCGCAGCACAGCGTCGGCGAGGCGCTGCAAGCACGCATCCAGGATTTCAACGCTTTCGATGGTCGGCTGCCACATGCCGGTGTGTCCCACCATATCCGCATTTGCGTAATTCATGATGATGACGTCGTGCGCCCCGCTTGCGACGTCGTTCACAGCAAACTCGGTAATTTCGTTCGCGCGCATGGCGGGCGCCAGATCGTAGGTCGGAACGCTGCGATCCGAAGGGATCAACTTACGGTCTTCGCCTTCGAAAACATCCTCGCGGCCGCCGTTGAAGAAGTACGTGACGTGCGCGTATTTTTCAGTTTCCGCGAGGCGCAGCTGCGTAAGCCCCGCGCGTGAGATGACCTCACCGAATGTGTCGAATTGCGGACGTGGTCCAAAAAGCACCGGGTTGGAATAGGTTTCGTCGTACTTCGTCATCGTCGCGAAGATCAAGTTCTTATACGCGACTTTCTCGAACGGCACCGATGGGTCGTCGTTAAACGCAAGCGTCAGTTGACGCGCGCGATCGGGGCGGAAGATGAAGAAGATGCACGCGTCGCCGTCTTTTACCGGCCGTGCTTCGCCGACAATCGCGGGCACGACGAACTCGTCGTTCTCGTCGCGATCGTAGCCCATACGCACCGCGGCTAACGCATCCGAGGCATGGTATTTCGCAGTTCC
>JAMXLG010000124.1 GCA_024281135.1 Vulcanimicrobiia bacterium | reverse complement strand
AATCAATCGATGATCGATATGGCAGCGAAAGTTATTACGTCTCCGAACGTGCAGTTTCAGCAAGCCGATGCGGGATCGTTGCCGTTTGACGGCGCTGCATTCGATCTCGTCGTCGCGCAATTCGGTGTGATGTTCTTCTCCGATAAAGTGGGAGCGTTTCGCGAAGCGCGGCGAGTCCTGCGCGGTAACGGAGCTTTCATCTTCAGCGTGTGGAACGACTTAGCGCACAATCCGTTGGACGATATCGTGTGCCGCACTTTCAAGCAACAAACGGGCGAAGCGTGTTTTCTCGAGCGCGTTCCGCACGCGTATTCTCAACAGGACCGTATTCTGTCCGACGTTCAAGCTGCCGGTTTCAACGACATCACGATTGACGTCGTTGATAGAACTACAACGTCGCGATCAGTTACGGAAGCACTCGACTCACTACTTCACGGTAGCCCGCTCGGCGCCGATTTCGAGCAGCTGGGCGCTGCTCGCGCTGCCGAAGTGCGAAACCTAACGATCGAAGCGCTTAGAAACGAATTCAGCGATGGTGAATTCACGGAAAAAATGTCGGCACTCGTAATAGTGTCATCCTGAGCTTGTATAGTGTCACGACGTCACGTTTCTTGCCCCTTTCCCGTCCCGGGCGAAAGGAGTAAAACATGAATCGACGTCTTGATTATCAATCGGCAGCACCGAAGGCCATTCGTTCGCTTTTCGAAGCAGGAAGAGCTCTTGCCGACTCGGGCGTCGGGGCAAAGCTGCTGGTTCTCACGCAGATTCGCGCATCGCAAATCAACGGATGCGCCTTCTGTCTTGCATTACATACAAAAGAAGCTCTCGCACTCGGCGAACCCGTCGAGCGCATCACCGGTCTGGATGCGTGGCGTGAAACCCCGTGGTACACGGAGCGCGAACGCATGGCGCTCGAATGGACTGAGGCTCTCGTTACAATCTCACGAGCGCATCCTGAAGAAGACTTGTTCAAACGTGCACGCACGCTCTTTAGCGAGCGCGAACTCGTCCTCCTCACGGTCGCCGTGAACACGATTACATCGTGGAATCAGCTAAACGTCGCATTTGCGACGAATCCCGAACTCGCCGAGGAAGTCTTTCACAACCTGTATCCAAACGGGGTGCCCGCATAGGCGTCGAAGCATCCGGGTGATGAACACCCAGACGACGATCGAACGCGCTCAAGCCGTGCTTGCGGGAGGATGCGATTCTCCCGTACGCAGCGGCTGGGGCGTAAACGCACCGATGTTCGTGCAGACGCGCGCGGACGGCGCGTATGCCTTCGATGAGGACGGTCGCCGCTACATCGATTACATCATGGCGTACGGACCGCTGCTCTTCGGCCACACGCATCCTGCACTCGTCACCGGTCTTGACGACATCGCGCGCTGTGGTTTCGTCTGGGGCACTACGCATCCGGAAGAAATCCGCCTCGCGGAGCGCGTTCGTTCCTATCTTCCCTCGATGGAACGCATGCGTTTTGTTTCAACGGGAACCGAAGCAGTCATGAGTGCAATTCGCGTCGCGCGTGCTTATACGCGGCGCAGCGTTGTTCTCAAGTTCGCGGGCAACTATCATGGCCATACCGATCTAGCGTTACTCAACGCCGGTGCGTCAGCGCACACCTCGGATGCGAGCAAGAGCGGAATTCCCGAGGGGATCATGCGCGATGTCATCGTCGCGCGTTACAACGATCTCGAAAGTGTTGACGCGTTGCTCGAGGGACGCAAGGATGACCTCGCAGCGATCATCGTCGAACCGATCGTCGGCAACATGGGGTACGTGACGCCTGTTCCCGGTTTTCTCGAAGGGTTGCGCGAACGCACGGAGCGCTATGGCGCGCTTTTGATTTTCGACGAAGTCATTACGTGGCTGCGTTTCGGCCTATGCGGTGCACAAGACCGTGTGGGGATTACACCCGACATGACGACAATCGGAAAAATCATGGGCGGCGGCGCCCCGATCGCCGCATTCGGTGGTCGCGAGGACATCATGCGTGTGCTCGCGCCCACGGGGCAGACGTTTACCGGCGGAACGCACGGCGGCAATCCGTTCTGCGTCGCAATGGCGCATCGTGTGATCGATCTGCTCGAAGAACACCCGGAGTACTACGACCAGATAAACGCGCTTGCGCGGCGCCTTGCCGATGGCATCCGCGCGATTTTCCATGAACGCGGGTTGAATTACACGGTCGTGCAAAGCGAGTCGATCGTCGACTTCAAGTTCCGGCCGGGGCCGCCCAATCGAAACTACGACGACGCACTCGCCGCCGATAAAGCGAAGTACGGCGCGTATTATGAAGCGATGCTCGAACGCGGAATTCTCCTGCCGCCGTCGCAGAACGAAGTGATGTTCGTCTCGGTGGCCCACACCGAAGACGACATCAGTGACACGATCGCGGCGATCCGCGAATCGCTGTAAAGCTCGTCACGGACCGCTGGAGCCCCCGGCTCCACTCGTTACGTTCGTGGCGCTTTGCGTTCCGACTGTTCCAGTCGTGGTTTGCGATGCGGTGACCGGAATTTGCCGAGCCTGTTTTTGAGGCGTCTCGCGCAATGTCAACACAAGCATCCCGTGCTCGACCGTCGCTTGAATGTTTTCTTCATCAATGCCGTCCGGAACCGCGAGCGATCGAGTGAACGTGCGCCGATCGTTGCGGCCGCTCACAGTGATCACGCCGTCCTGATGCCTCACAGCGAGGTCTTCGGGTCGGAAACCGGGGACCGGCATCTCGATCTCGTATCCGTTCTCTCGACGCGTCACGTTCATCCCGAGCGCCTGAGTCCAGTTGCTGGGAAAGAGCGCGCGAAACGGATCGAAATCGAAAAGGTTTCCGAGTCCGAGCATGCCCATTTTGCGCGGCTCTATACTGCCGCGCTCGCTGCTGCGATTGCCACTCTCGTTCATGACGAAAAGCCTCCAGAAGATGGACATCGAGATGCTACCCGGCACATTGACGGACAAACGCGAGAGCAGAGCGCCCGCTCGCTAACACACGGGATGCGGACGTTCATGCGATAGTCTTCTCCAACCATAAAACGTCCAGCCACCGCCCGAACTTCCACCCAACCTCATGGTAAATGCCCACGTCGCTGAACCCGAGACGGCGATGCAGCGTAACGCTGGCGTCATTCGGTAGCGCGATACCCGCAAACGCACGATGGAAGCCACCGTCACGAAGATCGTCGAACAAGCGCGAGTAGAGCATCGTACCGATGCCGCGTCCGCGCGCGTCATCAGCAACGTAGACGCTCACATCTACGGAGTAGCGATATCCTTCTCGCTCGCGATGACGACTGGCGTACGCATAGCCAAGGACGCGATTGCCGTTGCTGGCGACCAGCCATGGATAGTCTGGGATCGTCGACGCGATGCGCGCTGCCATTTCCGTTGCTTCCGGGGGAACGTCTTCAAACGAAATCGTTGTGTGCTCCACCACCGGACCGTAAATCTCGGCGATACTCTGCGCATCGTCGATCCTAACCGCGCGAATAATACTCATCGACTTACAACTCTACGTAGTTGCCATTGCGACGGCTATGGACAGATGGACAACGCGCAGCAGGTTCAGAAAAAGATTTTCGAAGTGCTGCTATCCGCATAGAAGCCGATTGCGAAGACAAACCCATCGTCTGATTCCTTTTTGAAACTTCTTTGGTAGCTTTAACTAAAGAACTAGTTGACAATCAGCGCATGGTTCGTCTTGCCGTCGCGCTTGCAGCGCTCATCCTGGCGATCCCATTCGTGGCTTCAGCTGCGGAACAATCAACGACCAAAACTCTCGCGGTTCCGTCCGTTAGCCCACCGCCGCCGCTCGATCCGAAAGCGTCACCCGATACATGGAAGGGCGCTACGCGTGTGAACCTGACGTGGGATGTTGCGCGTCAGCAACCAGGAACCGAACCGTCGTCCGCTTTCATCGCGACGTCAGGCAACGATCTCTTTGTACGGTTCGATGTCAAGCAGCGTGAATCGCTGCTCGCGGTGCAGCATGCAAACAATGTCGGCGACGGAACCGACGACGAAGTCTGGATAGACCTTTGGCCGGACGGTGCCAGTGGATTCTTCTATCAATTTGCCGCGACGTCAAACGGGACGCACTATCAGTATTCAACGGAAAACACCGGCTATGCGCCGACGTGGCAGAGCGCGGGCGAGGCCTACGATGGCGGCTTTACCGTAACCATGAAGGTTCCGATGCGCGTAATTCGCGGCGCCAACCCCAATGGTCTATGGCGCGTGCAGTTCGTGCGCGTCGTGCGCTCGACCGGCGAGCATCAAGTGTGGTCCTATCAACCGGTGCAAACGAACGCAGACGATGTTACGTACGCGGGCACGGCGCAAGGTTTGCATACGAGCGGACGTTTGAAGCCGCTACCACGACTGGGTGTGTACGGGCTCGCAGCCGCCGGATCGCCAGGTACGGGACTTAGCACCTCGCGCGTCGGCGCGGATTTCTCGATTCCCATCACGCCGACGTCATCGTTCTACGGAACCATGCATCCCGATTTTTCGAACGTCGAAGTGGATCAGCAAACGATTTCGCCGACGGCGTTCCAGAGGGTTTATACGGAGACGCGCCCGTTCTTCACGCAAGGCGCAAGTTATTACGACAACTTTGATTGCGACGCTTGTCCGGGCATCCAGCAACTGTACACGCCGTCGATTCCAACGCCACGCTCCGGGTACGCTGTGGAAGGCCGGCAAGGTCCTATTAGTTTTGCGGCATTCGATGCCATCGGCGCGGGATATTCGCGCAACGATGCCGCGCAGGCGCTTCATTGGACGAGTCCCCAGAATACGTGGTTATTCACCGCGCAGCGCGTCGCCGCAAACTCCGATACGTACCACGACGATGTTGTAACGACCGGCCTTCACTGGAGCGATAACAAGCATTACTCGGCATACTTCAACTACGGAAGCGATAGCGGAAGCAACGTCGCCCTCGGAAATCAAGCGCAGCGCTACGATTTCGGCACCTACGAATACACGAACACATTCGGTGCCGCATTCTCCGAACGGAAGCTCGGATTTTACTACAATCCTGTCGACGGCTACGTTCAGCATCCGGACATTGCGGGTTACTCCGCGTATCTTGCAAAAATCTGGCTGTTCAGCGGACCTTCGGCTTTGAATAGTATCGGCATCAGCGGCTTTCTCGACCGCTACCACAACTTCACGGGTGCGCTCGATCAAACGGACAACCAGATCCTACTCGACATACTGACGAAGAGCCGCTGGGACGTCCAAATCACGACTGGTTCGGGATATGTGCTGGAAAACAACTGCGCAACGTCGCCCGGGAATTTGATCGATGTCACGCCCGTAAATTACCATTTCTTCGTCGGATGCCAAGTGTTTACGCCTGACTCTCAAAACGGTGTTTCTGTTACTTACCACGCTGGAACAGTTAACAACCCCGGCAACTTCCCGAACCATGGTTCATCGTCAACGCCGACGACGCTATCGTATAACACCGGTGCGTTTGGTCCGGGAAGAGTCGATGCCTGGACGCGTTTAACGAACCTGAGGGTTGGTATGCGCGGCATCCTCACACTGGAAGCCGATGATACACGCCAGTATCTGCTGAGCAATCAAACGAATGTGCAGTGGCTGGAACGGTTCGTCTATACGTTGACGCTGAATGCCGATGAATCGGTGTCATTCGGCGTTCGCCGTCAACTAGGACTCGCGCCGGAGCTCGTGACAAACGAGCCCGCGACCTGCGTCACCGTCGAACCGAATACAACGCCGGTTCCGTGCACCGGCGCCTGGAATCTTTCATTCGCGTATCACAAACGTTCGCCGCACGACGAGTGGTACTTCGCCTACGGCGACGCAAGTCAACTCGCAACCGTACCGCAATGGATCCTCAAGTGGATCCACTACTTCGGCGCCGAGAAAGGCACTTAGGTCCCGAAGCGTTTTTCCGACCGGGCTTTTGCTCGCGCTGCCCATTCCTCCCGGTCGCGCCGCGGGGCCGTAGTTACGAGCGAATTCATGAGCCGCGATGCCGCCTCGGCGACCTCTTCAACGGCACGGTTAAATGCTGCCTCGTTCGCTTGCGAAGGACGCGTGAATCCGGAGAGCTTGCGGACGAATTGAATGGACGCCGCGCGGATTTCGTCCTCAGTTGCGGGAGGCTCGAAGTTATACAGCGTTCGAATGTTGCGGCACATGACGATTGAACTCCCATTCGATGCGGCCATCGATCTCGGCCGGCTGAAGAAGCGAACGAGCGAGAAGTGGCGGCACTATCCGGATGACGTGCTGCCGGTCTTTGTCGCCGAGACTGATTTTCCGCTTGCCGAACCTATTGCAGAGCGCTTGCGGGCCGCAATCGATAATGGCGACCTCGGGTACGCGGTGGGGGACGGCCTCGGTGAAGCGTATGCCGCTTTCGCGCGAGTGCGCTACGGGATCGACGTCGACCCCAGTGATGTCTATGCAGTTCCCGAGGTTATGGTCGGAGTCGCTGAAATTCTTCGCGTCATCGGCGCGAGCGCCGTCATCATTAACAGCCCGGTCTATCCGCCCTTCTTTTCGACGATCGAAGAAGTCCGTTGGCCAATCGCCGACGCACCGTTGCAGCGCGATGGCGAACGCTTTACGTTCGACCTCGATGCCATCGAACGGCGGATGCGCGAGGGCGCACGCGTGATGCTCTTGTGTAATCCCCACAATCCCGTAGGACGTGTCTATACGAAGCATGAGTTGCGCGCGGTTGGTGCGCTCGCGAAGCGCTACGGTACCGTTGTGTTGTGTGACGAAATCCACGCACCGCTGACCATGCCGGGTGTCGAGTTCACACCGTTTGCTGCAATCGCCGCGGAATACGACATCAGCGTGATTACGCTCACGTCCGCATCCAAAGGATGGAACATCGCGGGACTCAAATGCGCGCTCGCTGTAGCATTCGGCGATGAGGCGCGGCGAATTCTGCGGCGGCTGCCGAAAGTAATGGCAGAACGCAGCGGGCACCTCGGTGTTCACGCAACCATTGCTGCATTCACGGAGGGCATTCCGTACCTCGACACCGTCGTTGCGCACTTGAACGGCATGCGATC
>JAMXLG010000123.1 GCA_024281135.1 Vulcanimicrobiia bacterium | reverse complement strand
CGTTGACCTCGTACATCGCCATGTCCGGACCGCCGGTGATGTTGAAGATCACACCGCGCGCGCCTTCGATGGTCGTCTCGAGCAGCGGCGATGCAATTGCCTTTTGCGCGGCGTCGGCAGCGCGATGTTCGCCTGTGCCTTCGCCGATGCCCATCATTGCCGAACCTGCGTCCGTCATGATCGTCTTCACGTCGGCGAAGTCGAGATTGATCAAACCCGGTTGCGTGATCAGGTCGCTGATGCCTTGGATGCCTTGGCGCAACACGTCGTCAGCGTATGAGAACGCTTCATTGAGCGGCGTGCGCTTTTCGATGACTTGCAGAATGCGCTCGTTCGGAATCGTGATCAGCGTATCGACCTTCGCCTCGAGCTCTGCAATCGCGTGTTCGGCCGTTTGCATGCGCTTGCGGCCTTCGAACGCGAACGGCTTCGTCACGACCGCAATCGTCAGTGCGCCCGATTCGCGCGCGACTTCTGCAATCACCGGAGCTGCGCCGCTGCCGGTGCCCCCGCCCATGCCGGCGGTGATGAAGACGAGGTCTGCGCCGTCGAGCACCATCGCGAGATCTTCACGCGATTCTTCTGCTGCTTCACGGCCGAGCGTCGGATTCGCACCCGCTCCGAGTCCGCGCGTCATGCCGTTGCCGATGTGCACCGTGTTCTCGGTGAGCGAATTCCGTAGCGCCTGTACGTCGCTGTTCACGGCGAAGAAATCGACGCCGTTGAGGCCCGCTTCGATCATGCGATTGACGGCATTGCAGCCGCCGCCGCCGACGCCGATCACTTTGATCGCTGCGGAATGTTCCGGTTGAAAACGTCGTGCGTCTGCCATCTGCGTTATTTGCTCCTCAAACAATGCGAGTTGTGCGGGTTCCACTTCAATTCCAAAGATCCGCGAACCAGTTACGGATCTTGGTTAGGATCGGGCCGCCGCCCCGACGGTGCCCATTGGTTGGTGCCGTCTCACCGTTGGCGCCGAAGAGCACGAGCCCAATCGCGGTTGCGTATTGCGGCTGGCTGATTGCGTCGGTAAGTCCACTGATTGTCGACGGAACGCCGATGCGCGTCGGCAATCCGAAGACGTCTTCTGCGATCGGGTTGAGTCCTGGCAAAAGCGACCCGCCGCCAGTGATGACGACTTCCCCGAGCACCAAATCTCGCGGTACATTTTCGACAATCTTTTGCCTGGACATGCGCAGTGTCTCAAGCACGCGCGGCACGACGATCGCTCGCAGCTGCTGCGTCGTTACTTCCTTCGTGGTGCGGCCGTCCAGGCCGCGAACCGCGAAGGTCTGCTCGCCGTCTTCCGCGATGCCGGCGCCGTACTGCTTCTTGACGTCTTCCGCTTCCGCGAGCGAGGTTTTCAGCCCGAGCGAAATATCGTTCGTGAGGATATTGCCGCCGATCGGAATCGTCGCCGTGAAGATCGCGCTGCCGAGTGAATAGACGGCGATGTCGGTCGTTCCGCCGCCGATATCGAGCAGTACCACCCCGACTTGTTTTTCTTCCGACATGAGCGTCGCGGCGGAACTCGCGAGCGGCTCGAACACGAGGCCGGAGGCTTCCAATCCGGCGCGATGCACGCACTTGAGCACGTTTGTGATGAACGTGGTGCCGCCGGTGATGATATGCGTGTCGACTTCGAGACGGCCACCGGCCATGCCGACGGGATCGTCGACGCCCTCTTGGCCGTCCACGGTGAAGTAGCGCGGCAGTGCGTGGATGATTTGGCGGTCTGCCGGGAGATTGATGATCTTGCTCGCGTCGATCACGCGGCGAACGTCGACATGCGAAACCTCACGGTCTTCACTCGAAGTCGCGACGACGGCGCGGTTGTTCGTGCTGCGGATATGGTCCCCGGTGATGCCGACATAAACGTCGCCGACGTGAAGGCCCGCCATGCGTTCGGCCTTTTCCGTCGCGGCTTCGATCGACTTTATGGTCTCCTCGAGGTCGACCACGACCCCCTTACGCATCCCGAGCGAAGGGGCCTCACCCACGCCGACGATCTCGAGGCCGTTCGGGCCTTCGACGGCAACGACCGCACAGGTCTTGGTCGTGCCTATATCGAGCCCGCAAACGGTCTCGTGCTTCATGCGATGGTCACCTACCTTGTAGTCCCCTTGGAATTAACCGCTATATATTGGGGCTACGCTAAGGAAACCCTACTACATACAGGGCGCGCACACAAGGGATCGTGAGGGGTTGGCGACGTCGGGCGGCTCTCCTTGAGGATAGTTGTGCATCGGCTGTGGATATGGCGGCAAGAGTGCCGAAAAATAGTCCTAGCGACCAATGCGCCTTAGCATCAGAACTCAGGCCGTTCTTCTTACCGCGGTGCCGCTTACGGTACTGCTGGCCGTCCTCGTTTTGGCCGTACTCAGCGTTCGCAACGTCGAGATGACGGCGTACTGGGGTCAACATTCGCAAGACGTCCTCGGCGCGAGTCAAGCGCTGACCGCGAGCGTCACAGACGCTAACGCGGCGCTGCTTACGTACACCGACCAGCCGAGCACCGCTGCACTCAACCATATGAAGACTTCGCTAGCGGACGTCAGCACGAAGACGCAGCAACTCGAAAAGCTCGTCTCAGACAATCCGCCGCAAGCAGCGCGTGCGCAGCACCTTGCGCGCTTGATCGACGAATTCGGTCCTATCTTTCAAAACGTCGCGAACGCTGCCGGCAATCCAAACAAGCAACGCTTGATCGAGCAATCCAAAGCCGTTCAGGAAGGCGGCGCAGATTTCAACCGCACGCAAGCGGCACTGGATCGCACCGAACGCGAACTCGCGGTACGCCGGTTCAAAACGCTGACCGCACAGGGCGCCGCCTTCGTCCAGATGCTCATCGCGGCGCTTGTTATCGGCATCGTCGTAACCGCGTTTGTGCTGTTTATTTTCGGCGGCCGAATCGTCTCTCGTCTTCGACGCTTCTCTGAAAACGTCACTCGCCTTGCCGCAGGCGAGGATCCCGTGCCGCTCAAGGGTCACGACGAGATTGCCGATCTCGACGCGCAGTATCGCGAAATGACGCTTCGAATGCGTCGCGAAGAGGCCATCTCGTCACAGTTGCAGCGCGCGCTCTTGCCGCAACAACTTCCCGAGGTTCCCGGCATCCGCATCGATGCGTCGTATCGTCCGGCCGCAACGGGCGTTGA
>JAMXLG010000122.1 GCA_024281135.1 Vulcanimicrobiia bacterium | reverse complement strand
CGCCGCCGCCGACCGTCGCCTGCTTTGTCGTCGGATCGCCACGCACTTGAGCGTCGTCCTCGAAGCTCGAAACGACGTGTCCGGCGCCGCTGTGCGCGCCGATTTGCGCGTTTCCGCGAACGCCGAGTGCAACGTTTCCGTGCTCCGACTCAAAGCGTGCGAGCCCGGGCTGAAAATCGCCATTGTCGTAAACGATCGATCCGTACGCGCTCGTCGCTTGAATCTGCTGCGAGGTGCAGCCCTGGAAGAGCATGTCACCGGTCGCCGTGCGCACGCGCAGCCGATCGAAGGTCGAGTTGGTCGCGACGACGCGCCCGCGGAGCGATTCAACGAATCCCGTGCCGCTTACGCCATTGAGCGAGACTCCGGCGCCACGCGCGTGGGCGACGAAAACTCCGTGATAGTTATTGATGGTTAGGTGCCCGGCGCGCTGCTGCGCTATCACCATTGCCGTACCGCGCGGAATCGTGATCGTCATCTTGCCGCTCCCCCGAGCCACGACGGCGTCGTGGTCGTTACCCGGCAGGTCGGGGACGACGAAGGATTCTGCCGGGAGCGTCACGGTGTCGCCGGCGGCGGTCTTGATCTGGTCAGAGGCGATCTGAATCTGTTTGGGGATACCCGGTTCGACCTCGGGGGAGTAGAGATGGTAGGCTTCGGCGGGTTGGCTCGACGAGATAAGCACTTGCGGGCGATCCCAGGTTTGAATCGTCACCTGCCCACGGCTGACGTGGAGGTTGAGCACGGGCGACGGTCCGACGTCGAACTGCTCGTCGGCACGCACCGGCGCCGCAAAACCGAGCCAATAAAGCGAGGCGACGAGCGTCACGAGCGCTCCCCACCTCCATCCTACGCGCACGAAGCTATTGTACCGGCAGGCCTGCGCGCCATCATGAAAGGTCGGTGAACGGAAGCTTGACGCGCGGTAAGGCAACCCGCATAAGCGCTCCGCCACTCGGGGCTTTCGCCGCGGTCGCTTCGCCGCCATGAACGCGAGCAATCGAGCGTACGATCGCTAAGCCAAGTCCGGTTCCCGGAACGATCCGCGAACGTGCCTTGTCGGCGCGATAGAAGCGCTCGAAAATATGCGAAAGCTCTTCCGGCGCAATACCCGGCCCGCTGTCGGCTACTTCGATCCAAGCCATTTCCCCGTTCTGTCCGACTTTGACGTCGACACTTCCGCGATCGGTGAACTTGATTGCGTTGTCGACGAGATTTCCAACGAGTTGACGGAGCAGATGCGAGTCACCGTAAACGATCGGCGTGTCGTCATGCTCGAACGTCAGCGCGATCTGCTTTTCGGCCGCGCGTGGTGCGGCGTTCTGCGTGACCTCGCTGGCAATCTGTGCGAGCGAAAGCGGCTCCTTGGGAATCTCGTCGCCGCGATCGGCCTTCGCGAGGGTGAGCATTCCGTTAACCATGCCCGCCAGATCGGCGCTCTCGTTCGCGATCGTCTCTAAGCTTTCTCGACGAATCGCTTGATCTTGATCGCCCCACCGCAGTAACATTTGGGCGTTTGCGTTTATCGACGTTAACGGTGTCTTGAGCTCGTGCGAAGCGTCGGAGATAAACTGCCGTTCGCGAGCGAAAGCTTCCGCGAGTCGGGCGAGGAGGTCTCTGAAACTCCTGGCGAGGCGGCCGATTTCGTCGTGGCGCCGGCTCAATTCGAGACCGCGACTCCGATCCGCGAAGGTCCCGGCCGCAAGCGCGAGGCGGTCCGAGCTAATCTCGCGCATCTCGCTCGAGAGCTCGTTTATCGGGGTGGTAGCTTGCGATGCGATGACGATCGAAAGGATCACGACAGCCAGTGCCGTTGCACCGAGCACGACGATGATCGCATTCTGGGCCCGAACAAACGTGCGCTGTAACGTGTCGAGGGGCTCGGCGACGTGGATGATCGCGGAACTGATACCCTCTTTCAGGTAGCGGTCCTCGACGATAAAGGTTCGTCCGCCAATCTGGGTCTGACGAAATGCCACGTCATGGACCGGCGAGAGCTTGGGATTCGACGGGATGGTCAGGGCGCCGAGGTTCGCGGTCTTCGCAAGCGGGTAGCCTTCGCCGGTGTCGACCTGCACGTAGCTGTTCGCCGAGTTCCACGTCGCAAGATTGCTCGGATTGAAGAGGAACTGCAGCGTGCCGAGCGGCGAGTCTTCGATGGAGAACGGCGTTGCGGATTCCTGTGCGAACTGCACGATCGCGCGCATCGTCGCGTTGACGCTCGTTTCAGCTTGGTCGTAAAGAATCTGTTTTAAGCGCCAAACGATGATTCCGCTCATCAACGTGATCGCGACGATCAGCAGCGCCGAATACGCGATCGCGAGCCTCCACCTAAGCGACACCGTCAAGGCACCTTAGTGAAAGGAAAGGAGCGACTTCGAGTTGCAAATGTCTGGTGTTCACGATCGCTCAGCAGATAGACTCATCAGTCCTTGATGGTGTAGCCGACTCCCCGCACTGTTGTTATGAGTTTGTCGTCGAAGCCGTCGTCGATCTTGCCGCGGAGGTAGCGGATGTAGACGTCGATGAGGTTCGAATCGCCGAGAAAGTCGCTCCCCCAAACCCCGTTGAATAGCTCGTCGCGGGTGTGGACCTTATTCCGGTGGAGGAGCAGATATTCGAGGAGTGCGTACTCCTTGGCCGTTAGCGCAATCGATCTTCCGCCTCTATGGACTTCGTGACGGTCGCGATCCATCACGACGTCGCGGTATTCGATCACGTTGCCCTGCGGGGTGCGCTCGCGCAGGCGTGCCCGCACCCGGGCGAGCAGCTCTTCCGTCGAGAAGGGCTTCGTCACGTAATCGTCGGCGCCCACGTCGAGGCCTGTGACTCGATCCGGCACCCGATCTCGCGCGGTCAGCATGATAATCGGTACCCGGCTTTTGGCGCGAATACGCTTGCAGACCTCGATGCCGTCCATACGGGGCAGCATCAAATCCAATATGACCAAATCGGGTTCTTTGAGGGCTTTCTCCAGACCGGAGAGTCCGTCGCGCGCGACGTCGACCTCGTAGCGTTCGTGCTCTAGTTCAAGTTGCAGAACGCGGCTGATCGCCGCATCGTCCTCGATGATCAGGATTCGGTGTGGCCGTCGCTCGGACGGTGCGTGCTTCTCCATGCCGATATTTTATCGGCCGGCACTCCCTTCGGACCTGTGAGAGGTCACCGCGACAGGTTGGGATCCGGTGAAAAGCGTGAGCCACAGCGCG
>JAMXLG010000121.1 GCA_024281135.1 Vulcanimicrobiia bacterium | reverse complement strand
GCCAGCCAGCGCTTCGTGCTCTCGTAAAGATAATCGGCGGTGCCCCACATGAACGGATTATTCATCGCCTCGCGCTGGAGATTAACCATGGGCTCGAGCCGCTCCCATGATTTCACTATCGAGTATTGCGCGAACTCGTAGATCCCCGGACCATCGACGAGGCGGTTTTTAACCAGACAGCCGACGATCTGCAAGAACATTATGACGCGGTACTCCGGATGCCTGGTAAAATCCACGTTTTTGTAACTGCGCAGTTCTTCAACAAAGGACGGATCTTCGAGTTTCTGCTGAAGGTTACCCAAGACGAAATTCCGCGCCGCGACGAAGTCCGGATCGCTGAACTGTGCAAAGATGCGCATTGTGCCATCCAGCTGAGCGGCACGCCGAAGCTGCCTGACCTGATAGAGTGCAAGGATCGCCGATGCGGCGATAACAGCGGCAGACACTACGCTTCCGATCGCGGTGAGAGCTTCCCAATTCATATGAGCCCCCTTGAAATCCAAAAAGCGAAGAGGCTCGGACGATGTCCGAGCCTCTTGCTTCGATGATTCGGTCGCTCAACATGCCGGTCACCCGTTATAATGAGGGGTGCAAGTGGATTGGAATGCACTTTCGGCGAGCGCTACTGTCGTTTCAACTGCGGCTATCGTCGTAGGTGGAGGCGTTGCAATATATCAGCTGCGTGAAGGCCGTCGCGCGTCACAATTCGACGCAACGCAACGTATGGTCGACCGGATGCTCGAACCGGAATTCAATCGGGCTCTCCTTTTTGTGATTGATGAGCTGCCGTCGCGCCTTAAAGACCCTGCGTACACTGCGGAGCTTGAAACGTCGCGCGGATGGGACGTCGACCCGGGGCGTCATCCCGAACTGATCGTCTTAGCGAGACTCGAGGAGATCGGGATCTATCTCCGCCGCCGATTACTGTTGGGAGAGGCGCTTCTCGATTTCAATGCGGCGCTGATCCTGCAAAGTTGGGAGCCTCTGACCGGTGTGGTCGAGCTCATGCGTAAGTCACACCGAAACCCGCGTGTGTGGAGTAACGCGGAGTATCTCTACGAACGTGCCAAAGCAACGCTTCAATAGCCACACGAAAAAAGGCTCAGCAGTCTTGCTGAGCCTTTATCGATTCGCGTTGATCGCGGTTACTTTCCAACCGCGCCCTTCGCCATTTTGACGAGCGAGTTGAACGCTGTTGCGTCGCTGATCGCGAGTTCGCTGAGCGCTTTGCGGTTGAGCGTGACGCCCGACTTCTTGAGACCGCTCATGAACACCGAGTACGTCAAGCCTTCGCGGCGGACGGCGGCGTTGATGCGGCTGATCCAGAGCGAGCGGAAGTCGCGCTTGCGCACGCGGCGATCGCGGAACGCATAGGCAAGCGACTTGAGCAGCGCTTCATTCGCCACGCGGTAATTGCGGCGGCGAGCTGCGCGGAAGCCCTTGACGAGCTTCATGACTTTGCGGCGGTGTTTGATTCCGTGAGAGCCGCGCTTAATACGTGCCATTTAGTTCGCTCCCTCCCTCACACCAAATACGGAATCGTCGGCGCCAAGCGCTTCAAATCGCCCTTGAACGTCGGCTGATCCTTACGGAAGTTGCGTTTACGCTTTTTGGACTTCTTGCTGAGAATGTGGCCGCAACCGTCGAACTGGTGGCGATGCATGACCTTGCCGGTCGCCGTCACTTTGACACGTTTTGCGGTACCACGATGGGTACGAATCTTAGGCACTGGTGGGCTCCTTCGTTTTCTCTTCTTCATGCTCATAATGCTCGACGTGCTCCGCGTGGGTGCCGTCCTTATGATCCTTCGCGTGTTCCTTTTGCGAAGAGAACTTGGGCGGACCCGTCGGTGTCGTGCGCGGCGCCAAGATCATGAACATATTTTTTCCTTCGAGACGCGCTTCGCGCTCGACCGTTGCAATCGGCGCCATATCTTCGGCCATGCGATCTAACAATCGCTTACCGAACGATGTGTAAGTGATCTCGCGCCCACGGAACATGATCGTAACTTTGATCTTGCTCCCGTCCATCAACAGCCGCTCCGCCATACGAGCTTTCGTCTCATAGTCGTGCGTCTCGATTTTCGGTCGCAGCTTTACTTCGCGTAGTTCGAAGTTGCGCTGCTTCTTGCGGGCGTCCTTATCTTTCTTTGACTGCTCGTACTTGAGCCGGCCGTAGTCACCGATTTTAACAACCGGCGGCTGGGCGTTTGGCGAGATCTCGATGAGATCCAGACCGGCACCCCGGGCACGCGAGAGTGCGTCCTCGGTCGGCATGATTCCGAGCTGTGCTCCGTTTTCATCAATCACACGAACCGTGCGAATGCGGATTTGCTCGTTTACTCTGAGCGGTCGAGCTATGGCGTGAACTCCTACACAAATAAAAAATGGCGTTGCCGAAGCAACCCCACAAGCGAAACCTACCGTCGGCTCCTCATGCAGTGACCGGATCGCCCGTGGGCATCCGGTGAGCGCTGGGGGTTCCCACCGCTTCTTCGGCTTGCGCAGAATAGCACGGCGGCCTCCAGGGTGTCAACGAGTGACGCCGTACATTCATCCCGCCATGATGACGGCTCCCGCGCTGCGTCTTGCGACCCCGGACGACGTCGAAACCTTGGCGGACGCCTGGTACGCGATGCTCGAAGAAGACCGCCTCCTCGCTCCGGAGGTGGACCCGCGTTGGCGTTCCTATATAACGGCGGACTTCCGCACGGGAATTTCGGTCGGAAGTCACGTCTGGGTCGTCGCTGAAGAGGGTGGCCGCATCGTCGCCACCGGCGCGGCGTTTTTCCGGGGCGGCCGGTCGTCGCTCGCACTCACCGGACTCACCGCGACGCTCGCCGGCGTCTATACCTTCCCCGACTACCGCCGCCGAGGCTTGGCGCGTGCGGTCGTTGGAAGGTTGATCGAACTCTGCCGGACGCGTGGCTGCCGTATCATTCGATTGCGAGCCTCCGATCAAGGGCGTCCGCTGTACGCGCAGTTCGGATTCGTTGCCGGCGACGAAATGGTGTTGCGGCTCTAGTACGTGATCTTTCCGAGCGCGTGTGTTTCGGCAAAGTAGAAGCGTCGTGTTGAATACGGGATGATTTGTCCCAATCCGGCGTGTGCCGTCGGCACCGGATACTCAGTGAACGTGCCCGCACCAGCCGGATTAAAGCGTCCGATTTTATTCGCGTTCGATTCCGTAAACCACAAATTGCCGTCGCCACGATTCGGCCGATCGCGTTTCGTCTCGCATCTGCGAACCACACCGAATTCAACGACGGCTCGGATGCCATGCGACGATTGACGCACTCGACGGCAGCTTGTGCGTTGAGAGCCACAAGGATGACCCCCATCTCAGGTGGTCCGGTTGCCTAAGTCGCCCAAGCTGATGCTAACGAGCGTGCGCTCCGGCGATGCGAATTCGCCTTTCTTCAATCGAACGGCTTGCCGCAGTGCGGACAAATGCGGCGTCGTTGCTGGGTCGTCGCCCATATAAAAGACGCGCCCACGACAATCAGAACCGTTGCGCAAACCATCGCTGTGCTCAAGATTATAGCAAACGACATTCGTCGGCGCCTCCATCGCTCTTGATATACGGCGCGTCGCGAATCAATGTTTCGCGCGATGGCGCCGTGCCGACGACGGCATACAGCCTTTCATGACAGCATCGTCGATTTTAGGAGCGTGGCG
>JAMXLG010000120.1 GCA_024281135.1 Vulcanimicrobiia bacterium | reverse complement strand
CTCGCGGTCCAACGGTCGTAAAAGCGCCGCTCGTTCTGAGCCTCGCGATCGAATCGACCGGCGGAGGCCGCTTCGTAGTGCGCAAAGCGCGACTGCGGTACGTAGGCGATCGCTCGATTTTGTTCGCCCGCGCGCATGCAAAGGTCGACGTCCTCGAAACCGTTGACGAACGATTCGTCAAAGCCGCCCTGCTCGATGAACCAGTCGGTGCGCACCGCCATCGCCGCGCCGGAGACGCCGAGCGCGTCTCGCGGTCGATCGACCGCGCCGAGCGTCGATGGCAAGTTACGGCAAAAGTAATGCCAGTGCGCGTTAGGGAGCATCACTAAGCCGGCTGCTTGCGTAACGCCGTCTTCGAAAAAGAGCGCTCCGCCGGCAATTGCGACATCCAAACGCTCGAAACCGCGCACCAGCGGCGTCAAAGCGTCGCCAAGCGGGTAGGCGTCGTTGTTGAGAAAAAACGTGAGCGGGGCTTCGGCCAAACGCGCGCCGGCGTTGCACGCGCCGGCGAAGTTGCGATTCGAATCGTGACGCAGGTAGCGCACCCAGGGGAAGCCGGCAATCGCTTCGGGCGTCTCGTCGCTCGAAGCGTTGTCGACGACGATCGTTTCGAATGAAACCGATGCGCTGCGCAGACGGTCGAGCTTGCGCAGGCATCGCGCCGTTAGCCACCAGTTATCGTAAACGGGAATGACGATGCTAAGCTCGGGCAACGCGAATTCGTTCCAGCAACTCTCGCTTCGTCTCGGGCACCATCGAACGCACGAAGAGTATCGTCACAATGCAGAGCAGCGCGTAGATCGAAAACGTTCCGGGCGTTCCGAGCCGCTCGACCATCGTAAGAAAGAACTGTGAAACCAGAAAGTTTCCGACCCAGTTGGCAAACGTCGAGATCGACATGCCGAGACCGCGCACTTGCAGGGGAAAGATTTCAGAAATCAAGAGCCAAACGATCGGCCCGAGACTAAACGCGAAGCAGCCGACGTAGACCATCATGCTCGTCAGCGCAATCTCGCGAAGCGACCCAGAGAGGTTCGGGCGCGAGAACGAGAACGCCAGCGTCGCGAGCGCGACGAACATCCCCGTCAGGCCGGCATACAGCAGCGGCTTGCGCCCGACGCGGTCGACGAAGAAGATCGCGACGAGCGTCATCAGGCAGTTGACGAGCCCGACCGCCGATTGGGCCAAGATCGATTTCGAAGCAGACGCGATCCCGGCCATCTGAAATATTTGCGGTCCGTAATAGATCACGGTGTTGATGCCGGTGATCTGCTGCAAGACGGCGAGCGAGACGCCGATGAAGAGCGCGCGACGGAAAGCCGGCTGCGCGAATGCTTCGAGCCCGGCGCTTTTTGTACGGAGGCTCTCGAGAATCGAATCTTCCTCGAGCTTGCTCGCGCCGGGATCCCCGGCATAAATTCGCTGCAGCTCGGCGCGCGCGCGATCGGCAACGCCGATCTTGAAAAGATAGCGCGGACTCTCCGGCATTACGAACATTCCACCGATCAGCACGAGTGATGGAATGACCGCCAATCCGAGCATCCAGCGCCACTGCTCGTGAGCGGCGAGGGCGTAGTCGATAATGTAGGCTGCCAAAATGCCTACAGTGATCGCGAACTGATAAAGCGAGACGAGCGCGCCGCGCGACGGCGCCGGCGCAACTTCCGAGATGTAAAGCGGCGCCACGACGGAGCTAAATCCAATGCCGACGCCGACGATGAAGCGGCCGGCGAGAAGAACCGTCTCGCTCGCGGCGACCGCGGAGACGATCGCTCCAACGAAAAAGATGATCCCGGCGGCGAGCAGCGTTTGCCGCCGGCCGATGCGATCGGCGAGAGCGCCGGCGACCAGCGAGCCGATCATGCAGCCGATCAAAACGACGCTAATCGTAAAGGCCTGCAAGCGCGTCGCTAGCCCGAAATCTTTGGTGATAAAGAGGATTGCGCCCGAAATGACCCCGGTGTCGTAACCGAAGAGCAATCCGCCTAGCGCCGCGACCGACGCAACTGCAAGAACGAAAGCCTGTCCGGAGCGGAGTTGACGGGCCTGCATGCAGGCGCATTTGCAAGCCTTGGCGCAACGCTCCTCCAGGAGTTGGGAACCTAATGCAGCTCGCGCGTGATCTGGGGGCCGCACTCGCGTACGCGCGCAGGCACGCACTGCACGCACTCCTCGTCGCGCGCGGCGGCGATCTAGTGATGCAAGAGTTTGACTCCGGTTACAATCGCGAGAGCCCGCATCCGCTCTATAGCGGAACGAAGAGTTTCTGGGGCGTGGCGGCGCTGCGCGCCTGCCGCGAGCGCCTATTCGAACTTGACGAACCCGTCGCCCAGACGTTCGCAGCGTGGCGCGACGATCCGTGGAAGCGTCGAGTCACGCTACGGATGCTCCTTTCGCTCACCGCGGGGTTCGGTTTCGGCGGCCTCGGCGCCAGCGTTCCGACATACGATCGAGCCCTTGCAATGGCATTGCGCGATGAACCCGGGACACGCTTTACATACGGCGGTATCCCGCTCCAGGTCTTCGGCGCGGTCTTCGCGCGCAAGCTCGAGCCGCTCGGGCTGACCCCGCACGAGTACTTGCGCGAGCGAGTCCTCGACGTTGCGAACGTGCGCGTCGCGAGTTGGCGAGCACTGCGCGACGGCACCAATCCGCTACCGACCGGGGCATTTATGCATGCCGACGAGTGGCTCGCGTACGGCCGCTTCGTTCTGTCGCAGCGAGACGAACTCGTGCCGTGTTTCCAAGGCTCCGCAGTCAACCCGCATTATGGACTCGGATGGTGGCTCGGCGCGCGCGGCGCGCCGCCGGACCTCGTCTACGCAAGCGGCTCCGCAGGACAAGCGCTCTATCTCGTGCCGTCGCTCGACGTCGCGATCGTCCACTTCGGTAAGAGCACGTCGTATCGGCACGAGGCCTTCCTCAAACACGTCTTCGATTGAGCCCGTTAAACGAGAGCTATTGGCGTGACACTTTCATCCGGGCACCTTTTCAGGCGCAACGTCACCGACCGGATTGCCCCGAAGAAACTCAACGACGAAGTAACCGACCGGCTTTAAGAAGTCTTGCGACAAATTGAAGCGGCCGGTTCACTGCGTTTTCTTTTTAGCTTTGCGGACAGACCGTGCCGTTCAACTCAACGCCGGAGCCGGCGTCTTTTCCGCGCGTCGCCTTCTGCACGACGAAGGCTTTTACGGGCGACGCGAGCTTCATGATTTTGGTCTGCGTCATCGGCGCTACGGTGATTTGTGCGGACTTGTCGTTGAAGGGCCATACGTTGACCGACGACTCGTGCAGATGGTTCCACACTGCAAAGCTCACGTATTCGTTGGGGCGGTAGGCGCGTACGAGCGCGCCGTTCTTATCAACGCGCAGCAGGTTCTTGTCCACGAAGAACCGCTTGTACTTGCAGGTCGCAGCGAGCGGCGCTGCCTGCCGTTGGAGCGTCGATGTCGCCGATGGAAACGTCGGCGAGGTTGGTGCGCCAGCGCAGGCAGCGAGGGCTCCGAGCGCGGCGAGAGCGAGAAGTGTACGCATGATATTCCTTTCAGTCAAACGGGCTTACCGCACGTCTAGCAAATGGGCGCGCGATTAACCACGGGCTTACCGCACGTCGAGCAAATGGGCGCGCGATTAGCCACCTCTTCGCCTGCGGTTAATCCTTTACCATGCAGAGCGAGATAACCGAATGTTGCGTTGCCAAGCGAACAGAGCGCGACGATAAGGTTACGCGCGAACGCCCAGCCGAAGGGGGTCCACCAGACGGGATAGTCGTGCCGGGAGCCAATCGACGCAGCGAGCGCGACAGCCGCTCCGCAGAACGCCGCCGCGGCACCGTAGGCGACACGCTTGCCTTGCTGCCCGTCACGTGCCGCCGTTTGGAGCAGGGGCGCAACCGGCACTCATTCATGCTACCAGAAACGATTTCTGCCCAATGCCGGGAAGGAGCGGCGTTCACCAGCCCTAAGGCGTGACCGGAGTCGTTCCTTCCAGCGGCTTGATGCCGGCGCTCTTCAACGAGGCTTGCAGCCGCGTCAGCGACGAGACGTAGTCGTTGTAACCGGAGATCGCCGCGGCATATGCCGTATCGAAGCGTTTGGAGTAGTCGAGCTGCGCAGCGGTCGGCGGTAACGAGCCCCCGAAGCCCGTCCTCGGGATCGACTCGCGCAGCGAACCCGGGCGCTGAATGGAATCCTCGTCGTTTTTGTAATCGGCGGTAAAGGCTGCAAAAACGGGCTGCCAGCGTTGCTGTGCACCGCTGATTTGCTGCTCGAGTGAAGGATTGCTCTTCGCACTCGAGCTCGCGCTCGCCAAAGATTTGCGGACCGCGTCGAGGTTGTTGAGCGCTTCGTCGATTTTTCCGTAGACGACCGAGTATTTGCGCGCGTATTCGTAGCCCGCCTGATATTGCGCTTGCGTCCAGGAGTCGCGCGGGTCCGGCTTCACGAGGACGGTCTGTTGCAGCGTCGAGGAGCCGAGCGTCAGCCGTAAGGTGTAGGTTCCCGGTACGACCGTTGGCCCGGTCTTTGGTCCCTGGTAATCCTCTTTCGCCGCGCCATACCATTTCGTCGGCGCGTCCTCGGTGAAATCCCAAACGTAGCGATTGATGCCGTCTTTGTTCGGCACGTAGGGCTCATCTTTGCCCTTCACTTTATGCGTGCCCTTGACGGTCCGGATCACGCGGCCGCCGGCATCGAGGACTTGCAGCGTGGGAGGCGTCTTCTGCGCAGCGGATTGATAGAAATCGAGGATTGCGCCCTTCGGCGGATTCTCGCCGGCAAAGCGCGTGTAGTTCCCGAGATCGTTCGAATGGTAATGATATTCGTACGCCGTGCGTGGCGCGAACAACAGCGATCCCGCACGTTGCGCGTTGGCAAGTTGCTGCACCGATCCAACGTCATCCAAGATCCAGACGTCTCGGCCGTGCGTCGCTAGAACGAGGTCGTCGAACTCCGGTTGAATGCGTATGTCGCGCACCGACACCGCGGGAAGGTTGAGTTTAAAATCCTGCCAATGCGCTCCGCCGTCAAACGAAACCCACATGCCCGCCTCCGTTCCCGCATAGAGCAGATACGGATTGCGAATATCCGGTCGGATCGTGCGCACGTATTGGTCAGGCGGCAGGCCGTCGACGATCTTCGTCCAGCTCGCGCCGTAATCGTGCGTTACGAATACGTACGGAGCGTAATCGCCCATGCGATGATTGTCGGCAATCACATATGCCGTACCGGCAACCAATGGGGACGGCGCCGTCGTCTCGAT
>JAMXLG010000119.1 GCA_024281135.1 Vulcanimicrobiia bacterium | reverse complement strand
TAGGCGTGCAAATAGGAGACGCTGCTCTTCACTAATCTCATAGCCGAAGAGCCATTGTGGAGCGGGCATCGCCGTTATTTCTAGTGTGGGGTCCATAGTAGACCTCGACTTTTAGCTAGGCGGGCGCGGCTGAGGTATTCGTTATCATCTAGGTCCCATCATTCTAGCGTAAACAGGTACCATCGGGAATGCCCTCGCTTCGCGCCACGATCGAAATACACTACGGCGATTCGGCCGTCTTGTGTAATGAATTCGTACCAATGGCGCTTTAGATATGTATCGCCGCGATCGTCCTTGGTCGTGCGCCAGGACCTTCGGACCACTGCGACCGTTAAAACATCGTCGCCGAAGCGGAACGCGACTGGTAGTGACGGTTCCCCCTGACTCATGGCGGCAACGTCGAATGCGCCGCCTTCCGGCACAATGGGCTTACTGATGAACGTCACGCTTTACTATTGCGTGAAAAGCTTAATATTGCGTGTAAAAGCGGATTCTCGGCAATCGCGAGGCGGGGACGTACGACGAGCCGATTTGAATCCAAATCGCTTCATGCGAGTAGAGGGGAATCGACCTTGGAGCAGTTCCGGTGTACTGGTAGTACGGACCACCGATGATATTGCCGAGATTGGTCTTCGCGTAAAAGACGCGCACTGTTCCTGAGAATGGACCGAAGGTCGTCGAGGCGAGTCTCTCACCCCAAACATCGAGCACTTCGCCTAAGTTCACAAGTGATGAGCCGAGCGACGCCGTCGACGCGGATTCGACGTGTATCAAACCGCTCGCATCGTGCGTGTGGATCATGTAATAGCAGTGGGCGCTGTTTGTGTACCCGTTTGTTTCGGTGCCCGATTGGAGCATACCGATCGCATCCGGGGTCGCCATCTGTCTCCCGTTTACCATCACGCCTACGAAAAAGTGGACGTGATACTTGTTCTCGACCATAGACGGTGCGCACGCGATGCCGTCGACCGCGGATCCGTGTCCACCCGATGCCGTGTCGCCGTCGTTCGGCGTGAACTGATTATCGAGGCCGTTGATGTAGCCGGGCTCGATCAAAATCGTCGGCATTGGGGTCGGCGTCGCACTCATAGGAATCAGCCCCGATGGGCCGCCTGCGGGCATTGCCGAGTTCGCACGGCCGCCACCGCCGGCGCCGGAGCATGCGCAAAGCGCGGCGAGAACGAGAAATGGAAGTAGCTTTCGCATAACGTGGCTATGGTAACCAATGTCGGCGGGATGCCCCCAGGGCCGCTGGGCCTAATTTCGGTCGTCCCCTCGAGGGAAAACGTGTGTATTAGGCCCTAGGTAGGCCTTTCTCTAGGCAACATTCAGGACGTTCGCTCTACGTCTGATGGCCTGGTTTCCTTACGCGCGATTATGCGCTCGTCAGGTACGCTTGCGCTATGCAGACCTTAGCGCAAACGCCCGTTGCTCTACCGAACGATCAGGACGCTTCCGGACGCAGCTTCGGCCCGGAAGAAACGGCAGCGCTCGACGGAGTGCTCGCGTCGGGGACCCTCACCAGCACGAAAGGCGCCTACGTCCGATTCCTCGAGCGTGATTTCGCGCGTCAATTGGGCGTCCGTTATGCGTATGCATGCGCCTCCGGAAGCGCTGCGGTCCACACGGCTGTCGCCGCGCTCGATCTCGAGCCCGGTGATGAGATCGTTACGACACCGATCACCGATATGGGCGCGCTCTCGCCGATTCTCTATCAAGCCGCAATCCCGGTATTTGCCGACGTCGATCCAACGACGTATAACATCACTGCACGTTCGATCGAACGCGTCTTGTCGGAACGTACGCGAGCGATCATCGCAACACACCTCTTCGGCAACCCCGCAGAGATGGCGGAGATTCTCGCGCTCGGAGATGCGCGCGGGATTCCCGTCATCGAAGACGCAGCGCAGGCATTCGGCGCTACGTACAGCGGTAAACCAGTAGGTTCGCTCGGACGAATCGGCTGTTTCAGCTTACAGCAGGGGAAGCATATTACGTGCGGTGAGGGCGGCATCGTCGTTACGAATGATGAAGCCCTTGCGCGCCGGATGTATCTCTTCATCAACAAGGGATGGGGTTACGGCGATAGCAATCCGGATCATTACTTCCTTGCGCTCAACTATCGCCTTTCGGAACTCCAAGGCGCGGTCGCATTCGCGCAACTTCAGAAGCTCGACGATCACGTCATGATACGGCGCGAACGCGCGCGACAGCTTACGGCCGCGCTGCGCGGCATTCCGGGAATCGAGCCGCCGCATTCGAGTCTCTACGCGGAACACTCGTATTGGAAGTATGCGATCCGCATCGATCCGCAGCTCTACCCCGGCGGTCCACCGGCATTCGCGAACGCGCTCAAAAACGCAAACATCTCGTCGGTGCCGCGCTATATTCAAAAGCCCGCGTTCATGTGCCAAGTCTTCCAAGAACGCCGCACGTTCGGAACGAGTTCGTTTCCGTTCACACTTGCGCGACCCGAAGCTCTCGACTACCGGATGGACTCCTTCCCCGGCGCAACGGAAGCGCTTGCGCACGTCTTGGTGCTGCCCATCAACGAACGCTACACCTACGAGCACGTCGTCTACGTCGCATCCGCGATCGCCGATGCCGCTTGCAGTCTACGGAGTGAGGTATGAACGGCAATAGCGTGCGCATTCATCCGACGGCGATCGTTGAAGACGGCGTGGAGATCGGCGATCGTACGTCCGTCTGGGACAGCGTGCACATTCGACACAACACGACGATCGGCGAAGAATGCATCATCGGAGAGAAGACGTACATCGCTTACGGCGTGCGCATCGGTAACCGTTGCAAGCTCAACGCAAACGTCTACGTCTGCACCGCCGTGACGATCGAAGACGGCGTCATGGTCAGTGCCGGGACCGTCTTTACCAACGATCGTTTCCCGCGTGCGACGACGCCGGACTTACGAACGCTTCGCTCGAGCGAGCCTGACGAGGAGACGCTTCCGACGCTCGTGCGCGAAGGGGCGACGATCGGTGCGAATTGCACGATCGGAAATGATTTGGTGATCGGCCGTTTCGCGATGGTTGGCATGGGATCGGTCGTCACGAAGAGCGTTCCGGATTTTCATTTGGTCATCGGGAATCCGGCGAGGGTCGCCGGACACGTTTGCCGTTGCGGACATTTGCTCGACCGTGAACTGCGCTGCAAGGCATGCGGTTCCGCCTATTTCGTACACGAGGGCCGAATCGTGGAGGGCGCGTTCGCATGACTCGTTGCGCGGTCGTCGGCGGCGGTATGCTCGGCATGACGCTTGCACTTCGGCTCGCGCGCGATGGTTGGTCGGTAACGCTCTACGAGGAAAGCGCCGAACTCGGTGGTCTCGCGGCACCCTGGCGCATCAGAGGCACGACGTGGGACCGTCATTATCACGTGATGCTCGATACCGATACGGCGCTGCTGTCTCTGTTGCGTGACTTACGACTCCACGGCGAGGTCGTGTGGCGCAACGCGCGCACTAACTTCTTCATCGACGGACGGATGCATCCGTTTACGTCCACCCTCGACCACGTGCGTTTTCCGGCGCTTCGAGCGATCGATAAGGCGCGTCTTGCGGGTATGATCCAGCGGGCTAAGCGGCACAGCGATTGGCGCGATCTCGAAAACGTCGGGATCGAGGCGTGGCTGCGGGAAGAGTCGGGCGATCGCGTTTTCGAACGCATTTGGCGACCGCTTCTTCTCGCAAAATTCGGTACGGCGTACTCAACATGCAACGCGGCTTCCATTTGGGCAACGATCCGGCGCTACGTCGACGCGCAGCACCGCGGCACGCAACGACTCGGCTACGTGCGCGGCGGATATGCAACGATCGTCGATGCGCTTGCGCGCGCGCTCGTCCGCGAAGGCGCTCGCATTCGCACGGCGACGGCTGTCGAACACGTTTACAGCGTGGATCGTCAGCTCTCGATAGAAACTGCCGAGGGTACTCGTTTCTACGACCGCGTCGTCATGGCGCTTCCGACGCCTGCGATCGCTCGAATTACAGACGCCTTGAGTGGTGAAGAGCACGACCGCCTCTCCGCCATTGAGTATCAGGGAGTCGTATGCGCTTCGCTGATTCTGGATCAACCGCTCGGCGATGCGTATCGCACGAATATCGCCGATCCCGAAATTCCGTTTAGCGCCGCAATCGAGATGACCGCGCTCGTCGATCCTGCGGCATTCGGTCATCGTTCCTTGATCTATTTGCCGCGCTATTGCACGCCGCGCGAGTCGTTCTTCGTTCGAGGCGATGCGGAGATGCGCGCGCAAGCGTTCGCTGCGCTTGCGAAGATGTATCCGTCGTTCAACCCTGAGACTGTTCGCGCGTTTCGCGTGTCACGCGTGCCGGCCGCCTTTGCACTGCCGGTCGTCGGTTACTCCGGACGACTTCCCGGTTTTTCCACGTCGGTTCCGGGACTCTACATCGCGACGTCCGCGCAAATCACGCACGGAACGCCGGATGTGAACCAGACGCTCGCGCTCGCGGACGAAGCGGCAACGGCGATCGCAGGCGACGTGCGCTACGCGCGCGGAGGCATTCGTGAAGCCGCGCGCTAACAGCGCGACGCAAATCATTTTTGCTGCGATTGTCGCATTTGCTACGCTCGGTATCGGAAGCTACGAGAGCGCGTCGAACGCCGAATGGGCATTCGATGGCTATATCTACGGCATTCGCGCGCAAGTATATGCCGGGATTCCGTACACCGTAGCTTTGAACAACGCGCGTGAAATTTATCGGTCGAAACCTGCGATGCAGCGGCAGGCCGCGCGAAGAAAGCTCGCGGCCTCGATGCCGCCATGGTGGGATCTCTTTGCGATTCGCGCAGTCTATCCGGCGCTCGGGTCGCTCCTATGGCGCTACGCGGGGTTTCATTCGCTCTTCTACATCTCGATCGCGGCGTACGTCGCGGCCGCACTCCTGGTCTACGCGATGCTGTTACGGTTTTGCCTTCCTGCAGTTGCTGCGACGGTATCGCTCACGTGCATGCTCCATCCCGAAGCGCAGTATCTGGCGCGCAGCGATTTGACGGACATGCTCGCCTTTGCGTTTCTCGCTGCCGCTCTGCTGTCGGCAATGCGCTACGCGCAGCGCGGAGGCTGGGCGAATATTGCGTGTTTCGTCTGCGCCGCGATTCTTCTCACGTTCTCCCGCCCGGTTCCCTACGTTTTGGCGGCCGCGGCTGCACCGCTCGTCCTGACTGCGGCATGGAAGCGCGGCGCCGAACTCGTTGCGGTCTCGCTGGCACTCTGCGTCGTCGTAGCGCTCGTGATGCACCTCTCCGGGGGATCGGTTCCACCGGTCGGCAATTACGCGCGCAGCGTCGCGGAAACGGCGTGGATCACCCTGGTATTGCTCGTGAAATCTATTCTGGCGCCGGTCGCCGTCATCGCGCTCGTCGCGATGCGCAAACGCGCCGATGTCCTCATCGCTTGCGGCGCGCTGGCGTCGATCGTGCTTACGATTTTGGCCGATCCTTACCCAAACGATGTGCCGCGCGTCATCGTCTTTCCGGCACTGATTCCGCTGGCGTGCGGATTTGCGATTGCGGCACAATCCTCGCTCGTCGCCGGAAGGGCCTCCGGTGCCGGCATGTCGATACTACGCGAATGGTCCGGCTCGGAATCGATCTTGGCGGCACGAAAACCGAAATCATCGCGCTTGGCATAGAGCGCCGCGTCTTACTCCGTCGCCGCGTTCCCACGCCGCGTGGCGACTACGATGCAACGGTCGCTACGATCGCGCAACTCGTCAAGGACGCAGAACGCGAACTCGGTGAACGCGGTACGGTCGGAATCGGAACCCCGGGTGCAATTTCGTTTGCAACCGGACTGATGAAAAATGCGAACAGCACGTGGCTTTTGGGAAAGCCGCTGCGCGACGATCTCGAAGCAGCGCTCGGCCGCCGCATTCGCATGACGAACGACGCGAACGCTTTTGCACTTTCCGAAGCAACCGATGGAGCCGGAAGCGGTGCGCGCTTCGTATTCGCCGTGATTCTCGGAACGGGCGTCGGCGGGGGCATCGCCGTCGACCGGCGCGTGCACGAGGGGCCGAATGCAATCGCCGGTGAGTGGGGGCACGTATCATTGCCGTGGCCGGCGCCCGATGAACTGCCGGGACCCCCCTGCTATTGCGGGAAGCACGGATGTATCGAAACCTTTTTGTCAGGTCCCGCGCTCGAACGGGACGGGTCGATCGAACGCTACGAGGATCGTTTGGCACGCGGGCTTTCGATGATCGTCAACATCGCGGATCCGGATGCGATCGTCCTCGGCGGCGGCGTGTCGAACGTCGAGCGACTCTACGAAAATCTGCCCGTCCTCATGCGAGCGTACGTTTTTTCGGATACGTTCTCGACGCCGATCGTGCGCGCACTTCATGGAGATTCGAGCGGCGTGCGCGGTGCCGCTATGCTTTGGGAAGAGTAGATGCTATGCAAGCTATAGTCGTCGAACACTTAGGTGAAGAGGGCACGCTTCGCGAGATTCCCGCACCGCAGCCGGGCCTCGATGATATTCTCGTACGCATTACTGCTGCGGGCGTCAATCCCGTGGACTGGAAAATCCGCGATGCGGGAAGTAAACCGCTCCCGTTCGTGCTCGGGCAAGATTTTGCCGGCGTCGTTTCTGCAACCGGCGATCGCGTCAAAGAATACCGGCAAGGCGAACGCATCTTCGGCATCGCGCGCAACTACGGCGCTTACGCGCAGTTTACGCTCGTTCCTCAGAATTCCAAGACCGAGCCGATCGCTCACATTCCGCAAGACGTCGGCGATGCCGATGCTGCAGCGCTGCCGACAGCCGGCCTCACCGCGCTCGCGGCACTCGATATGATGAAGCTGGGTCAGGGCCAAACGCTCGTCGTCAACGGGGCAACCGGCGGCGTAGGCAGCTTCGCCGCGCAAATTGCGAAGTCGCGCGGCGTACGCGTCGTCGGTACCGCCCACTCGGGTCACGAAAGCGAAGCCCGAGCGCTTGGAGTCGATGAATTCGTCGCCTACGATAAGCAATCTGTCGTTGATGCGATCAAGCGCAGCGTTCCGCATGGCGCCGATGGCGTGCTCGATGTCGTCAGCGACGGCAATGCAATCGCGGCACTCGAACGCGTTGTGAAGCCCGGCGGGTGGATTATTTCGACGATCGGTTCGCTCGACGTCGAACGCACGAAACGCAATGGACTGCAAGCGTCGAACATCGTCATGAACGAGACGCCGGAGTCGTCGCACGAAGGACTTCGAGAACTTGCACGTATGGTTGAAGACGGCACGCTCCGGGTGCTAATCGGTGCCGAGCGAGATTTTCGCGACGCGCCGAAAGCGTTGCAACAAAGTAAAGCCGGCAAAATTACCGGCAAGCTCGTTCTGACCGTGGAGTCGGGGAGGATCTGACGCAACACTATGGCGGATCAGCAACCCGCGCCGTCGTTTGGCAACAATCCGTTCTTCGACGGCATCGTTCGTGCAACACAAGACCAGCAGATTCTGCAGCAACTTGCGGGCGCCGTTCAACCGGCGATCAAACGCGCGTTGCGCAACCCGCGTTCGTTGAAGAACTTTCTCCACGGCGTCTGGGTCGGCCACCCGCTTCATCCGATACTTACCGATCTTCCGATCGGCGCATGGACGATGGCATCTATCTTTGACGCAATCCACCTCGTCGACAAACGCGCTGACACGGCGCGCGCAGCCGACATCTGCGTTGCAACCGGCATCGCCGGCGCAGTCGGAGCCGCGCTCACGGGGCTCGCAGATTGGAGCGAAACCTTCGGCAGGCCCGCGCGCGTCGGCATCGTTCACGCCACGTCGAACACGCTCGCGCTCACGCTGTACACGACGTCGTACTTCCTACGCAAGCGCAATCGCACGGCCGGGATGTTTACGTCGCTTTTGGGTTACGCGATGGCGACGATCGGCGCCGGCCTCGGCGGCCACCTCGTCTACGGAGAAAACCAAGGCGTTAATCACGCCGTTGCAGAGAATCTCCCAACGCAATGGATTCGCCTGCTGCCCATGGACGAACTCATGGACGGCAAGCCGCACCGCGCCAAGGTGAAAGAGCGCGATATAGTCCTGGTCCGCCACAGTGGCGCAATCCACGCACTGCTCGATTCATGCTCGCATCTTGGCGGACCGCTGCACAAAGGCACCGTCGACGACTGCAGCATCACCTGCCCATGGCACGGCTCCCGTTTTGCGCTCGTTGACGGCCACGTCCTGAACGGACCCGCGACCCTCAATCAACCGACATTCGAAAGCCGCATCATCGACGGCTACGTCGAAGTCCGCGCGTTTTCCGCAGAAGCCCCGTAGTCCCCGTAGACTATTTGTGTTCCGCCTTCGCTTTGTCGAGCAGTGGTTTGAGGGCGTTGCCGATGTCGTCGAGTTGTTTTGAGTAGGTGTCGATTGCGTCGGCTTCTGCTTGCGTCGGACCGGTGTAGGCCGTGGTCATGACGTGGCGCAAGTACGCGAGCTGGTCAATCACTCGCGCAGGTGTCTGATAACCGGCGTTTTGGCTTCCGTTGCCGTTGCGCAGCTTGTCTTCTTCCGCAGTGAGTTGCGCGACGAGTTTCGGATCTTTCTTTGCTAGGCGCTTGCGGTCGTCTTCGATTTGCGCGATCCACGTTTCGCCGCGTTCTTGCAAGTCTGCGAGCTTCGCAATGGTATCGTATTGCGCTTGCAAGTCGGCGTTTGACGCGTTGACCTTGGGATCAAGCTTGACCGTTACGGGAACCGTTAGCGTTTGCCCGCGAGCTTTTAACTGCACCGTATAGTTACCGGGCAACACTTCGGGGCCCGTTACGTGGAGATCGTAGAACACGTAAAACGGTCGCTTATCTTGTTTCGCGTTCTTTCCACCGGTCGTGTCCGTCGTGAGGTCCCACGTAACGCGGTTGATTCCATCACCGGCGCTCGCATCAAGATGCTTGATGACCTTCGTGCCGTCGAGAATGTCGAGTTCGACTTTTTCCTTCGGCGCCTTCTTCTTCGATTTTGCGGTCGTCTTCGGTTTCGGCGCCGGTTTGAGATAGTAGGAGATGACGGTCGCGTACGGCTTGTTGTCGGAAATGAACTCGCCGCGTCCGACGTAACGGAACGGGCGTGCCACGTATCGCCATGCGACCGGCGGCGGGAAGAGTGCTACGCGCGACTGTGTAGCGCGCGCGAGATTTTCGAGCGGCGTGATGTCGTCGAGGACGGCAAAGCCACGCCCGTGCGTCCCGGCGATGAGGTCGTTGAAATCGGGCTGAATCTGGAGATCGTAGACCGGTAGATGCACCATGCCGAGGCGGAGTTCGCTCCAGCGTTGACCCGCATCGTACGATGCATAAATCCCGTCTTCACACGCGGCGAAGAGCAAGTTCGGCTGTCTTGGATCTTCGCGCACGGCGTACGCCCACAGGTTCAGGCCGTTGACAATTCGCGTCCACGACTTGCCGCCGTCGCGCGTCACGTAGACGTAGGGCTTCGTGTCTCCAAAGCGATGACGATCGAAAGTGATATAGACGACGTTGTTGTCGACCTGTGAGGTTTCGATCGATTGGACCCACGATTGCGCGGGCAACCCCGCGAACTTATTGCTGATATCGGTCCATGTCGTTCCGCCGTCGGAAGAGTAGGCGACATGGCCGTTGTCGGTTCCGGCCCAAAGCGTCGTTGCGTTCTCCGCGAGCGAATAAATCGTGCAATAGGCTTCAGCGTTTGTGTTGTCGTGCGTGATCGCTCCGCCGCTGCGACCCAAATACGATGCGGGACACGGTTGCGATAAGTCGCCGCTGATCACGCTCCACGCTTGTCCGGCATCTTGCGTACGAAAAAGGACGTTGCCGCCGAAATACACGGTACCCGGTGACACGCGCGATACGAGTAGCGGCGCGGTCCAGTTGAAGCGATAACGGAAGGTCCCCGCACCGGTTCCGAACGTGATGAGCGGTTGAGGACCGATCAGTCTTGCTTCGCCGTCGATCAGATCGCGGCGCGTAACGTCGCCGAAGTGCGTGTTCGTGAAGATCACGTTGGAGTTTGAAGGATCCGGCTTAGCATATTGACCATCACCCCACTCCACGATGTTGCGCCACGCACCGTTGCCGACGCCGACGCCGTTCCACGCGCTGTTCGGTCCCCACCACACTTCGTTGTCCTGGAAACCACCCATGATGTGATACGGTACTTCGCGGTCGTATCCGACGCGATAGACCTGGCCGAACGGCACGGTGTTGATATAGTCCCACGTGACGCCGTCGTCCATCGACATGTTGAATCCCTGATCGCTGCCGAGCAGCACGCGCTTTGGATTGGTGGGATCGATCCAGAGATCGTGATTATCGCCGCCGGCATTGACGCCTTTGAATTTCTTGCCGCCGTTTTTCGAGCGCTCGAGTCCGCCCGAGACAATCCAAACGTCGTCGGGGTTGTCGGGATTCACGCGCACTTGCGAAAAGTAAAACGGGCGGAAGACGAGATCTTTAGACGCATTGACGAGCTTCCAAGAATTTCCGCCGTCGTCGGAACGATAAAGGGTGCTCTTGGACGTAGGAACGATCGCATACACGACGTTCGGATGATGCGCCGAAAGCGAAACGCCGACACGATTGATGATGCCACCAGGTAACCCGTTATGGAGATTCGGATCGGTCAAGCGTTTCCAGGTGCTTCCGCCGTCGGTCGATTTCCACAGTCCGCTTCCGACGCCGCCGCCTCGAAACGTCCACGGCTGCCGCAAATAATCAAACGTTCCGGCAAACGCGATCGACGGATTCGTCGGATCGAATATGACGTCGGCGCCGCCGGTCGTCGGGTTGACGTAGAGCGTTCGCGTCCATGTTTTTCCGCCATCTTGCGTTCGGTAAATGCCGCGATCACCGCCGCTCGCGAACTCGGGACCCATGGCAGCAACGAGCGCCGTATTCGGATCGCGTGGATCGATCGCGATGCGAGCGATATGTTGGGTGTTTTGCAGTCCGATTTGATGCCACGTCGCACCTGCATCATGCGAAATATAGACGCCGTCTCCCAGTGCTGCAGTGTTTCTTGGAAAGCCTTCGCCGGTGCCGACGTAGAGCGTCTTCGGATCCGAAGGTGCAACGGCGACGGCACCGATCGACGACGATCGGCCTTGATCGAAGATCGATTTGAATGTCGTCCCCGCATCGGTCGATTTATAGAGTCCGCCGGATGAATGTCCGAGATAGATCGTCGTTGGATCGCCGGGAATGCTTGCAACGGCGTCTAGGCGTCCGCCCATAACGGCGGGACCTACTTCACGCCATGCAAGTGTGCCAAAATCTTTCGGCGCGATCGTGGCGCTCGCGTTGACGACCGGGCCGAATGCAGCTGGAGCAGCGCTCTGCGCAGGTTGCGGCGTCGTCGCCGGTTGTTGCGCCCGACAGGCAGCAAGGATAAGGCATGCGCATATAACGATCCAACGAGCGTTCAATCAACGTCCTCCAACTGATACGCGGCGTTCGCTGCAGGGTATCCTATTGCCGCTATGACTATTCTTTTGGAAATGCCGCGCCCCGATCCGGGCCCGCTTTCGCCAAACCCGCCGAACCCCGCACCCGGCGAACCGACGATTCCCGAAAACGAGCCCATCGATCCGATAGCCGACCCCACCGAAGACGACGATCCAATCTTTCCCGGCCCCGGCGCGTAAACGTAGTTGAAGGATCGCCTCGAACAATTACATCGAGGCGATCCTTCGACAAGCTCAGGATGACACGGGTTTACGGTGTCATCGCTTTTGGCGTTGGGATGTCGTCGTAACCGGCGGATTTGAGTTTGGTGTTGAGCGCCGGTAACGTGGCGACGTAGTCGTTGTAAGTCTTCACGTCTTGCGCGAACTCGGCGAACGTGCGCGTCTCGACGTCGGTCGCAGCCGGCGTTACGATGCCGGTGCCTGCGATTTGCGAGAGGTCTTCGCGGACTTCGCCCGGACGTTGAATGAAGTCTTCAAAGCCCTGGTAGTTCGCCGTCAGCTGGTCCTGCATGGTTTGACGATTCGCTAACGCCGCGTCGATCGCGCTGACACTCGCGGTATCGTTCTTTTTCTGCGCAGCAACTTTCGCTTTTTCGAGCGATGCCTTGACGTCATCGAGTGAGTTCAAAGCAGCGTCGAGCTGCGAGAACTTCGCGTTGACGCGCATCGAGTAGTTGTAAGACTCGACGAGCTCCGCTTGCGTGAACTTCGTTTCGGGATCAGCCTTTACGAGGAAGTGTCCGCTGAAGGTTTTTCCGTCGACCGTCATGCGATATCCGTAGTTTCCGGGCGGTACGATCGCGCCGATATCGGGCCCTTTGAAGAACTTTCCGGCGCCGTTCCACTTCACGGGTCCGTCGGTGCCGAAGTTCCAGGTGTACTTCTGCAGACCGGCGTCGTTCGGAATCGCTGGTTTCGGCTTATCGTCAGCTCCAGGCGGCGGACCGAAGAGCGCCGGCTCTTTCATCCCTTTGACCGTGCGAATCACACGGCCGTGATCGTCGAGAATCTGAAGCGTCGGCGCCTGCGCACCCGGTTTGGGCTGATAGTAGTAGAATGTCGCGCCGTAATCCGGATTCTGTCCGGCGTAATCGGTGTAGATACCCTCGTCGTCGCCGTGCAGGTTGTACAAATACGCGACTCGCGGAGAAACGACGAATGCTTGATCCGGCTTCGCGCACGCGTACGTCTGCAACGGACGCAAGTCGTCCATGACGTAGAGCGCGCGTCCGTGCGTCGCGATCACCATATCGTCCCATTGCGGTTGGTAGCGAATGTCGCGAACCGAAGCCGTCGGCAAGTTGTTCTTGAAGTCATGCCACGTGCCGCCGTTGTCGCACGAGATGTACATTCCGGTCTCGGTTCCCGCATACACGATGTTCGCATTGTGCATGTCCTGACGCACCGAACGCGCATACCATGCATCGCCCGGCATATTTTTGCCAAGATCGGACCACGTCTTTCCGAAATTATTCGTGACGAAGAGATGGGGCTTATAGTCGCCCATCAAGTGACGATCGATGCTGGCGTACACCGTACCATCATGAAGCATCGAAGGTGCGACGGTTTCGACCGCACCGTGATCCGGCGCGCTCTTCGGCGTCACATTGTGCCACTGCTTGCCGCCGTCGATTGTGTACTGAACTTGACCGTCGTCCGTGCCGACCCAAATCTCGCCTTTACGTAGCGACGAGCCTTCGATGTCGAGAATCGTGTTGTAATTCTCGGCACTCGACACGTCGTGCGTGATCGGACCGCCTGGAGGCGCTTGATGATCCTTTTCGTTGAGCGTCAGATCGGGACTGATCGGCGTCCAGTGACGTCCGCGATCGTCGGTTTGGAATACGACGTTGCCGCCGACCCACGCGACGCGTCCGTCCCACGGTGCGAACGCAATCGGCGAATCCCAGTTGAAGCGATACTTCGCTTTGCGCAGATCGAACTGATGGCCGGTAAGCGCAACGTACGGCTGCGTCCCAAGCGCATCGCGCGTTGCCTTGTTGTAGACGACGACGCTTGCGCCCTGAGAATCGGACCACATGACGTTCGTATTGAGCGGATCGGGAACCGCCCATTCACCGTCACCACCGTTGACGTTGATCCAATCCTTGTTCAACACGCCCGATGGATCGGTGGACTGCGACGGTCCGCACCACGCGTTGTTATCTTGCCACCCGCCGCACACCCAATACGGATTGCCGGTCATCCCGACGCCGACGTGGTAGACTTCGCCGACGGGCAGGTTCCGAGCGAAGTACCAAGTTGCGCCGCCGTTGAGCGACTGCGTTACGCCGCCATCTTGCGCAACGGCCATGCGCTTCGCATCGTTCGGAGCAATCCATAAATCGTGAACGTCACCGTGCGGAAGACTGAACATCGGCCGCCATGATTTGCCGCCGTCGCGCGAGCTGACGACCAACTGCGAAACGCCGTACACATGGTTCGGATCGGTCGGGTCGACGGTGATGTGCGAGAAATAGAACGGCCGCTGATCGACCATCGTCTCGCTGCTGATCATCGTCCAATTCGCGCCACCGTCATCAGAGCGCCAAAGAATGCCCTTGTTCGACTCGATCAACGCGTACACGCGATTGGGATCGCTCGGAGCAACGGCGAGACCGATGCGCCCGGTCGTTCCATCCGGCAACCCGTGCCCGGTCAGACGCGTCCACGTCTTTCCGCCGTCCGTCGATTTATAGAGACCGTCGTCATCGCCGCCGCTGACCGTAGTCCAGGGCTTGCGTTCGAAATGCCACATCCCCGCAAAGATGATGTTTGGATTCTTCGCATTCATCGCGAGGTCGGAGGCGCCGCTGCGGTCGCTCAGATAGAGTGTCTTCGTCCATGTCTTTCCGCCGTCGTCCGTTACGTAGACGCCGCGGTCCTCGCTCGGCGCGAAAACGTCACCGAGAGCGGCGACGACGACGTGGTTCGAGTTGCGCGGATCGATCAGGACGCGCGTGATCGAGCGCGTCTTCTCAAGACCCATCTTCTGCCAGGTCTTGCCGGCGTCGGTGCTCTTGTAGACGCCGGCGCCGGGGATCACATCGTTACGAGGGTTACCCTCGCCGGTTGCGACCCAGACGGTCTGATCGTTGTTCGGATCGATCGCGACGTCGCCGATCGATGCGACCGGCTCTTTGTCGAAAACCGGTTGCCACGTTTGCCCACCGTCGGTCGTCTTCCAAACGCCGCCACCGGCTGCGCCGACATAATAAAGGTTGGGGTCTTTCGCACTGCCGACGACATTCGACGTGCGCCCGCCCGGTAACGCAGGTCCGATTTCGCGCCAGTTCATGTCTTGATAGACGGGTTTAGCGGTCGGCGTCGGCGACGGCGATGCCGACGGCGACGCAGAAGGCGACGCCGCGGCTAACGCCACGGCCAAGAGAACAGGAATCAACGATGCTCCTCCGTAGCAAAAAATTCACTTTACTATAGGCCGCTACGTGTCAAAAAATCTTCAGAGCCCATGGGATCGGCGTGTCTCAATCGATTTTTGGACGCTCTCTATCGCGGCCATCCTCGTCGTAGGTTTCGTTTTACGCGCTTGGCGCCTTGGTTCGATGCCCCCGGCGCTCCATCCCGATGAAATGGCCGGCCTCGTCGGCGTGCTAGACGAGCTGCAGCACCGAGCACCGCTTCGTCCCTTCTTCGACTACCGGATCTTCTATTTGCCGCTGTATGGTGTCGGCCAATACATCTCGTCGCTCTTCTTCGGCTATAACGCCTTCGCGTATCGCCTTCCGGCAGTCATCTACGGATTGGCAACGATCGTCTGCACGATCGGTCTTACGCTTCGTTTGACGAAGGACCGTTTAAGCGCTCTTCTCGCGGGAGCAGCGTCTGCGATTCTTCCGTGGGAGATCACCGTTTCGCGCATTGCCTGGGAGAACGCCGCGATGCTGCCGTTCCTCCTCGGCGGCCTCTGGGCGTTGCGAGCGGGCATCGAGGAGCGCAGCGTCGGGCGGCTCGTGCTCGCGGGTGCGCTGTTTGGGATCGACGCATACTCCTATCGCGCCGCGCTCCCAGATGCGCTCATCCTCGGAACGACATTGCTCGTCATCGACGTTCGGCGCTCAACGCGTGCGCTTGCCGGCATTGCTGTAGGCGCGGTGCTTCTTGCGATCATCGCCTTGCCGCTAGTGGTCAGCGTGTTTGCGGATCCGGCATTCTTCTGGCGCGATGCGTACATCTCGACGTTCCGCTCGGGAATCAATCACGCGAGCCTCGGGCTCTTCTGGTCGAACTATCTCGCGCACTTCGATCCACGTCCGCTGTTTTTCACCGGTGATGGAAACATGCAACATGGCCCGGCGTTCGGCGTGCTGTATCTATGGATGCTTCCGATGATCGTGATCGGGTTGATCGCATCGTTCGCACTCTACGGTCCCGGAATCGGAACGTTCTTCATCGTCTGGACGCTGCTCTATCCGCTTGGTGGGGCGATCACGAATGACGGCGTTCCGCATTTTCTTCGTACACTGATCGGCGCACCGCTCGCAGCGATCCTGACCGGCATTGGGTTGGCCTTCGCGTGGCGCGCGATCAGTGACCTGCGTTATGCGCGTATTGCGGCGGCATTATTTACGCTGTTTGCGTTCATCGCGCTCTCGCAGTTCTGCCAGGCGTACTTTATCTCGTACCTAAGCGCAGCTGCGAACGCGTACCAATACGAAAACCGCGATCTGTTTCTGACCGTTCGCACGTACGCGCCGCAGGCGCGACGCATTTGTTTTCAGGGCCTCAACGACATGAACTCGCTCACGCTCTTCGCGTACTATCTGCGAGACCTCAAGGTACCTATCCGGGAACGAATGGATCCGATCTGCTTGACGCCCGGCACGCTCGCGGTGCTCGGCGCTAACCAAGCGCGGCCTGCGAATGCCCGCCTGCTCGCCACCGCGCAATCGTTCAGCGGCTCAGTTAGATACTATATTTTTCTGACGGAATAGGCTGCGGAGAGGCGATGGGG
>JAMXLG010000118.1 GCA_024281135.1 Vulcanimicrobiia bacterium | reverse complement strand
TTCTCAAGGATGAGAAAGGGCAGCCGGAAGCGAGCATCTTTTATGTCGCGTACACCAAAGACGGCGCGAACCTCAACGATCGTCCGGTAACGTTCCTGTACAACGGCGGCCCGGGATGCGCGACCGCGCCGTTGCATATGCTCGCGCTCGGACCTCGCCGCGTGGTCGTGCAAAATGCAAAACCGAACGACGGCGCACCGGTGCAAATCGTCGATAACAACGATACGCTCCTCGATAAATCGGATCTCGTCTTCATCGATGCGCCGGGTACCGGCTACAGCCGCGTGTTTCCGAAGGTCGATCCGAAATCGATCTATGGTATCGATCAGGACGCCGCGGCATTCGGACAATTCGTTCGCCACTACGTGACGTTGAACGATCGGTGGAACTCGCCGAAGTTTCTGCTCGGTGAAAGCTACGGCACTCCGCGCAGCGCCGTGCTCGTCGACTACCTTCAGAATCACGAAACGATGGCGATCAACGGTGTCGTGTTGCTGAGCTCGGTTCTCGACTTTGATACGATCGCTCCGGGACCGGGCAACGATCTTGCGTACGTCACGTACCTCCCAACGGAGGCCGCGACGCATTGGTATCACGACAACGCATCGAACAAGGGAACGCTCACGGCGACTGTGGATGCGGCGCGCACATTCGCCAATGGTCCATACGCTGCGGCGTTGTTGCAGGGTGACCGCTTGCCGCACGATCAGTTCGTGAAAGTCGCAGGCGAACTCGCACAGTTCACCGGCTTGAACCAGCAATACATCGAGCGTTCGAATTTACGCGTGCAGCCGGAGCGTTTTGAAAAAGTTCTCCTCAGCGATGCGGGCGAGCAGACGGGACGCCTCGATGCACGCTACACCGGATACGATCTCGATGCGACGGGCGATTCCGCCGAATACGATCCGTCCGACAGCTACACGAGTCCGGCGTTGCAATCGGGATTTCTGTCGTACGCTCGCAACGAGTTGAATTGGCACAGCGACGAAACGTATCCGCAGTGCAATGACAAGATCTTCCCGCAATGGGACTTCACGCGTAAATCCGTTTTCGGATGGCTTGCTCCGACGACGAGCGGCGATTTGCAAGACGCGATGACGCAGAACCCGCACCTGCGCGTGTTCGTCGGCGCAGGGTATTTCGACATGGCGACACCGTTCGGCGCCGCGGAGTGGACGTTCTCACACCTCGGTTTGCAGCCGGCGCTTCGTTCGCACGTGACCTTCGGTTACTATGACTCCGGGCACATGGTGTACCTCAGTCCGAACGCGCGAGATAAGTTCCACGCGGACCTGGATCGCTTTTACACGGATACGCTCGGCAAGTAAGATACGTTAGCGCAGCGCTCTGGCATCCGCGAGTGAAATCGTCTCGCGCGTACCGTCAGAGTGCTGCACTAGCAAACCGCCTCCGGTGACCAGCGAGAGCGCGGTAACGTCGATGGGTTCCGTCGTGCCGTCTTTGAGAATACGGTACGGTTCGCCGGGAAGCCCGGCTTGGCGTTCCCAAACGCGTGCGATGCGCGGCGGCATGTCCAGGGTGTCTTCCCAGACATCGTAATTCAGCAAAATATCGTGAAGCAGTTGCTCGCGATCGATCTTGGGATTGACATCGTCGGCGAACGCAGCCGGTGGCGCGATGTCCGCCGTTGCTTTCGGCGTCCGATGGATGTTGATGCCGACACCGGCAGCGACCCATGCGCGATCGCCGACGACGCGCGAGATGCAGAGAATGCCTGCGATCTTCTTTCCGTCGAGCAGCAGATCGTTTGGCCACTGAAGCTTGGCCTGCACGCCATTGAGCATGAGTGCACGACGCACACAGATCGCGACGCCGAAGGGGACGACCCAGAGATGCGATGCGGGCATCGAGCGAGGAAGAATCGTCGTCATCAGCAACGCTGCACCCGGTTCTGCAATCCATGACCGGCCTTTGCGCCCGGCGCCTTGCGTTTGCACTTCAGCGACGAATGTCGCACCGTACGCGGATTCGTCAGCGAGCAGCGGTGCGGCATCTGCGTTCGTGCTGCCGGTTGATTCGACGTAGCGAATATCCGAAAAACGCGTGCCGCGCAGCGCTTGACGCACTCCGGCATAGGGCTGCTGGCCTAATGGCATAGGGGGAGCTTGCACGTACGACGTATTCGGGGCCTGCTATGGCATTAGAAACGACGCTCATTCTGTGTAAGCCCGACGCGGTCTCGCGTGCCCTCGTCGGCGAAATCATCTCGCGCATCGAGCGGCGCGGATACGTCATCACTGCAATGAAGATGATGCAGCTTCCCGGCGACAAAGCGCGCGAGCACTACGCGGAGCACAAGGGCAAGCCGTTCTTCAACGATCTCGTGAACTTCATCACGAGCGGCGCGCTCGTCGCGATGGCAGTCGAAGGCGAAAGTGCGGTCGACGGAATGCGTCAAATGATCGGTGCGACGAATCCGCTCAGCGCCGCCCCCGGATCGATTCGCGCTGACCTCGCGCAGACCATTGGCTTCAACCTCATCCACGGCAGCGACAGCAAAGCGAGTGCAGACCGCGAACTGAAGCTTTTCTTCGAAGTGGGCGACTTCGTTTCGCGCAAGCACGATCTTGCGCAGTGGCTGGCGGACTAACGCATGTCGATCGATTCGTTGCGTGCCGGCGGACGGCCGTTGATCGAAGCTGTCCACGCGCGCGAAGTGTTGGATTCCCGCGGGAATCCGACGGTTGCGGTCAGCGTTGCAACGAGTTTCGGAGCCGTCGAAGAAGCGATGGTACCATCCGGAGCCTCCACCGGTGCGCACGAAGCGGTCGAACTACGCGACGGTGACAAGAAGCGGTACAACGGGAAGGGCGTGTTGCGTGCGGTCGCGGCGGTGAACGATACACTCGGTCCCGCAATTGAAGGAAGTGACGTTACCGCGCAGCGCGAGATCGACGACCGGTTGATCGAACTCGACGGGACGCCGAATAAGGCGAGTCTCGGCGCCAACGCGATTCTTGGTGTTTCGCTTGCGGTCGCGCGTGCGGGTGCTTCAAGCTTGTCGCTGCCGCTATTCCGCTATCTCGGCGGCCC
>JAMXLG010000117.1 GCA_024281135.1 Vulcanimicrobiia bacterium | reverse complement strand
GACCTTGAAGATAGGCAACCTTCAAGTCGCGATACGCGCGGTGAATTGCCGCCGGAACATCTTTTTCGGTAGCCGTCGCTTGTTTAAATCCATAGCGTTCTTCGAGATACGAAACCAACGACGGTTGCGAGGCCGAGGTTATGACGCCGTTGCGCTGAACTGAAATCCTGCTTTGACGCGTCTCGATGCGCCGGCCGATAGTATAGTCTGAGGCAGCAACCTTCAGATCGTTGAGCTGCTCGGTCATAAGTTCTGCCGTCAAGCGCTCCCGTGGGCCGAAGACAAGAGCCACCGTATCTTTGTTGAAAACTCCGTCGCCGGTAAGCCATCCGAGCATCTGCCAACGCTTGACATCGAGAGAATCGGATGCAAAGGCGACCGCGTCACCGGTCTCACGAATTGCAATTCGGTCTTCTGCGGCAACGAGTTCGTCGACGCGTTTCCAAACGCCGTCTGCCGTCAGGAGCTTATGATCCGCCGTGGCGCGAATCTCGCGCCCATCCTTCAATGTCACTCGAAACACCAGCTGCTCGCCAACCTTGGTGACGAACGCCGGCCGATGGGCGCAAATTCGCCGATGGTCAAACTCGGAGTGGATCTCGGTCGTAACCAAGACGCCTCCGCCAGTCTGCTGCTGCTCGTAGAGTTCTTCTACCGTACGTAACCCGCCCGGCGTGCTGATTCGCGTCTCTGGCGCGAAGCAGGCGGTGTCATCCATAAAAACGTATTCTGAGCACGGGTTAGTCGCGTTGATGCGGTCGTCGTTCGAACAGGTATGCCACTCTTGGATCGTATCGTCGAATTGCAATCCTGGATCTGCACATTGCCACGCGGCAACAGCAATTTGTTCCCAACGGTCGCGCGCTTTGAGGCGCTTGACGACGTCGCCCGTGGTACGTGTAGTGAGCAGCCAATCGTCGTCGCGGTCGAGCGCTTCGAAGAACCCATTCGTAAGCCGGACGGAATTATTCGAGTTCTGACCTGAGACGGTGAGGTACGCCTCGGAATCCCAACTGGTATCGTACTGCTCCACCTCGAGACGCGTGTATCCCTGACGGGCGTAATCGAGCGCGTTCTGCGCCGCGCCTGAGGGTACGCCGGCAGCGACCGCCTCGCGAATCGCGTGACGCAGTGAAGTATTGAGCGCGGGATCGAGCCGAGCGTTTTCCGGAACGCGCGTGTCGTTCGCTGCAGAAATAATCGCGTTTAGACGCTTTTCGAAGATCCGCGAACCGATTACGAGATCGGCGACTTTGCGCTCCTCGCGCACCTTCCAATTGACGAACTCTTCGATATCGGGATGATCCGCGTTGAGAACCACCATCTTGGCGGCGCGGCGCGTCGTGCCGCCGGATTTGATCGCGCCGGCAGCGCGATCGAAAACTTTGAGAAACGACATGAGTCCGCTCGAGGTCCCGCCGCCGGTGAGTTTCTCGCCCGCCGCGCGAATCTTCGAGAAGTTTGCGCCCGATCCGGAACCACCCTTAAAAATGCGCGCTTCGCGAATCACGCCGTCAAAGATACCGCCTTCATTGACGAGGTCGTCTTCAATTCCAAGGATGTAGCACGCTGAAACCTGCGGAAACGTGAATGTGTCCGGCGACGGCTTGGCAACGCCGTCGCTTGAGTCGACGTACCAATGGCCTTGTGCCGGCCCCGAGATGCCGTACGCCCAGTGCAATCCGGTATTAAACCACTGCGGCGAATTCGGCGCGCCGATTTGACGTGCCAGCATCGCACGCATCTCATCGTAGTAGATTTGGGCGTCGTCTTCGGAGTCGAAGTAACCGTGCTTCCAGCCCCAATACGTCCAGCATCCGGCCATCCGGTTGAAGACCTGGCGAGCATCGCGTTCGGCGCCGAACTGCTCGTCGCGCGAAAGCGCATTGAGCGCAGGACCGTCGGCGATCGAGCGCTGTAGCCACCCCGGCACGCCCTCCTCGGCGACCCTCACGGTCGCTTTTGGAACCCCGGCCTTACGGCAGTATTTTTGGGCGAGAACGTCGACCGCGACCTGACTCCAGGAAGCCGGTACCATGACGTTTTCGGCTTCGAAAATGACCGATCCGTCGGGATTGACGATGCGGGAGCTCCGCGGCTCGAACGTCACGCCCGCGTACGGATCGCCTGGGGTTGAATAAATGCGCGCGAACTTCATCTGTTGGGACTCCTTGCTCCATATCGAACACACGTTCGCATTCGATAGGTTCCACGGCTCGGATGGGAGACCTATTGTGCCATATTGGGCCGATTACCACAATATATGGGGGTTGGAGGGCGAAGTCCTTGTGCATTGTCTGTGGCTATCTCCCCGAAAACTGTGGACTCGCTTCGCTTGGCGAGCAGTCGGGTGGAGGGCGTGTGGACAGTCCCGAGGATACCGGGGATAACCGTACAACGCCAATGCCAATGCTGGGACCCGATCGCTTTGCGCCGCGGCTTCACGATGTGTCGCACGAAGAACTCGAAGCGGCCGGGATTCGGGGCCTGATCGTCGATCTCGACAACACCCTTTTGGG
>JAMXLG010000116.1 GCA_024281135.1 Vulcanimicrobiia bacterium | reverse complement strand
TGCGGCGCGCTGTAGCTGGCCACCCGAGACATTCGCCGGAAGTGCGTCGGCACGATCCATGATGCCCACGGCTTCGAGCGCATCGTTGACGCGCTGTTCGACTTCCTTGCCGTTTCGATTCTGCAAGACGAGCGGCAACGCAACGTTTTCGCGGAGCGTGAGCGTCGGGAGCAGATTGAAGAATTGGAATACCGTGCCGATTCGGTCGCGCCGCAGGCGCGTCAGTTCGTCGTCGGAGAGCGAGGAGGTGCTCACGTCGTCGATGCGGACGTCGCCGGCGTCGGGTAGATCGATGCAGCCGACGAGATTGAGGAGCGTGCTTTTCCCGCATCCGCTCGGACCGAGCAGGGCGACGAGTTCGCCGGTGCCGACGTCGAGACTCACGTCGTCGAGTGCGACCGTCCCGCCGTCATAGATTTTTCGAGCGTGAGAAACAGAAACGGGCCGGCGCATCATCCGCGCCAACCCGTTGCGAACTCACCGAGGCGGTTACGTACTACGCCGAGGCTTTCTTGAAGTAGTCGGCGTTGATCGCAATAAAATTCTCCCACTTCTCCGGTACGTCGGAGTCGGCAAAGATGGCTTCGACCGGACACGCCGAGACGCAAGCGCCGCAATCGATACAAACTTCAGGGTCGATGTAGAGCATTTCGTCTTCGTCTTTACCGTGGATGCAATCGACCGGGCAGACGTCGACGCAGGACTTATCTTTGGTGCCGATACACGGTTCGGTAATGATGTACGCCATGGAAAACGAGACCCCTCAGACGAGAAAGCGGTGTAGACTTCGAGCCGTATTTGGCACTGCTCCGAGCCTACGCCTTCCCGCCGGAGGGGGTCTAAGACTTCTGTCTATGCTACCGTACGGCGCCCCGCGACGGCTCGAACGATCCACAGTAGGACCACGGCGCCGATGATCGCGCAAATGAAGCTGCCGATATTGAAGCCCGTGACTCCGGTATGGCCGAACAGTCCATAAATCCAGCCACCGATGACCGCGCCGATGATGCCGACGATCAGGTCACCCAGGATTCCGCCGGGGCCCTCACCCGGGACGATCCAGCGCGCAATCGCGCCGACGATGATCCCGAATATGATCCACAGTAAAATGCCCATCGCTACCTCCTCTGGTCAGCTATATTCTCCCCACCGGAAGGAAATTAAACCGGACGTAGGGTCGTTACTACGGGTATGAAACGACTGCTCGTCCCCTTTGCGCTTTGCATCGCCGCGGTTACCGGCATTGCGAGTGCAGCACAATCAACCGAGATTTCGGTCGTGGGAAACTCCACCGTTACAATGGTGCCCGACCAGGCGACGGTTAACGCATCAATTGTAACGACGGCGTCATCCGCGTCACAAGCGGTGTCGGAAAATAACACCCGTTACGACGCCGTTGTCGCCGCGATTTCACGCACAGGTGTCAAACGCGACGATATCTCGCTTTCCTATTATAACGTCAACTACGTGCCGAAACCGAACCCGATGCCCGCCAATCCGTCGCCGTACGACCGCTATGGATACACCGTTACGCGCTCGTTTGCGGTGAAGGTTCGCGCAATGGATCGCGCGGGCGCCGTTGTCGATGCGGCAACGTCGGCAGGCGCAACGAACATCGAAGGCGTCACGTTTGGACTCGCAAATCCCGACGCAGCCAGCGCAAAAGCCGCGCGAAATGCGGTGAACGACGCGCGCGCGAAGGCCGATGATCTCGCGCGGGCGGCGGGACTGAGAATCACCGCGATCAAGAGCATCCAGCTCGAAGGCGCGCCCGGAATCATCCGTCCAATGGCGATGGCGAAGGCCGCGGGTACCGAGGCTGCTCCCACGGTCTTCGACGCTGGCAACGTCTCGGTAACGTCGAACGTCACCGTCGTTTTCTCGGCCTCTCCCTGACGAAACGAAATGGGTGGGTAGCGGGTACTCCTAGGCATGACGACTACGTGCGAGTCGTGCGGACAACGTCCGGCCACGACGTTCACCGGCCGAGCCTCGCTCTGCAATATCTGCGCGCAGAGGCGCGCCGCTACGAGCGCGCTGCCGTTCCTCGGCGCGGCTCTTGCCGCCGCCGGCCTCGTTGCGGGCGGCGCGCTGCTGCTTGAAAACCGCGAAGAGCTGAGCAAGCGCCTCAATCCGCTTGCGGGCACGCCGACGCTGCAGAATTTTTCACGCGATCTCACAGACCTCGCGCGCAGCGGCAAACTGGATCCGGTGGTGGGACGGGATGACGAAATCGAGCGCGTCGTCTCGATTCTTGCGCGTCGCAGCAAGAACAACCCGGTTCTCGTCGGTGAACCCGGCGTCGGCAAAACGGCGATCGTCGAAGGGCTCGCGCAACGGATCATTGCGGGCAACGTCCCCGCTGCTCTCCGCAACAAACGCGTGCTGTCGCTGGCACTCGGGCCACTCGTCGCAGGGACGAAATATCGCGGCGAATTCGAAAGCCGCGTCAAACGCATTCTGGATGAAGTCAAGCGCAGTGCGCGCGACATTGTTCTTTTTATCGACGAACTTCACACGCTCGTCGGCGCCGGCGCGGCTGAAGGTGCGCTCGATCTCGGTTCCATGATCAAACCCGAGCTTGCGCGCGGAGATCTGCAGTGCATTGGTGCCACGACGTTCGACGAGTATCGGAAGTATATCGAATCGGATGCTGCGCTCGAGCGCCGCTTCCAGCCGGTGATGGTCGAGGAGCCGACCGTCGAAGCGACAATTGCCATTCTGAACGGCCTTCGTAATAAGTACGCCGAGCATCACAATGTCACGATTACGGACGACGCCGTCGAGGCGGCCGCACAGCTCTCGGCGCGATACATCGCCGACCGCTTCTTGCCGGATAAAGCTATCGATTTAATGGATGAAGCGGCTGCGAACGTGGCGCTTGCAAATAAAGGCGCGGTCGTGCGTCCGCTCGTGACGGCGCAAACGGTTGCTGCGGTCGTCACGAAATGGACCGGAATTCCGCAAGCAACTCTTTCGGAATCGCAAGCGAACGCGTTACTCGATCTCGAGAACGTGCTCTCACGACGCGTAATCGGTCAAAAGCACGCCATCGGCTCCGTTTCCGAAGCGATCCGCCGCGCGCGAGCGGGGCTACACGATCCGCGCAAACCACTGGGCAGTTTTCTCTTCGCAGGACCAAGCGGCGTCGGGAAGACCGAGCTTGCGAAAGCGCTAGCGGAAGCACTCTTCGGTACGGAAAACGCGCTCGTGCGCATCGATCTCTCGGAATTCACCGAAGGACACACGGTTTCGCGATTACTCGGCGCACCGCCGGGATATCAAGGACACGACGAACCGGGACAACTTACCGAACCCGTGCGCCGGCGCCCGTATTGCGTTGTGCTCTTTGACGAACTGGAAAAAGCGCACCCGGACGTTGCTGCAATTTTGCTGCAGATTCTCGACGATGGCCGCGTCACCGACGCGAAAGGCCGCACGATCGATTTCCGCCACACCTTGATCGTGCTGACGACGAATATTCCGGAAGACGAAATGGAGGCGTCTTTCCGTCCCGAGTTGATCAACCGCATCGACGACGTCGTGCGTTTCAATGAACTCCAGCTTCCGCAAATCGAAGCGATCGTCGAAATCCACGTCGACGCGCTCGCGCAACGGCTCGGAACACGTAACGTGACGCTCCGCCTTTCCGACGAGGCGAAGCGCTATCTCGCGAAGGTTTCGATGGGCGCGGGCAGCGGCGCACGCTACGTGCAACGCACCGTTTCGCACTACGTATCCACGCCGCTCTCGAGTGCAATTCTGCGCGGAGAACTGACCGATGGTGGAACCGCAAACGTCACGCTCGAAGGCGATTCGCTCATCGTAAAAGCGGCGTAATCGCCGAAGGATTAGCGCGCTTCAGAGACGGCTGAGGATTCCTTGCGCGAATTCAGGCGAAAAGTGCTGTAATATCTGCGGATTGCTGGAAATGAGGCCGATCGCGTCGCGTTTAAGCGCTTCGGTGTCCGTTCCGTCGCGTTCAATGATGCCCGTGATGGCTTGAACAACATCGCCCTGTCCGTTTTGATCGGCATTGTCCGCTGCGGTCTGAAGGTGTTGCGAAACGTCCGAGCCGTCCATCGATCCGACGTGGTCGTTCGCTGCTTGCGACACGGATTGCTGATCGACTTGACCGCTGGTTAATTGTCGGAGTAGTCCCGAAATTTCGTTAAACATCGTCGTCCTCCAAGCGCTGCGTTTTAGTTCCCGGCCCCCAGCATACGTCACCAGCGTCAAGGACGTATCAGGCGGCCAGGCGCATGGCCTTATCGTTAAAGAACGGTTTTGACGTCGTCGATCATCTGGGCTTTCGAGAGTTCGCCAATTTCAATTTTTTTGACGACACCGGTGCGGTCGATGAAGACGTGGACCGGCATGCCGTTGATGTTGTAGGCGTCACGTAGTGTGCCCGAGTCGACGACGGCGGGATAGCTCAGATGATGTTGATCGACGAAGAGCTGCGCTTTCTTCTTGTCCTCGAGAATGTCAACGCCGACGACTTGCAAACCGTCACCTTTGAATTGTCGCTGCACGGAGTTGACGTCCGGCGCTTCTTCATTGCACGGCGGGCACCAGCTCGCGAAGAAATTCAGGTACACCGGCTTTCCGCGAAGCTCCGCCATCGAAAGCGACGTTCCGGCGACGGTCGGTTCATTGAACGCCGGCGCTAGTGCGCCGACCTTTGCAACGGAAGGCGCGCTTCCATTGCTCGCTTCCGTGCTCGCGCTATTATGCGAGCACGCCGCGAGAACGACCAGGGCGAGCAGAACTGCGGAAAGCTTCACGCGTTTATCCATATACCGGGTACGCCACGGCGGCAAGATCGGTTCGCATTTGCACGACCAATTCGTCAACGGAAGCGAACACCCGCTGTTCGCGCACGTACCGTAGATCGCGCACCGCAAGTTCGTGCCCGTAGATCGTCTCGTGAAAATCGCGCATCCAAACCTCTACCGTACGACCCGCCCCGTTGAACTGCGGATTCGTTCCGATCGAGACGAGCGCGGCGTAGTCGCGTCCGTCGTAGCGCGCAACCGCCGCATAGACGCCGTCTTTGGGGAGCAGTTTCTCCGGCACGCGCATATTAGCGGTCGGAAATCCGAGATCGTGACCGCGGCCGAAGCCGAGTTCCACACGCCCGCGCAGTTCGTACGCGTGTCCGAGCAAGTGGTCCGCCAATTCGAGATTCCCGTCTTGCACCAGCGTCCGGATGCGCGTGCTCGAAATGCGTTCATCATCGTCCATCACGTTGGCGATGGCGGCGACGGAAACGTCGCGCTCTGCGAGATACTGCTGCATGAACGGCGTATCGCCGGCTCGCTTGTGTCCAAAACGAAACGTCGAACCAACGGCAACCGCACGAACGCCGAGTGCGTCGACGAGCTTGTCGAGAAACGCCTCCGGTGTCATGCTCGCGATCGAATCGTCGAAATGAATAAGGAAACACTCTTCGAATCCCGCCTTGCCGAAGAGATCGACGCGCTCGTCGTTCGTCGTAAGCAACGGCGGCTCAGTACCCGGCCTAAGATGCTTTGCGGGATGGTTCGCAAACGTCAGGACCCCACTGCGCCACCCCGGCTTGCGCATCCGAAATGCCGCTCGCGCAATCTCGCGATGCCCACGATGCATCCCATCGAAAAATCCGATTGCCAAAGACAACGGCCGGTCATTCTCGCGAAAAAGCTCGTGATAGATTTTCACACGAACACCTTTCGCGGGGAGAGCATTGCGCCGTGGGCTTCGCCGACGCCGACGAGTGTGCGCGAGTGATCTCGGACAAAGACTTGTTGCGCGGGTGCACCTTCGGGAAGTGCAACGACGCGGCCGGCGCGGAAGTCGGCTGAACTGCGCAGATCAAGGACGATCGTGGGGAATGGAATGATGTGCTCCGGGGCAATGATTGACGCTTGCGGATCATCGCCGATTTCGTCGAGCGTTCGAGCTTCGTAGAGAATGAACGGTCCGGAGCCTTCACGCACGAGCGCGCCCATGTGCGCAGGCACACCCATCGCCGAACCAATGTCCTCGCAGAGCGTGCGCACGTAGGTGCCTTCACCGCACGCAATGCGGATGCGGGCAATTCCATCGGATTCCGTTCCGAGCAACGTAATGCCGTACACGGTTACGGTCCGCGCGCGTCGCTCGACGGTCTTTCCTTCGCGCGCAAGTTCGTAGAGACGTTTGCCGTCGTGGTGCACCGCCGAGAACATCGGCGGGGTCTGCGTCACTTTCCCGATAAATTGCGGAAGCACCGACTCCGCGCGCTCGCGCCAATCCTCGGGCAGCGGCGCTGTTTCAACCGTTTCGCCGAGTGCATCTTGCGTCGTCGTCGAGCGTCCGAGCACAAGCGTCGCTGCGTACTGTTTGCGCTGATCGGTTAACAACGGAATAAGACGCGTTGCTTTGCCGACCGCGATCGGAAGTACGCCGGCGGCTTGGGGATCGAGCGTGCCGAGATGTCCGACTGCAATACGACGGTCGCGGGCATACACGCCGTAAATGCGACGCAATCGCGCAACAATTTGCGCCGAGGTCGGTCCGGCCGGCTTAAAGACGTTGACGAAACCGATCATACGAACGCGCTACGCAGGCGGAAAGACGCGCATCTCCTTACGAAACCATCCAATGGCGCCGCAGATGCCGCCGATCACTAAAAGCGCGACGCCGGCAACACCGATGCCGATCGCATGCGAGAGCGCCCAGACGACGAACGCGATACCACCGATGCCCATGAAGACATACGCGGCGCGAGTGTAGTGTGCGCTCGGGTAGCGCGTAAAGAGCAGCCATGTTCCGAGGCCGCCGAAAAGAAAAAGAAAAACGCCGGCAGCTATGCTCACAGGCCTTCGGCCACGAGGGCATCTTCGACGGCGCGGACCGCATCCGGAAGCGGTCCCTCGAACGTGAGGCCTGAAGCGCGGAAATGTCCACCACCGCCCAGACGCGACGCGGCAGCTTGCACGTTCACGCGTCCGTTCGAACGCAGACTCACGCGCAGTTCACCATCGTAGGCCTTGAAGAGCGCGGCAAC
>JAMXLG010000115.1 GCA_024281135.1 Vulcanimicrobiia bacterium | reverse complement strand
ACTTCATCCAGAAGAACACCAACAGCGTGTAGGCGACGAGCGCCAGGCCGATAAACAGGATGCGCCAGAGACCGAAGCCAGTCACGATCGGGCGGTCCACCGCGCGGGGAGGCCGGAGCATCACGTCAGTCTCGTGCGGCTCGAAGGAGATCACCAGGCCGAGGGCCACCGACGTGACCATGTTGACCCAGAGAATTTGCGGGGCCGTGATGGGCAGGACGAAGCCAAAAAGGATGGCCGCCGCAATGACCAAAGCCTGGGCGACGTTGGTCGGGAGCATGAAGAGCATGGCCTTCTCGATGTTGTTGTAGACCGTACGCCCCTCCTTAACCGCAGCGGCAATTGAAGCGAAATTGTCATCGGCGAGGATCATTCCGGCGGCTTCCTTCGTTACTTCCGTGCCTTTGATGCCCATAGCGACGCCGATGTCGGCCTTTTTGAGAGCGGGCGCGTCATTCACACCGTCACCCGTCATCGCGACGATCTGCTTGTTCGCCTGAATGGCCTTCACAAGGCGCAGCTTGTGCTCAGGGCTCGCGCGCGCAAAAACATCAACGGTGCGGACTTGTTCCTGAAGCGTGGCTGTGTCCATCGCCTCGATCTCCGTTCCTGTGATCGCTGTCTTTCCGTCGCCGATATCGAGCATCTTTGCGATCGCTGCAGCTGTAATTTTGTGATCGCCGGTAATCATCGTGACGCGAATTCCGCCACCGTGGCATTCCTTCACCGCGTCGATGGCTTCTTTACGCGGCGGATCCAGCAAACCGATCAGGCCCAGCAACACGAGCGTGTTGGGAAGATCGGCCGGGCCAAGATTGCCGGCTTGCACCCTTGGGTCCTCGAGCCACGCGAGTGCCAACACGCGTTCACCCTGGGACGCCAACCTGTCGCCTTCCTTCGCAAAGCGCACGCGGTCGAGTGGCGCTGGTTCCCCAGCAGCAGTCTGCTGGCGATTGCATTGCTCGAGGATTACTTCAGGTGCGCCTTTGACTAGCAAAAATTGCGCGCCGTCTCTCGATGTGTTGAGCGTCGCCATGAACTTGTGTTCAGATTCGAACGGTATGACGTCGATACGTGGGAACGCGGTTTGCTCAGCTTCCCGGTTCATACCGAGCTTAGTCGCGAATGGATAAAGGGCGCCTTCAGTCGGGTCGCCTTCTACCTTCCACACTCCGTCGTGTTGAAATAACTCGGCGTCGTTGCAAAGAATGGAGACGCGCCCCATGAGCGTGAGCACCGGTTCCTTGCCGACGATTGTTCCATTCTTTTTGATCTCTCCGGTCGGCGCATAGCCGTCGCCGGTGATTTGGTAGGCTGACTCGGCGGTGACTGCCGACACCACCATCATCTCCATGAGTGTCAGCGTACCGGTCTTGTCGGAACAAATTCGCGATACCGAACCGAGCGTCTCAACTGCAGGCAACCTTCGAATGATGGCGTTGCGCTGCGCCATACGCTGCACTCCAATAGCGAGCGTGATCGTGATCAGCGCGGGGAGCCCCTCCGGGATAACTGACACCGCGATGGCGACGACTGCCTGGAAGAGCTGCACGAAGTCCATCCCCTTCACCCATTTACCGTAGGCGAAGATGAGAACGCTGACGACGGCGATTACCGCTGTGATGGTGTAGCCAAATTTTTTGATTTGTCGCAGAAGCGGCGTTTCGAGCGGGCTGACTTCGGCGAGCAACTTGTTGATGCGTCCAAGTTCCGTTTCATTTCCAGTTGCAACAACGACGCCGGTTGCGCGCCCCGATACGACCATCGTGCCGGAAAATGCCATGCTTCGACGATCTCCGACCGTTGCGTTTACGCGCACTGCATCGACAGTCTTTTCCGCGGGCACGGATTCGCCGGTGAGGGCGGCCTCTTCGGTGCGCAAGTTCTTCGCTTCGATGAGCCGCAAGTCGGCGGGAATCTTATCGCCTGATTCGAGCAACACGATGTCACCGGGAACGAGTTGCTCCGCTGGAAGCATGCGGGTTTCACCGCCTCGTATCACTCGCGCCTCGGCGGAAAGCATGTTGCGGATCGAATCCAGCGCCTTCTCGGCTTTGCCCTCCTGAACGAATCCGAGCAATGCATTGAGGACGACCACTGCAAAGATGATGCCTGCGTCGATCCAAAGGCTCAACATCAGCTTCGTAAACGCTGCCGCGAGCAACACGTAGACTAGAATGTTGTTGAACTGCGCGAAGAACCTCGCAAATGCGCTGCGCTTCCGGCTTTCCGGCAAGCGATTTGGCCCAAACTTTTGGAGTCGGGCCGAGGCCTCCGAAGGATCAAGACCACTTTCAGCGTTGGTAGCAAGTCGCTCGACGACCTCAGTTTGAGAAATAGCATGCCACGCTGCTACATCGCTTACCGTGTTCGTATTCGCTGTTGTATTCACGCTATATATAACGCTTTCTTAGCGCGGGCCCGGCGACGGAGGTGGCGGGATGTTGGGGCAATCATCTTGCAAGCGCGTCGTTCCCGTTTCGCGGCTGTAGCGCATGATGTACTGTACCGGGTCTGGTTCCGATGCGCGTTGCGAAGGCGGCGGAAATTGGAAGAGCATCGGCGCCGCTGCGTTGCGGAACGGATCTTGCATCTCGGATTTAAAGTGCCACGTCCAATCGAGATCGACCGTCTGCGATGATCCATCGGCGTAGTGCACGATCGCTTTGACGTTGTTGCGATCGTAGGTGCGTGTCCCGTCGTCGTAAATCGCTTCGCCCTGCGACATGAAGTCCACAGCGCCGCACGGTGCTCCGCCACCACCCGCGCCAGTGCCGGCATTGCCTGTGCCGGTGCCGTTGGTGCCGTTACCTAAACTGCCGGCACCCGCCACGCGCCCTGCTCCGGCGCCTTGGCCACCGGTCGGAATGTCCCAAATCGGTTTGGTTTGATAATGCACTTTCGGCGGCTTCGGACGTGCTGCGCCTGCGCGCTTGATTGCCTCCTTACGCGCAGCTTTGCCCTCCGGCCGCGGGATCACCGGCGCGAGTGTCGGCGTGACGTTATTTGTTGCGACTGCCATCGCGTGCGGAGGCGGCGTCGGGGTTGGGCGCGGTGTCGGCGTCGGCGTTGGTTTGGCGACGACACGCATGATCGCCACGCGCTCGACGACCTCTTTTTGATCGGGCAGCGGCTTCAAAAATGGGGGGATAAGCCCAGCCACGATTTCGTGCAGCGCGACCGAGCACGCGAGGGCAACGAGGATACGCCGGGTGTAAGTATGACCGAAGACGGAACTGAGCCATCCCGTCAATCCCTCGAAGTCATCCTTTCTTCCGCGTCGTCTAATCAGAGTCTATCTCCTGGAGGCTGATAACGCCGTTGCTCGAATCCACGTTCCCCGTGAATACCGAGTATTTGATTCGCGCGATTCCCGATTTCCCGATTCCGGGCATTCTCTTCCGCGACATCACACCGCTTCTTAAAGACAAGCAGGGCTTCAAGGAGGCGATCGATCTTTTTGTGGACCGGTTCAAGGACCGCCGCATCGACTACGTTGTTGGAATCGAGGCGCGAGGATACATGCTCGGCGCTCCACTGGCCTATGCCATCGGGGCAGGGTTCGTACCTGTTCGCAAGCCCGGAAAGCTTCCGTATAGCAAACTCTCCGAATCGTACGCGTTGGAATACGGAACGAATTCGCTCGAGATTCACGAAGATGCACTCGGCAACGGCGAACGCGTCGTCGTCGTCGACGACTTACTTGCAACCGGCGGCACTGCCGCGGCGACGAGCCGGCTGCTCAAGCGGCTCGGCGCAAATGTTGAAGCGTTCGCATTTCTAATCGAACTCGAAGCACTCAAGGGCCGCGATGCGTTAACTGATGTAGATGTTGTCTCGTTTATTCGTTATTAGTGCGTTCGCACTCGCGGCGCTGATCGCAATCGTTCCGGCTAACGCACAGGCGAAGCACGTATCGGCAGCGCCGACGGCCTCGCCGACGCCGCCGCCCGAAGATCCGGCTATTACGCAGATCGCGCGTCGCGAATTCGTGGCGTGGCAAGCCGGCGTCGTAACCGCAAGCCGCTATGCGCCCGGCGCTCAAGCGGGCCTCACACCCGACAAAATCGCCGATACGTCCAAAGAGCTCGGTGCAGCCGGGACGTTGGTCAAAACCGAGTGGATCGGGCCTCTCGTCGTCGACGACGCGCCGACCGGCACGCATGGTTACTGGTACAAGATGACCTGCGAAAATGCGGCCGTCTTCGAGCGGCTCATTATCGCTCCGGACGGGAAAATCGACGGAATTTTGTTCCGGGACAAGCTTCCGCAGTAACGTCGGTCCTCAAAAGTTCAAGAGTCCTGAAGGGTAAGCAAGTGAAACCCTTGAGCCCAGGCGCGCCGATATGAGAATATAGACCGATAACTCAGGGCACGCCGAATTATGACCATCGCTCAATTGATCGCAGCCGTTCAAGCCTATGATCCCTCGATGGAGGGGGAGTGGCTGCGGCGTGTCTACGAGGTCGCTGACCGCGCTCACGAAGGGCAGCGTCGCGCCTCGGGCGAGTCGTACATCGAGCACCCGTTGGCGGTCGCCGGCATCCTCGCCGAGCTGGAAATGGACCGCCAGACGATCGCTGCGGCGCTGCTGCACGACGTCGTTGAAGACACGTCGATTACAAGCGAGCAAGTTGCCGCCGAATTCGGCGAAGAAATCGCGACCCTGGTCGACGGCGTGACTAAGCTCACGCGCATTCCGTATCAATCGAAGGAAGACGCACAGGTCGAGAACCTGCGCAAGATGTTTATGGCGATGGCGCGCGATATTCGCGTCATCATCATCAAGCTCGCCGACCGGCTGCACAACATGCGGACACTTGCGAGCCTGCCTCCATCGAAACAACAAGCGATTGCCCGCGAGACGCTCGACATTTATGCGCCGATCGCGCACCGCCTCGGTATTTGGAAGATCAAATGGGAGATCGAGGACGAGTGCCTCAAGTATCTCGATTCCGAGATGTATCGCGAGATCGTCGAGCGCGTTGCCAAGACGCGTCGCGAACGCGAGAACGACGTCCGCGAAGCGATCGAGCGTCTGCGCGATGAGTTCAAGGAGCTCAACGTCAACGCCGAGATTCAAGGGCGTCCGAAACACTTCTATTCGATTTACTCGAAGATCCGAAAGGGCCGCGACTTCTCGACGATCTACGATCTGACGGCGATTCGCATCATCGTCGACACCGTCAAGGACTGTTACGCGGCGCTCGGTGCGGTGCACGCGATGTGGACGCCGCTTCCGGGACGATTCAAAGACTACATCGCGATGCCTAAGCCCAACATGTACCAGTCGTTGCACACGACGGTCGTCGGGCCTCAAGGCGAACCGCTCGAGATTCAGATCCGTACGTGGGAGATGCATCGTACGAGCGAGTACGGCATCGCCGCGCACTGGCGTTATAAGGAAGGCAGCAAGGCCGACCAATTCGAGAACAAGCTCTCGTGGTTGCGCGCGCTGCTCGAGTGGCAGAAAGACATGCGCGACTCGCGCATGTTCATGGAGAATCTCAAACTCGATCTCTTCGATTCGCAAGCGTTCGTCTTTTCGCCGCGTGGAGACGTGTTCTCGATGCCCGCCGGCGGCACGCCGCTCGACTTCGCGTACCTCGTGCATACCGACGTCGGCAATCACTGCGTCGGAGCAAAAGTCAACGGCCGGATCGTGCCGCTCGACTACACGTTGCAGAACGGCGATATCTGCGAGATTCTCGTCAATAAATCGAGCGGACGTCCGTCACTCGACTGGCTTTCGATTGTCAAGACCTCGAGCGCGAAGCACAAGATCAAGCAGTGGTTCCGCAAAGAGCAGCGTGAGGAGAACGTACTCGCCGGCCAAGAGGCGGTCGAAACCGAGCTTGCCCGCGCGCATCTGCGTCCCGACCTCGCTCGCGGCGAACTGATCGAACGCAT
>JAMXLG010000114.1 GCA_024281135.1 Vulcanimicrobiia bacterium | reverse complement strand
CCGGCGGATGCGCTCGAAGTCGAAATCACCGAGACCGTCGCTATGTCGGATGCGGCGCAAACGGTCGGCATCGTTCGCGACCTGAAGGCCAGCGGGATCCGCATTGCCGTCGACGATTTCGGCACCGGATACTCGTCGCTCACGTACCTTCGCCGGTTTTCGCTGGACGTGCTCAAGATCGACGGATCGTTTATGGTCGGCGTCGGACATGAAACCTACGATGAAACGATCGTCAAGACGGTAATCGGCATGGCGCACAGCCTCGGGCTCGAGGTCGTCGCCGAAGGCGTGGAGACCCCCGATCAGCTGGCATTCCTGAGGAAAAATGCCTGTGACATCATCCAGGGGTACGTTCTCTCCCGGCCCTTGCCGGCTGCTCAGTTTGAAACATTTTTTGCCAGAAGTAGAACCGAATCGGCCGTATCCGGGTAAGGAGGTTCAATGAGCAACGCCACGCTTGCGCTTGACCGCAGTTACCTTCTGGACTGGTATCGCCGGAATCGCGAACGGTCTGCGCAGATCTTCGCGCTGGTCGACGAATCAATGATGACGTCGCGGCCGATTCCGCTGCGCCATCCCTTCGTGTTTTACGAAGGGCATCTGCCGGTTTTCAGCTATTTGACGCTCAACGAACGCGCGCTTGGTGAGCCGCCGCTCGACCCGGCACTCGAAAAGCTGTTCGAACGCGGGATCGATCCGTCGTCGCTTGACGTGGCGAAGAAACACGACCGCAGCGACTGGCCTTCGCGCGAACGCGTCGAGGAGTTGAGCCGCGAGATTGATGACCGCGTGGAACGCGCGCTTGCGACGGCAAAACTCGTCGACGGCGACAACCCGCGCCTGGTTCGCGCACAATCCGCATACAATATCCTCGAGCACGAGCAGATGCATCACGAAACGCTGCTCTACATCATCCATCAGTTGGATAGCACGAAGAAAGGCCGCATCGCGCAGGTGCATCTCGACCACACGCAACCGCACAATGAGATGCGCGATGTAGATGCGGGAATTGCGACGCTCGGCGCCGATCCCGATGAGATTCCGTTTGGGTGGGACAATGAATTCGTACGCACGGAAGTGCACGTGCCGGCATTTGCAATGCAACATTATCCCGTGACCAACGGCGACTGGCTCGCGTTCGTAAAAGACGGCGGTCCGATGCCGGCATTTTGGAGCGAACGCGACGGCGAGATCTTTCTGCGCGGGGTGTTCGAAGAATTGCCGCTTCCGCTCTCGTGGCCCGTGTGGGTGACGAATAAACAGGCGCGCGTGTACGCGCAGTGGGCTGGGAAACGGCTTCCCACTGAAGCGGAGTACCATCGCGCGGCATTTGGCGCTCCGGGAGGCATCGAACGGCGGTATCCGTGGGGCGACGCTGCGCCGCACCCAATGTACGGCAACTTCGACTTCGAACGCTTCGATGCCGAACCGGTTGACGCACATCCGGCCGGCGCCAGCGCCTGGGAGATTGCGGACCTCATCGGCAACGGCTGGGAGTGGACCGCGACGCCCTTCGGCCCGCTGCCCGGATTCGAGCCAATGGCATCGTATCCGCAATATTCCGCGGATTTCTTCGACGGGCGTCATTACGTGATGAAGGGAGCGTCGCCGGTCACGGCCCGCGAGCTCATCCGCCGCTCGTTCCGGAATTGGTTCTACGACGACTACCCTTACATGTACGCGAAGTTCCGCCTCGTGGAGTAGGGCAAAGGGGCAGCAAGCCTGATTTCGAAGCGACGGGCAATGAGACGATCGTTGCCGTCGCTTTTTCTTTGCGCGGCGCTGCTCTGCAGCAACGGCTGCGCGAAACAGGGTTCGCAGCAAAGCGGCCCGACCGGAGTTTTGCGGGTCGCGATTCCGATCAATCCGACGCAGCTCAATCCGATTCTCGCTGAGAACTCGAACGAGAACTTCATCGACGGCCTGATCTTCAGCTTACTCGTCACGATCGACGAGCGGGGCCGTGAAGTTCCCGATCTTGCCGAGACGGTTCCGTCGCAATCCAATGGCGGCATCAGCAAAGACGGCTTGACGATTACCTACCACTTGCGAAGGAACGCGAAGTGGCACGACGGCTTACCGGTGACGAGCCGTGACGTGAAGTTCACCTGGCAAGCAATCATGAACCGCTCGAACAACGTTCTCTCGCACCACGGATACGATCAGATCGCCTCGATCGATACGCCGGACGATCGCACCGTCGTCATGCATATGAAGCGCGTCTTTCCGCCCGCGATCGATACGATTTTCGGCGAGAGCGACCAGCCGTATCGGATTCTTCCCGCTCATCTGCTGGCGAAATATTCGAGTCTCAACAGCGTGGCGTTCAATGCGGCGCCGGTGGGCAGCGGACCGTTCAAATTCGCGCGGTGGGAACGGAACGATCGCGTCGTGCTGGAAGCGAACCACGACTACTTCCTCGGCGCGCCGAAGCTCAAAGAAGTCGTTATTCGCATCGTTCCCGACTCGAACACACAGGAGTCACTCTTGCGTACGGGCGAGGTCGATGTCGCGTTAGAGGCGACCGCATCGCTCTACAACAACGTCAAGAACGATTCGAAGCTGGTTCGGCAACTAGTGAAAGCGCCCGTGTGGGTTGCAGTCATGTTCAACTTGCAGCGTCCACCGCTCAACGACACAGCCGTCCGTCGAGCAATCGCGCTCGCGATCGACGCAGATGCGATCGTGCAGAAGTCGACGTACGGATCGGGTGTTGTCGCAATCGCCGACCAGACCGATTTCTCGTGGGCATATCCCGAATCACTAAAGCCGATTCCGCACGACATTGCACAAGCCAAGTCGATCCTTACCGCAGACGGCTGGAAGGCGGGAGCAAACGGCATCTTCACCAAGAATGGCCAGGCGCTCTCCGTCCAAATCGCGTTCGGGCTCGGTAGTTCGTCCGTCCAAGCGATCGTAGCGCAGACGCAGCAAATGCTTCGCGAAGCCGGCATCGATACGCAACTGAAGGGCTACGACTATCAGCTACTTTACGCGTCGCAGCAAACCGGCGGCATCTTCAACTCCGGAAAGTTCGATATCGCGTACTACTCGTGGGTCGCGGGGGCCGATCCGGACGATTCGTCGCAGTTCCTCTGCTCGATGGCGCCGCCGACCGGCAACAACATCATGCATTACTGCAGCTCGGAAATGGATTCGCTGCAGCATGACGCGCTCTCGACCTTCGACCGAGCGCGGCGCAAGGCGGCGTACGAAAAGATTCAAGAACTCCTGCTCCGTGACGTTCCTGGTTTCTTCATCTACGACCAACGTCAGCGGTACGTACGCGCTCCGGAGCTACAAAACTTCACCCCGAACGGCATCAGCGAAGGCTGGAACGCGTATCTCTGGAAAAGGTAACGACGTATGACTAGCACATTGGCGACCGAAAAGAAGGTTCCGGTAACCGTAGCCTATGGCGACGGCATCGGTCCCGAGATTATGGATGCGACGCTTCGAATCATTACCGAAGCGGGCGCCGCGCTCGACCTCGAACGCATCGACATCGGCGAAGCGATCTACAACCGCGGTTTACAAAGCGGCATCGAGCCCGAATCGTGGGAATCGTTGCGCCGCACGAAAGTGTTTTTGAAAGCACCGATTACCACGCCGCAAGGCGGCGGTTTCAAAAGTCTGAACGTAACCGTTCGCAAGACGCTCGGCATGTATGCGAATGTGCGTCCATGCGCATCGCTTGCGCCGTACGTCGCGACGAAGCATCCCAATATGGATATCGTCATCGTGCGCGAGAACGAGGAAGACGTCTACGGCGGTATCGAGCATCGCCAAACCAATCAGGTGGCACAGTGCCTCAAGCTGATCTCGCGGCCGGGCAGCAAACGCATCATTCGTTACGCCTTCGAATACGCGCGCGCAAATAATCGCAAAAAAGTCACGTGCTTCACCAAAGACAACATCATGAAGATCACGGACGGCTTGTTCCATCGCACGTTCGATGAGATCTCAAAAGAGTATCCGGAGATTGAGAGCGAGCACTGGATCGTTGATATCGGCGCTGCGAAAATGGCCGACACGCCCGAAGCATTCGACGTCATCGTGATGCCGAATCTCTACGGCGACGTCCTCTCGGACGTAGCGGCGCAGATCACGGGTTCGGTCGGCCTTGCCGGATCGGCCAACATCGGCGATCACTGCTCGATGTTCGAAGCGATCCACGGCTCTGCTCCGCGGCGCGCGGGGCAGAACATGGCGAACCCCTCGGGTCTCTTGCACGGCGCGATTCTGATGCTCGTGCACATCGGTCAAGGCAAGATTGCCGAGCGCGTTCATAACGCCTGGCTCAAGACCATCGAAGACGGCATCCACACCTACGACATCTACAAAGAAGGCGTGTCAAAAGAAAAAGTCGGCACGCGTGAATTCGCCGATGCCGTGATCGCGCGTCTTGGACAACGTCCGAAACAGCTGAAGCCCGCCGAATACGCCGCCGACGCGCACATGGATCTTTCGATTCGCGGTGCCGGCCCGCGGCCAGAAAAGAAACGTGTCGGCGTCGACGTGTTCATCGACCAGCCGCAAGGAAACCCCGATCGCATAGCCGCCGCGATGCAACAAATTGCAATTGACGGCGCGAAGCTGACCGTGATTGCGAATCGCGGAACGAAGGTGTGGCCGAACGGCAATCCCGACACGTACTGGAGCGATCATTGGTCGTGCCGCTTCGAAGCGGACAATGGACACTTCACGCAAGGCCATGTCGCGCACTTGCTCATGGAACTCGACAAAGCGGGCTTCGACGTCATCAAGACCGAGGGGCTCTTCACGTTCAACGGGGAGCGCGGCTACTCGCTCGCACAGGGACAGTAGCACAAGCACTGTAGCTATACAAACAAAGCGAGCGTGCCGATAATGCTTAGTAAAGGAGCATTTGTATGGTACGCTCGCTCGCTTTCGCGTGTGTCGCGCTCGTGCTCGCTTGCTCGTCTGTTGCGCACGCTGATATTCACGACTCCGCGCCGGCGGACGAATATTTCGGCCCGTTCAAGGACAGCATACTGGGCATCAGAAACCGCCTGGTTGCTTTCGAACGAAAGGGCGACAGCGAGCTGCTTGTAGCCGGCGCCCTTCGCGGCGTCGATAACGTCGAACGCGCGATTGAAGATTGGGATCATCACTATCCGCGCGATCCATGGCTGGCCGGCTTCATGGACCGCACGCTTCACATTTACGGACGCGCGCATGCGCTACAAAGCGACGGCGCACATCGATGTCTCGCGATGCTCGAACGCGGCTTCCCCCGCACATGGCAGGCGAAAGACGCACTCGCCTACGTCGGTCAGAAGTCACGCCGCTAGCGCAATGGGTATGCTTGCCGCATGCGCGTCAAGCAACTCCGTTACTTTTGTTCCGAGCACGGGCTCACGATCGCGACGTCAGCAATCCTCGGGCTTTGGATCCTTTTATATAGCATCTCAAATCCCGACACGCATTGGGGATCGTTCTTTGGAAACGCGATCGCGGACTGGAGCGGCGTCGTGCTCATGGTGCTCGGCACGAAAATCTTCATGGAACGCGGCTCGAAGGAAACGAAACGACAATTCGCAGCGCGGTATACTGGCATCAAGCGCTTCGGGGTGGAGCATTCGTTCTCGATCTTCGTCATCGTGACGCTCTTCGTCTGGATAGCGGTCTTCAATCATCAAAATCCCAACGCTAAGTGGGGACAGGTCGTCGGAAATATCGTCTCCGAATGGACGCAAGCGCTCGGCCTAATCTTTCTGACGAAACGATTGCGCGAGCATGGCTCTGAGGAGAGCAAGGCCTAGGCACAAATCTGCAAATGGCCGGGTAGCGCTCCGGCGAAGAGGCACGAAATGAACGTATTTGCGCTTCTTCTGGCCACGCTCGTCGCACTTCCGGGCCCGAAGGCGGCATTCGACGCCGGGATCGCTCACGTCGAGCGCTTCGGGAATCCGCAGGGCCGGCCGATCGTGCTCATTCCGGGTCTCGCATGTGGACCTTGGGTCTGGGGAAATCAAATTGCGGCACTAGGCGCGCGCTACGATTTATACGTTCTGTCGTTGCCGGGTTTCGACGGCCGCCCGACGGTCGCGGGCGACGAGTTGACGAAAAGCGCTGTCGACTCAGTTCACGCGTTGATCGTCTCGCAACACCTTTTGCATCCGGTGGTGGTGGGACATAGTTTGGGTGGAACGATCACCGTGATGTTCGGGGAAACGTATCCGCACGACGCGACAAAGCTGATCAGCGTCGAAGGCGGGTATCCGGAGGGGGCGACGCAAGCCGAACGTGACGAAGCGGTCGCGCAGTCGATCAAACCCTACGAAGGGATCTCGCAATCGCAACTCGGCAATGCGCTGCGCGACAACATGCTCCAATACACGATCACGGCACCGGCCGACGTCGCTCAGGCGACCGCGCTCGCCGGGCGAAGCGATCCGGCTGCGATCGTTGCGTGGATGAGAGCCGCGCTCGTGCTCGATCTAACACCGCAATTAAGCGCAATCGACGTTCCGTTCACGGAAATCATCCCGTTCGATGCGCGCATCGATCCCTACCGCGGGTTCAAGACGAGCGACGAAAAGCTCGTAGCTTATCGCAAGTGGATCGCGCACGCTCCCCGAGGCAACGTCGTCCTAATTCCGAACGCGCGGCATTTCGTGATGATCGATCAGCCGTCGGCGTTCGAGTCGGCACTCGAAGAAGCCATCAGCCGATAAGCGCTGGGCGTGCATCCGACGATGGCCCGGAAGGAATGCGAAAAGTGCGCGATGCTTCCGAATCCATTCGCTGATCCAACATCTTCAATCGAACGGCTCGTTCGCAGCAATGCGTCTTTCGCGCGTTCGATTCGCAATTGCGTTACGAATTGATGCGGTGTTATGCTGGCAGCTGCAAGGAAACGTCGCGTAAACGTGAAGCGTGAAAGATCGAGCTCTCGCGCGATGTCACTGATGGATACTCGCTCGCAACAGCGATCGCGAAGCAACTTTTTCGCATACGCCATGCGGATATCGACGGTGGGAACTCTCGTTGGCTTCGAACTCACGCGAGCGGCAATCTCGTAAAGCGAAAAGGACAGACTTTCGATCATCTCGGCTTCTGCGTCGCCCTCCACGGCGCGCGCGATAGCGCGACGATGCGCGCGCATCTCAGGCGTGAGCCGGACGGTCGCCGATAGAAAGACCGGAGCATCCTCATCGAACGCGTCATTCGCAAGTGCGACGATAAAGCACTGGTTGGATACATCGTCAGGATGCGCGCACGAATAATGCCGATGCCCTATGCCCGTAACTACGATTTCATCCGTAATTGTCGACGGCTTGTCGGCGCCGTGATATTGCCACTCGCCGACATCGGTGAAGACCAGCGAATGTGACGGGTATGCGTGCTCCACGGTTCGATGTGGATGTGCGGCTTCCCGAACGTAATAGTGAACCGACGCACATCCGGCTGACGCCACCGTATGCAGTTCGCCACAGCCAAAGTCGCGGACGCGCAGGCTGCTTCTTTCGCTCACCCAGTGGCTGTTCTACG
>JAMXLG010000113.1 GCA_024281135.1 Vulcanimicrobiia bacterium | reverse complement strand
ATCATGTTCGTGCCGGGCGAAGCGTTCTTGAGCGCAGCGTGCAACGAAAATCCGACGCTGATCGAGTATGCGCTCGACAAAGGGGTGCTCGTAACCGGCCCCCTTTCGCTGATCAGCTTGCTGCGGTCGTTTGCGATGGGTTGGCAAGCCGTGAAGCAAGAAGAAAATGCGAAACGCATCGCGTTGCTCGGACGGGAACTCTACGAACGCGCGACGCGCTTCGCCGACAAGCTCGTCGGCCTAGGAAAAAATCTCGAACGCGCCGTGTCGTCCTTCAACGAAACCGTCGGCACTTACGAATCGCGCCTGCTCCCGCAAGGCCGTAAGCTCAAAGACGAAGCCGCGCTCACCGGCGACGAGATGCCCGAAATCAACGTCATCGACATCAACCCACGCTCCATCACTTCACTCGACACGGCCCCCACCAAAAAACCCAAACGCGACCCCGCAACCCCAAACCTCTTCCAAAACGAAGAACTATCGGGCTAACTCGCCCCGCCCCCGTGTCATCCTGAGCCTGTCGAAGGATCGCTACGAACAAAAAGCCCGGCGAGATTCCGTCGGGCTTTTGAATTGAGGCAGTCCTGCGACAAGCTCAGGATGACACGGGGCAGGGGCGAGTTACTGTTTGTTCTTGGCTTCCCAGTCTTTTAGTGCGGCGAGCGTGTTTTTTACGTGATCGTCGGGCTTTAGATTGGTGTAGGTGTAGATGACCGTGCCGTCGGGCGCAATCACATACGAGGTGCGGTTCGCGTATTGCGGCGCTTTGTCGAGCACGGCGTCGTACTGTTTTTCGACGGTTTGATCGGTGTCGGCGGCAACCGCGAACTTGCTGCGGCACTCGCTCACTGAGAACTTCTGCAACTTATCAAGCGGATCGTGAGAGACGCCGATGACCGTTGCGTGAAGCGCCTTGTATTGATCGATCGCTTCAGCGAACTCGTGTGCTTCCATCGTACAGCCCGGCGTAAACGCCGCCGGATAGAAGTAGAGGACGACCGGCCCGTTTTTGAGCGCATCGGCCAGTGAGAATGTGAAGACCTTGCCGCCCTGCGTTGCTTGGAGCGTGAAATCGGGTGCCTTGGCGCCTTCGTTGAGGGCGGCCAACGCGGGAAGAGCACAAGCCAGAAGAAGTGTGACGGCCGTTAAAAAGACGCGACGAAACATGGAATCACCCTCCAATCAATTGATGAAGAAAGTCTAAATGAGGCCGGCGGTTAAGTCCAGGCATATGGCGCAGTGGTACTCATACGTACGGTCGCAAGACGACGAGACCGCCTCGATCAGCATCGATATCGGAATCAACGCAGAACGCGATTTACCTTCACGTCCGCTCGCGTTTTTGCTCGTTCGCCGAATTGAGGACGGCGCGGATCCGACGCCGGCTCGTGAGCTCGAGGAGTACTTGAAGGAACAGCTTGATGCGCAGGGGTTCATGCTCGTCGCAGTGCTGACGATGAGCGGATCGCGCACCCTGCTCGTCTACGGCGACGATGACGGGCGGCTCCGTGAAATCGTCTCGACCGTCGACGAACCGATCGCCATACAAACGAACGACGATCGCACGTGGCAACTCTACCGCACGTTGTTGCCGGCGAACGAGGAGATCATTCCGGACGACCGGGATGCAACATAGTTCGCGCGAACCGGTTCCTATAGGCGGAGGATAAACTATGGATTCACATACCGAGCGAGCGGTTCTCGCCGGCGGCTGCTTCTGGGGCATGCAAGAACTGCTGCGCAACTATCCCGGCGTGATTTCGACGCGTGTCGGGTATGCCGGCGGCGACGTCGCAAACGCGACGTACCGCAATCACGGCACGCATGCCGAAGCGATCGAAATTGTTTTTGATCCGTCGAAACTGAGCTATCGCCAACTCCTCGAGTTCTTCTTTCAAATTCACGACCCGACGACGCTCAATCGTCAAGGCAACGATCGCGGCATGAGCTATCGTTCGGCGATTTACTACACCACCGACGAGCAACGCCGCATCGCGGAAGATACGATCGCAGACGTCGATGCATCCGGACTGTGGCCCGGCAAAGTCGTGACGGAAGTTGCGCCCGCGGGTCCGTTCTGGGAAGCCGAACCCGAACACCAGGACTACCTACAAAAATATCCCGACGGCTACACCTGTCACTTCATCCGCCCAGACTGGAAACTCCCACAACGCGCCGTGTCATCCTGACACTCGTGTCATCCTGAGCTTGTCGAAGGATCGTTATGAACAAAAAGCCCGCCGATACGTTCCGGCGGGCTTTTAAATTGATGCGGCCCTTCGACAAGCTCAGGGTGACACGAGCGTCAGGATGACACGGCGCGTTACTACAATCCCATCAAGCGTGCAATGACCAGGCGTTGTACTTCGTTGGTGCCTTCGCCGATTTCGTTGATTTTTTGATCGCGGTACATGCGTGAGACCGGATATTCGTCCATGAAGCCGTAGCCGCCGTGGATTTGGAGCGCTTCGTTTACGACGCGGCGTGAGACTTCGGCGGCGTAAAGTTTTGCGAGCGATGCGGTTTGCACGTAATCGCGTCCGTTGTCTTTCTCCCACGCCGCGCGCAAAATCATCAACTTCGCGTGTTCGATTTCACACAGCATGTCGACGAGTTTGAATTGAATCGCCTGGAACTTGCTGATCGGTTTACCGAACGCGACGCGATCTTTCGAATATTGCAGCGCTTCGTCGTACGCGCCCATCGCAAGACCCACGGAAAGCGCGGCAACCGAAATGCGGCCGCCGTCGAGAATTGTTAAAAATTGACGGTAGCCCTCGCCTCGTGGGCCAAGCAAGTTGTCCTCGGCAACTTTCGCGTCGTTGAAGCTCAGCTCGCGGGTGTCCGACGCGCGCCAGCCCATCTTTTTGTACTTCTTGCTGCGCGTGAAGCCGGGCGTATCTTGCGGCACGATGATATTCGAAATCTCGGGCTTGCCGTCATCGCGGGTGCCGGTGACCGCCGTGATCGTCGTTCCACCGCTGACTTCCGTACCTGAGTTGGTGATAAACGCTTTCGTTCCGTTGATCACCCAATTGCCGTTTTGCAGCGAGGCCTTGGTTGTCGTGTTGCCGGCGTCGCTACCCGCGTTGGGCTCGGTTAGGCCGAAACCCCACAGCATTTTTCCTTGAGCCAGCGGCACCAAGTACTTCTGTTTCTGAGCCTCGGTGCCGAAAAGATAGAAAGGCGTCGCCCCAAGAGAAACGTGCGCAGCCATCGTGATCGCGGTCGATGCGTCGGCACGCGCGATCTCCATGACCGCGAGAGCGTAGCTTACGGTATCGGCACCTGCGCCACCGTATTCCTCGGGAAATGGCAAGCCCATGAAACCGAGCTCGGCCATCTTTTTGACGAGGTCGTACGGGAACGCTTCGTCGCGATCCATCTCTTCAGCGCGTGGCTTAACCTCGTTCTGCGCAAAATCGCGCGCGAGGTCTTGGATTGCTTTCTGCTCGTCGGTCAGGTCGAAATTCATACGACCGGAGGTATAGGCCGTGGCCTCAGGAAAACCCCTTTTACAGCGATGATTTCGATACGCAATGTCTCGCTGATCTACCCTAATGGGGTACGCGCCCTCGATAATGTAAGTCTCGAAATCGGCAAGGGCGACTTCGTCTTCCTCGTCGGCCATTCGGGCACCGGCAAATCGAGTCTCCTCCGCCTCCTTTACAAAGAGACGGTTCCGACTAGTGGTGAGATCACGGTCGACGGCATACGCGTCGACCGGCTTAAGCGCGGACGCATCCCGGCCTTACGTCGCCATCTCGGCGTCGTGTTTCAAGATTTCAAGCTCCTTGCCGACAAAACGGTCTGGGAGAACGTCGCGTTTGCGATGCAAGTTACCGGCGCGCACAGCAAAGAGATCATGCGTGAAGTTCCGCGAGCGCTCGATCTCGTCGGTCTCTCGCACAAGAGCCGGATGTTCCCCGGGGAGCTCTCCGGTGGAGAGCAACAGCGCACGGCTATAGCACGCGCGCTCGTTAACCATCCGAAGCTGCTGCTCTGCGACGAGCCGACCGGCAACCTCGACCCGTCGAACACGACGGAAATTATGGAGCTGTTGCTCCGCATCAATCTCAAAGGGACGACCGTCGTGGTCGCAACCCACAACCAAGCCGTTGTCGATCGCATGCGCCGCCGCGTCGTGCGTTTAGAAGACGGCAAAATCGTTACCGACGAAGAGCGGGGATATTACTATCTTGGACTGGGGCAAGGTCAAGTTCTTTCTGGGTGAGGTGCTGCGCAACTTCACGCGCAACGCCGGAATGCAAGCGACGGCAATCGGCACCGTCGCAATCACCATCATCCTCCTCGGCGCCTTCCTCTTCGTACGTGCAACGTTAGCCGGTCTGGGCGACAACATTTTGAACCAGATCGAGATTTCGGTGTACTTTACGAACTCGGCGACGACCGCACAGGAGGACGCGCTTCGCAGCGCGCTCTCGAAGGATCCGCGCGTCGCAACGATCGAGTTCGTGCCGCGTAAGCAAGGCCTCGCCGAACTACGAGCTCGTACGAACGGCGTGATCGACACGTCGCTGCTCACCGAGAATCCGCTGCCGGATAAAATGCGCATCCGCGTGCACGATCCCGCGTCCGTTCCGAACGTTGCTGCCAAAATCCGCAAGATGAGCGGGGTCGGCAATGTCGTGTTCCCGCAAACGATCGTCGAGCGCTTGTTGCAGCTCGGCGGCGTCCTGCGCCGCATCGGCGTCGCGATCATCGCGGTATTTCTGCTTGTAGCCGGCATCATTATCTCGAATACGATTCGCTTGACGGTCTTTGCGCGACGCCGCGAGATCTCGATCATGCAGCTGGTCGGCGCGACACATATGTATATTCGCGCGCCGTTTATCTGCGAAGGTCTGCTCGACGGCGTCATCGGTTCGCTCATTGCCGTCGCGGTACTTGGTGTCGCGCGCTACATGCTGTGGCCGAAGCTACTGCTTGCGCTGCCGTGGGTGCAGTTGAACGGGGACGTCGTCAACGTTCCGCTGCTCGTCGGTGAGCTGATTCTCGTAGGAGGCTGCATCGGAGTCATCGCGTCGTGGATTTCGGTCGGACGACACCTACGGACCTAATGGCACACCTGCGCATCGACGCAGATTTCGATGCGCTCGCGAAGTTCATCTCAGACGCGATCGCGTATGTGTCCGGGGAGGGCATCGTTGCGGCGTGGAGTTCCGGAGCTGCTGCGGTCACCGGTGTCCCGCGCATCGAAGCCGTCGGCAAATCGCTCGATGAAATCTTCTCTCGCGTCGATCCGCCGCTCGGCTTTGCCGTTGTCCCGCAAGCAATCACCGTTTGGACGAACGACGAGAACCGTCGTGCGATTCATGCTGCCGTGTTGACCATCGATGACGGCTGGCTGCTGTCGTTCGGACGCCAGCAAACCTACGACGCTATCGAGCAACTCAAGTCGGAGATCGTGACCTCGGTCTCGCACGAGCTCAAGACGCCGATCGCCACGATCAAAGCGTACGCGTTGACGATGCGTGATAATCCAGATGCCACGGCACCCAAGCGCGATGAGTTTCTAAAAACGATCGAAGAGGAAGCCGATCGTCTTGCAAGCGCGGTTGACGATCTTCTGCTCGCGGGACGCGTCGATGCGGAGCATTTGCTCACCGAACGCAAAAATGTCGCAATCGATAGCGTGCTCGACGTCGTCGCGGATCGGTTGGGTCCGACGCTCGCATCACGGATCGAGCGTCGCACGCAAGGGATCGAAGTCCACGGCGATCTTGCGTTGCTCGCACGCGCGCTCGAACAATTGATCGACAACGCCCTGAAATTTTCTCCGGATGCGAGCACGGTCGTCGTCGAAGCAGAACGCACCGGCAGCGAAGTGCAGATTCGCATCATCGATCGCGGCATCGGAATCGGTCAGGAGCATTTGCCGTACATTTTCGAGCGCTTCTATCGAGCCGAACGAAATCTCGCTTCTGTGACCGGCGGAGCCGGGTTAGGTCTTTACATCGCCCGTTCCGTTGCACGCGCGCATGGTGGAACAATCGACGTCGAAAGCCGCTTACACGAAGGTGCAACGTTTACGCTTCGTCTTCCGGAGCGTACATGAAAACGGTTGCTGAGGGCGTTGGGCATCGCGTGCTGGTCGTAGACGACGACCGCAACTTGCGCAAGATCATCGCTACGAATTTGGAGCTTGCGGGATTCGGCGTCGAGACGGCGGCTGACGGCCCCGAAGCGTTGGAGAAGATCGAGAGCGTTCTGCCCGATGTGGTCCTGCTCGATTTGATGATGCCCCATATGGACGGCTACGAAGTAGCGCGCCGCATTCGTGCGCACCACAATCCTGCCGTCGCGAACGTCCCGATTATCATCCTCACCGCAAAGAGCGAAACTGATGACAAACTGCGCGGCTTTGAAGCCGGCGCGGACGACTACATAACGAAGCCCTTCGGTCCCCAAGAATTACTCGCGCGCGTTCGCGCAAAGATTCGTCGCGTCGAAGTCGATTCGTCACTCTCGCCGCTCACGAGACTTCCCGGAAATCTCGCAATCGAAGGGGAGCTTCGTCGACGCCTCGACGGCGGAGAACCGTTCGCGGTGCTCTATCTAGATCTCGACAATTTCAAAGCCTTCAACGACGTCTACGGATTTACGCACGGCGACGAAGCCATTCAACACATAGCGCGGATTACGACCGATATCGTGCGCCGGCGCGGAACTCAGGGCGATTTCGTCGGGCACATTGGTGGCGACGACTTCATCGTCGTCACGCAAGCCGAGCGTGCCGAGGAGATCGCGAAAGAAATCATCTCAGAATTCGACGCCGACATTCGCGGCTTGTACTCTGCGAAAGACCTGCGCGCCGGCTATATCGAAACGCGCGACCGCCGCGGCGCACTCAACCGTTTTCCAATCATGTCGCTCTCGATCGCAATTGTCTCGAACGATCGCGGGCAGTTGACCAATTACGCTCAAGTCGGTGAAGCCGCCGCGGAATTGAAGCGGTATGCCAAATCGATCTCCGGATCTACTTACGTCAAGGACAAGCGCCGCCAGTGATCATACGCCGATTTCTCGCTCTCGGACTCGTGCTCGCCCTCGCGCCTTCGCTTACGCTGGCGCGAACATCGAACTTGCAGCAACGCATCGAGGCCGAGCGCCAGAAGAGTCAAGCGCTTCAGGCGCGGTTGCACCAAAAGCGCGCCGAGCTGCACCAAGCGGCGTCACACGAGAACGACCTACAGACCCAGCTCGATCAGACGAATGCGGCGATCCGCGACGTCAATGCGCGCCTCGGCGGTTTAGACGCACAGGCCGAGTCGACGAGACGCAAGGTCGCGTGGAACACGATTCAGCTCAATGCGGCCGAGAAATCGCTTTCGCTTCACGACGACGCGCTTAAACGCCGTCTCGTCGATATTTATGAGAACGGCGACCTTAGCTATGCGGCCGTGTTGCTCTCTGCGCGTTCCTTTACCGAATTCGTCGAGCGTTGGGAAGATCTGCGTCTGCTGATTAACGCAAACGAGCTAGCCGTGCGCGAACGTAAATCGGCGGCGGCGAAGGTGCAAACGGTTCAAAACGACCTTC
>JAMXLG010000112.1 GCA_024281135.1 Vulcanimicrobiia bacterium | reverse complement strand
GAGGCCGCAGGCAGCGTTATCACTTGCTCTTGGACTTGGATAGGAAATGACCAACGGTACGCTAGAGATCGACTACGAGAATGCGGTGGTGCATCGCCGTGTCGGCGATACGACGGAAACGGCACCGTTCGACTCGCCGAGAGGCTTCGAACTTCTATCGGAAGCGTGGATTCGTGTCGGTTGGGATGCAAAATACGTCTACGCGTTCTCATGGTTTGGGCGTCCAGTAATCCAGCTTCCGGACGATTTGGTCCGCATTCAAGAGGCGATCTACGAATTACGCCCGGACCTTATCATCGAAACCGGAATCGCGCACGGCGGCTCAATCGTGTTTTATGCCAGCCTACTCAAGGCTATGGGGACCGGTCGCGTCGTTGGGATAGATATCGAGATCAGGCCGCACAATCGCGAAGCACTAGACCGTCACGAACTGCGTCCATATTTTGATCTCATCGAAGGCAGCTCGGTTGCCGAGGATGTCGTTGCGGAAGTAGCCCAACGCGCGCGAAATGCAGAGCGTGTGCTCGTCGTTCTGGATTCGAATCATACGTACGATCATGTGTACAAGGAGCTTGAGGCATACTGTCCGATGGTAACGCCCAGTTCCTACATTGTTGTAACGGATGGTTTGATGAAGGATCTCGTAGGCGCTCCGCGCTCTGGCGATGACTGGGGAAGCAATAACCCGTACCAGGCAGCAGTCGATTTTCTTGCGGCGCATCCTGAGTTCGAAGAACATCAGCCCCACTGGCCGTTCAACGAGAGCATGGGGCTCTCGAAGAATGTGACATATTGGCCGGGTGCTTGGCTTCGCCGGAAGAGCGATTGATGCGTCGGTGTCGCAACTGCGCCAATGTCCTAAGCGAACTCGTAATCGACCTGGGTATGCAACCGTTGTCGAACGCCTACGTCGATCCAAAGCGCCACGACGAAGGCGAAGCATTTTATCCGCTCCGAGTTTATCGGTGTTCGGCATGTAATCTCGTGCAAGTCCCCGCCTATGTCCAACGCGAGGGCGTATTTTCGGACGTCTATCCCTATCTTTCGTCCGTTTCGTCAACGTGGCGCGAACACTGCGCGAAATTCGCGTTCGAGGCCGGCGAGCGGCTCGGAGCGACAGCTGGGACGCGGGTAGTCGAAATTGCCTCAAACGACGGGTGCTTGCTGCAAGCGTTTCGCGAACGCTCGTGGGACGTATTGGGTATCGAGCCGACACGCTCGACCGCGGACATTGCGATCAGCCGCGGAATCCCAACGACGATCGAATTCTTCGGCGAAGAGTCGGCGCGTCGGTTGCTGGAGGAACGGGGTTTGCCGCGTCTGGTTGTTGCAAACAACGTCGTCGCGCACGTGCCGGATTTGCACGATTTCTTGGAAGGGCTCGCCGTTCTCCAGCGCGCCGGCGCGACCATATCGGTTGAGTTTCCGCATCTCCTACCGATGCTCGAACACACGGAATTCGATACGATCTATCAAGAACATTATTCCTATTACTCCCTGTCCTCATTTGAAAATGCGGCTGAGCGACACGGCCTAGTAGTGTCGGACGTAGAACGGTTATCGATTCACGGCGGGTCTTTGCGCGTATGGATGGGTTTGCCCGAACGATCGCCGGCGGTCGAAGAGCTCAAGCGCGAAGAACGCGCAGCGGGACTCGATTCGGATGGGATTTACAAACGTTTCCAGCAACGCGCGTTTCAGATCAAGGAAGAAACGCTGCGATTTTTGTTCGAAGCGCGCCGAGCTGGAAAAACGGTGTTCGGATACGCGGCTGCCGCGAAAGGCAATACGTTTCTTAATTTCTGCGGCATTCGAGAAGACCTGATTGCGTGCGTGGCGGATGCAAATCCGTTGAAACAAGAAAAATATCTACCGGGCTCTCGTATCGCCGTCGTTCATCCTGATGCAATCTATCGCGAAAAACCCGACTATGTGATCATCCTCGCCTGGAACATCGCGGCCGAAATTGCGAAGCAACTTGACGGCATCCGAGCCTGGGGTGGCCAGTTCGTGCGTGCCGTTCCTGAGCTCGTCATCTCGTGAAAATCGAGCCGCTGGCGATCTCTGGCGCATATCTCATTTGTGCCGAAGAGGTTCGCGATCAACGTGGTTACTTCGCCCGGACCTTTAGCGAAGACGCGTTCCGGCAAGCGGGGCTAGCAACGCATTTCCTGGAGCACAGCATAGCGCAAAACGTAACGGCGGGAACGGTAAGAGGTATGCATTACTCGGTGTACCCGGCGCAAGAGCATAAACTGGTGCGGTGCGAACGCGGTGCAATCATCGATGTGCTGCTTGACGTACGCCAGGAAAGCGATACTTACGGGGCGTCGGTCGCAGTCCAACTTTCGGAGGCGCAGGCGAATGCGGTGTACATTCCGGCGGGATGCGCACACGGATACCAAACCCTCGTGGATGACACCGTTGTCTCGTATTTAATCTCTGACCGCTACGCGCCTGATCTCTCGCGCGGTTTTTCGATCTACAGCGACTCGGTAAATAAGTTTTGGCCGGTTCCCATAGCGTGCATTTCCGAGCGCGACGTAAAATTCGAGAAATTTTCGCCCTCGCGAGGGAAGTAGTCGGCGACTCGACCGATATTTACATCATGCGAAGCGAGGATCTGGTCGACCAGAGTACATTGCGAGACTTTGAGGAACGCGGCTACGCGATCGTTCGCGGAGCCTTCGAAGGCGGCGAATTGGATGCGGTTGTTGCCGAGCTCGAAGAGCTCGGGCAGTATCTCGTCGGACCGACGTTTTCGGTGTCGGACTCGACCGCTTATTCGATGAACGCCGCGCAGCAATCGGTCCTTTACGACCGCCTAAAGTACATGATGTCCCTAGCGCGCCTTGAAGGAAGCACGCGCGTTCGAGAATTGTGCCGGGCGTTGGGAATGAAATTTCCGGCTCTCATGGGATGCAGTAACATGCGCATGGACCGGCCGTCAGACGAGCGTCATCTGTTTGAGTGGCACCAAGACACGCTCTATCTGTTGGGCTCCGAAAATGCGGTAACGCTATGGCTGCCGCTTGGCGACGTGAACGAGCACAACGGTACCATTCAAGTCATCGCGGGAAGCCATAAACGGGGAATTTATCCGTTTCGTCGCTTAACCGACAAGCCTTCACTCCGTTACGTCCCATTTTTGCAGCGCGACCTCGCGTTGGACTATGAAGTGACGGAGTCGCCTCACACTGTCGTCGCCTCGCGCGGCGACGCCGTTATCTTTAAGCAGATGCTGTTACATCGAAGCACCCCGAACTTCTCGAATCAAATTCGGTGGACTGTGCAGTTGCGAATAACCGACCTTGGCGACGAGAACCATCGTGCGCAGGGGTTCCCGAGCGGAGACCGCACGAATATCTTCTTTGTGCGGTATCCGAACAACGAGCCGATTGAGGTATCCATTCCGTGACGCAGCCCCTAGGCGATTCTCTCAACGAGAATAAGATCGATCCAAGCAAGAATTCGGCGAAGAACATCGAGTACTACGACGCTCTCGTCAAGGCATTTGAAGACGACGAATCTTCAACTCTGCTGAAGCTCCGATCGTTCGCGCTTTACACCCCGCGTCAGGTAGCCTCTGATTTTCTCGCGCGATTCGAATTGTTTAAGATGATCGCCGACTTGCCGGGATCCATTTTTGAATTAGGTGTTTTCAACGGCCAAGGCTTGATGAGCTACGCGCTTTTTAGCTCGATCCTCGAGCCAAATTTCATGACGCGTCGCATCTTCGGCTTCGACACGTTTGGTGGATTTGCCGAAATCGCCGAATCCGACGCGAAGAGCCGGTCGTCGTTCATGCACGAGGGCGGATATGCGGTTAACTCGCGCGATCGGCTGGAGCGCAGTATTGGATTGTATGACATGAACCGTTTCATCGGTCACGTTTCGAAAGTCGAACTTGTCACGGGCGACGTATGCGAATCGCTACCAAAGTTCCTCGAGGAAAATCCTCAAGTCATTCCAGCACTCGTACACCTCGACATGGACGTATTTCGTCCCACAAAGGTTGCTCTCGAACTGTTGCTCCCAAGAATGCCTCGCGGCGCAGTGGTGGCATTCGACGAGCTCAATATGAAAGATTTCCCAGGTGAAACGGCGGCCCTCATGGACGTCGTCGACATGCACCGCGTCTCGTTAAAAAAGATTCCGTTTTGCAGTAGAATCTCGTACTTTCGCATCGAGTGATGCGATCCTGAGTTAGACGGGCTGCGGGAACTTCGTTGCCGCAACCAATTGCGTCGCGCGATAGAGCGATTCGAATTGTCCCGCGTCGGTCCACCAGCCGCTGAGGACGTCGTAGAAGAGGTCGCCTTCCTTGATGTACGCGTTGTTGACGTCGGTGATTTCGAGTTCGCCGCGTGCTGACGGCTTGAGTCGCTTGCAGAAATCGAAAACGCGGCGGTCGTACATATAGATGCCGGTTACAGCATAGCGGCTCTTCGGCTGAACCGGCTTTTCTTCGATGCGGACGATGCGGTCGCCGTCGAGTTCGGGACATCCGAAGCGCTCGGGATCCTCGACTTCCTTCAAGAGGATGCGTGCGCCGGAGTCTTGTTCCTCGAACTTGCGCACGTACGGCGAGATGTCATCTTGGATGATGTTGTCGCCCAGGATGACGGCAATACGCTGGCCTTCAGCAAAGTGCTCGCACAGTTTGAGTGCATCGGCGATGCCGCCTTCGCCCTCTTGATACGTGTAATAAATATCTTTGAGGCCAAACTCTTTGCCGTTGCCGAGCAAACGAAGAAAGTCGCCGGCGGAGTTGCCGCCCGTGACGATCATGATGTCCTTGATGCCCGCGCGTACAAGCGTCTCGATCGGATAGTAGATCATCGGCTTGTCGTAGATCGGCAGAAGATGCTTGTTGGTCACCTTCGTTAACGGACGAAGCCGAGACCCGAGACCGCCTGCGAGAATAACGCCTTTCATAATTCCTTACCGATGAGCGTATTGACGTTTGTAGTAATCGAGAAACTCACCTGACTTGAGCGGACGCCACCAGGATTCGTTTGCGCGGTACCACGCGACCGTATCGAGCAATCCCGTCGCGAAGTCGATGCGCGGAGCCCAACCGAGCGCGCGCGCTTTCGACATGTCGACCGCGTAGCGGCGATCGTGACCCGGACGGTCGACGACGTGACGCACGTGCGTGTTCATCGAACGCCCGCAGTCCTCCACGAGCAATCGTGTTATCTCGATGTTCGTTCGTGGATTGCCGCCGCCGATGTTGTAGATGTTTCCGAGTTCACCGTGCTCAAGCACGTGCATAATGCCGCGCGCATGATCCTCGACGTGTAGCCAGTCGCGGATCTGCATTCCGTCGCCGTAGACCGGCACTTGCTGATCGTCGATCAAATTCGTAACGAAGAGCGGAATCAGTTTCTCGGGATACTGGTGCGGGCCGTACGTATTGCTCCCGCGCGTAATCAACACCGGAGTATCGTACGTCGTCCGGTATGCGAGAACTTGAAGATCGCCGCCGGCCTTCGATGCAGAGTACGGACTACGCGGACGCAGCGGATCGTTCTCGGTCGACTCGCCTTCGCTGATATCGCCGTACACCTCATCCGTCGACACTTGCAAGTACCGCGGAATCGAACGCTCGCGCACCGCCTCAAGTAACACATGCGTGCCGAGAATATCCGTGCGAAGGAACGCCTCGGGATCGAGGATCGAGCGGTCGACGTGCGTCTCAGCGGCGAAATTGACAATCGCATCGGCACCGTCACCGATCGCATGTGCAACGGCGGCGGGATCACAAATGTCGCCGTGGACGAAACGATACCGGCCGTCGCCCTCGACGTCCCGAAGGTTCGCGGGGTTTCCCGCGTACGTCATCGCATCGAGATTAACGATCTCGAGCGACGTCCGCTCCCGAAGCGCCAAGCGAATGAAGTTCGACCCGATAAACCCGAGGCCGCCGGTGACCAACCAACGCATCTCTCCGGTGTTCGGCCCCGCAAGCCCCTACCTTAAGAGCGAGGGAGCGTGCCGCGCTCGGGCGGGAGTCCTGGACCGCCCCTTGAGGGCCATGCTATACTCTTGCGGCTGCCCTGAAATAGGGTGGATTTTTCACTACGCCCCTCAAGGACGAAGGGCGAGGGTTTCC
>JAMXLG010000111.1 GCA_024281135.1 Vulcanimicrobiia bacterium | reverse complement strand
GCAGATACTCCCACTGACCTGCGCCCGGCGAGGTGAACGGGTGGTGCGCAGGATACGCCTTGCCCGTCTCCTCGTCGACTTCGAGATACGGAAAATCGAGCACCCAGCAGAACGCGAAAACATTCGGATCGCGCAAGCCGCATTTATCGCCGACGTAGTTTCGCATCTTGCCCGCAACCGGAAGCGCAATGTCCGCAGCATCGGCGAAAAGCAGAATTGCGTCGCCGGTCTGGGCTTCGGTAGCCTCGCGAAGCTTCGTAACATGTTCTTCGCTAATAAATTTTTGCGCAGATGACTTTACGCCGTCGGCGCCGAGCGCAATCCAGACCATGCCTTTGCCGCCGAATTGCTTCGCTTCTTCAGTTAGCGCATCGAAGTCGCGTCGCGAAAGCGAGGCGCCGCCTGGATAACGAAGTGCGACAATTGCGCCCTTCGAATCGATTACCGATTTGAAGACGACGAAGTCCGTGCCCGCAAAAACGTTGCTGACTTCTTGCAACTCTAAGCCAAACCGAAGGTCGGGTTTGTCGACACCGTACTTTGCTAATGCTTCATCGAACTTCAAACGCGGGAACGCAGGAAGCTCGATATCAAGCACCTCTTTCCATACGTAGCGAATCGCAGATTCCATCGTTTCCAGCACGTCTTCTTGCGTGCAAAAAGACAGCTCCACGTCGACTTGTGTGAACTCGGGCTGACGGTCGGCGCGCAAGTCCTCATCGCGCATGCAACGCGCTATCTGCATGTACTTGCCGAAGCCGGAGATCATCGAGATCTGCTTGAGCAGTTGCGGCGACTGCGGCAACGCATAGAAGGTTCCGGGATGCAGTCGCGACGGCACGAGGTAATCGCGTGCGCCTTCAGGCGTACTCTTGATTAGCATCGGCGTTTCGATCTCGATGAACTCGCGCTCGTCGAAAAAGTCCCGCATCGCTTTGATGGCCTTGTGGCGCAAGCGAATGTTGCGCTGCATACGGGGGCGACGCAGATCGAGGTACCGGTACTCGAGGCGCAGGTTCTCGTCGACCGGATCGTCGCTGTTCACTTGGAACGGCGGCACTTGCGAGCGATTCACAACTTCGAGAAAATCGACGCCGACCTCAATGTCGCCCGTAGCGATCTTCTTGTTCTCGGTGCCTTCGGGACGATGTCGCACCGTGCCACGCACACGAAGAACATCTTCGTTGCGCAGATGCTCGGCGTCTTTGAAGCTCGGATGCTGCGGGTCGAAGACGATTTGCGTGATGCCGTCGCGATCGCGGATGTCGACGAAAATCAAGCCGCCGTGATCGCGGCGGCGATTCACCCAGCCGTTGAGCTCGACGGTTTCACCCGCGTCGCTCGCGCGAAGGCTGCCGCATGTAACTCGTCTTGTAACGCTTGTCATTCCTTGCCGTCCAATGCTTGTTTGATTCCGGAAACGTAATAATACTGTTGCACGAGATCTCGCGCAAATTTCGAATCTTTGGCGCGGGCGTCGAGGTATCCGAGCACCGCCGGCATTCGGGTGAGCGCGCTATGCAAACCGAGCGAAACCGGAGTCATGCCCAAATTCAGCTTCACACCGAAATCGGGATGTTTCCGATAGAACCGCACGGTGGAGCGTCCCGCGAGTTTCATTTTCTCTTTTTGGTCGTCGTGCGGAACGTCTTGGCAGTGGTAATTCACCGCCTTCGGTTCGTATAGAATGCGGGTGCCGGCTTTCTCCAAACGGTACCCGAGCTCGAGATCCTCATGCCCGTACCCGGTGAAGCTTTCGTCGAAAGAGCCTACGCGCAACAAATCGTCGCGACGAACCGAAGCGTTCCCCGTGAGGAAATAGAGCCAAGGTAACTGCTTGCGCGTCGGCTTGTGCAGCGATCCGCGCTCTTCGGGATGGTCGCGCTTGAAAGCGTAGTCGTCGAGATCCTTGACTTGCACTTCCAAGCCCACAACGGCGACGTTGTGCTGCTCGCGATGATGCCGAAGGTGCTGAGAAAGCAAGTCCGGCGACGCTAAGATATCTGAATCGTTGAAAAGGACGACGTCGCCTTTTGCCGCTGAAATACCCGCATTGCGCGCCATCGCGCGTCCGGTATACGTCCCAGGTAAGTGCCTTACGTTAGGATGCTCCGATGAAACGCCGGCGAGATACTCGCGCGTGCCGTCGGTCGAGTTGGAATCGCACACGAGCAGCTCGTAGCTATCCGCCGGCAAATCCTGCGCGAGCAGCGTCGGAATGACATGGGCGAGCGTATCCAACCGATTGTAGGTTGGAATGACAACTGAAATTTCAGGCATTGATCAAATCGGTCACACCACGCACGATCTCGTCGCGGAACTCCGCGAGTGACGATTCATCCGCGTCGGCCGGTTTACGAACAAGCACACTGGGCACGTGGTACGGCGCCCATTCTTGCGAGTTCAACCGGAAGTACCGATGTTCGAAGGCGACAACGGTGGGCCTGCGCATCGCGCTTGCGACATGAGTCGCACCCGTGTCGACAGTAAGCACGCATCGTGCGCGTTCGAAGAGTGCGGCCCATTGATAGAACGGGAGCCCGTTGGCTACCGTGAGACCGGCCTGTTGGAAGGCGGGCACATAGGCTTCACACTCCCTAGCCGCGCTGAGAACGATCGGCACGCCCAGCTCTTTCAGGCGCTCCATGATCTCCAGGGTGCTGGCGAGCGTGCTCCCGGTGGTAAACCACCGAATGCCGAGATGCACGATCAGCGGCGATT
>JAMXLG010000110.1 GCA_024281135.1 Vulcanimicrobiia bacterium | reverse complement strand
AGCAGCAGCGGCGAAATCGACACCGTCTCCGAAAACGATCGCGCGATCCTCAAGTTACGCGCGTGGCATAGCCCGATCGATCTCGACGATGTGGACACGGCGCTGCAGGGGTCACGAGCCTATCCGTTGATATCGCGTGGGGATCTGCTGGGCGTTCTCATCTGCGGCGGAAAACGCGACGGTCAGGCCTATGCACCTGACGAGAGCGAGGCGTTATCCTTGCTTGCGCGTAGCGTCGGCTCCGCTCTCGACGGCTTGCGCCGAGAGCGCCGCGACGATTTGAAGGCCGCGATTGACGATCTAAGGGATGATTTAACGACACGAATAACGGAGATCGGCGACGCCCTTCGCGACCTCACTCCAAGCGCGGACGATAGTTTACAGATCTCGACCCTTCGCCCGCCAACCGGCGTCTAAAGCCGCCGGCTCTCGCCTATACAGCTCGCTTCGAGCGAATTATCTGCGAGATCCCTTCGAAGGCGTGCTCGCATTATTTCAGTAGTGCGAGGCGCTCGCGGCGTCGGCGCTTACCGGTGGCGGAAAATTAGGTACGCTGGGCGGACGCGTCGAACGTTTGCTCTATGCCGAATAGGGCAGGCGGATCTATTAGATCCCCGTCTCGGCCGTGGCTCTTGGCTACGTGCGCGTTTGGCTTTGCGTTCGTCCTTTGGAGCACGTTTGCGACCCCACGTTTTATCGGGCACGCGGGGATAGATTGGGTGCCACTCGGCGACCTAGATACCCAGACGGTGGCGGATATCAAGCCTGGGTTGCCCGCCGCGCGGGCTGGCTTACGCGCTGGAGACGAAATCGAATTCCTCGTGGGGAGCACTATCCCACAACGAGTCGAGAACCGACGCGTTCTCGCTGGGTGGTCGCAAAAGGTGCGTGTGACACGAAGCGGTCATGCTTTCTACACGACCATCGTCCCGATTTCCCTACCTAATTCTTTGGGCGATTGGCTTGGGAATTTGACGAATTTGTGGCTCATGCTGTTCGCCACCATTGTCGCGTGGTTCGGGATAGGACGGCGGGCACATTTGCTTTCGTGGTACCTGGTGTTGTGGGTTCTGGCAGGGCCGGGCGGCTCTGCGTTCCTTAGCCCCTGGCCATGGTTAAACGAGGCAGCATTTCTAATCAACGCACCGGTGACCGCGTTAGCGGCCTGCCTCCTCGCGACGATTAGCTCAACGTTTGGCCACCCGATTGGCCCGTTGCGCCGCACTCTTGAGTGGAGTACCTACGCGGTTGCAGGCGTCGGCGTCGGCGTGATGATGGTCGTTTACGAACTCATTTTAATAACGCCATGGTTTCATCAGTTCTGGCCGCTCGTCAACTTCCTTGCGGTATATCAGCTCGGTTGGATCATTGCCCTCCTCCTCGGTGCCGTGTGCGCTCTGGCCGCTCTTGCGGCTGTGAGCGCCGAGGAGCGCCAACGCGCAGCCTGGCTCCTCATTCCGCCCGTAGCGTTCAATGTCGTATCGGCGATCTGGGCCTTCGTGTCCGCGTTTGCTGGCGGGCAATACAGCGGCGCTCAGCAGGCGCTTGCAATCGTTGGGAGTCTGGCGGGGCTCGTCGTAGTCGGGATCATGACCTATGCGGTTTTGAGCCGGCGGCTGCTCGACGTGCAGTTCGTGATCAACCGAGCTGCGGTTTTCGCCGGAGTCTCGCTGGTCGTGGTCGGCGTTTTCGTTCTTGTAGAATTTCTCTTCAACAAGTTCTTCGCAGTAGCTAGCCGCACCACCAGCATCGCCGTCATCGTCGGTATCGCTCTCGCCGTCGGAGTCTCTTTGCAGTATATTCATCATTACGTCGATAAATTTGTGGATCGAGTATTCTTCCGAGCACGTCACGAGCACGAGCATGCGCTTCGCACGTTCGCGCATGAGGCGGCGTTCATTACTGACTCCGATACGTTGCTCGATAACACCGTCCATGAGGTAGCCGTCCATGCAGAGACCGATCCGGTTTCCATCCTCCTGCGCGACGAGCGAGGAAGCTATACGACGGCTCGTAGCAGCAACGGCGCAATCAACACCGTCTCCGAAAACGACCGCGCGATCCTCAAGTTACGTGCATGGCATAACGCGATCGACCTCGACGCGGTCGATACGGCTATTGCGGGTTCACGAGCTTATCCGTTGATTTCTCGCGGCGATCTGCTCGGGGTTCTCGTCTGCGGCGGAAAACGCGACGGTCAGGCCTATGCACCCGACGAGAGTGAGGCACTATCCTTGCTTGCGCGCAGCGTCGGCTCTGCTCTTGACGGCCTACGGCGAGACAATTCAAAGATCGGGATAGACGATCTTAGGATAGGAATAACTGAGATCATCCGCGACGCGCTACGCGACCTCACTCGAAGCGCCGACGGTAGTCTGCTGCTATCAACACTCCAACCGCCGGCCGGACATGAAGCCGCGGGCCAACCTGGCGGTCGAGGCGTCTCAACCGGATAACGCCGGGGACCCAGAAGTGCTGAGTACGGCGCGCGCATGGGAGCCGCCGTCGTAGCGCTCCGTAACGTTGAAATCTTCGGCTAGCGACCACACGATGTAAAGCCCTCGCCCTCGTTCGCTGAGCATGTCCGAGGGCAGCTTGGGAGCGAGCGTGAAGCCTGGGCCCCGATCGAGTACGTGAAGCACTGGTGCGCCCTCACCCCAGACGAAAATGATATCAATGAGCCCCGGCGCATAGCGCGCGACGTTACCGAGCAGCTCTCCAAACACGAGCTCCGCGGCGTCCAGATGTCTGCCGCGCACTCCGCGTCTACGCAGCGCGGTAACGAAGCAATGTCGCGAATCGCGCGCGGCGTCGGCATCGTTTGTGTTAAAGGTCCACCTGCCGCGAAGACCGTTGCGGCTGGAACGTCGGGTTTCTTCCTCGGGCGCACACAGTCGCAGTGTTAAAATAACTACGTCGTCGGTGTTCCCGCGTTTTAAGATCGCGCGATAGAGTGTCTCGGCGGGATTCGAACTTTTGCCAATCTCGGGGCGCGCGATCGCCGCAACCAGTCGATCGTAACCGCCGAGAATGTCGCGCTCTGCTTCGATTAGGCCGTCGCTGTAGAACACGACAAGACTGGGACCTTGTAGCGCGGTAGTAGCGGCCGCTTCGCCACGGACGCGTAGACCCAGCGGCAGTCCGCTGGTGCCCAAGACCGTCACCGCGCCGCTAACGTCGCGAAGTAACGGGCACGGGTGTCCAGCTGAGGCGTAGGTCAGCGTCCGCGTGACAGGATCGAACACGCCGACAAATGCCGTGACGAGCGTATTCGGATGCTCGGTTTTAAGCGTGCGATCGGCGGCGTCCAACATCGAGATAGGGTCGGCGTGAACCTGCGCTACGCCGCGAATCACTTGGCGCATAGATGACATGATGACCGTGGCCGCGAGACCGCTGCCGGCAACATCTCCAATTGAGACGACGACGCGCCCGTCTGCGAGGCGTAGCGCATCGTACCAATCTCCGCCGAGCAACTCGCGATCGTTCGCCGGCACGTAGATGCTGCTGAATCGGGCACCAGCAATCTCCGGAAGTGAAATAGGAAGTGCGGCACGCTGAAACTCCGCAGCAACTTCGCGCTCTCGTTCATAGAGGCGCGCGTTTTC
>JAMXLG010000109.1 GCA_024281135.1 Vulcanimicrobiia bacterium | reverse complement strand
CAGGTTCCGGTCTAATGCGTCGCTCACAGTTCGTAATCGCGCTCGGCGCAGCAGCGCTGGCCACCGCCACCGCCCGCGCAAACAGCAGCTATGCGGTAACACACAGCGACGCCGAGTGGCACAAACTCCTTGGTGACGACCGTTACTACATCTTGCGCGAGAACGGAACCGAGCCCGCTTTCTCGAGTGCGTTGATCAAGGAATCGCGACCGGGCACGTATCGCTGCGCGGGATGCGAACAAGCGCTGTTCAGTTCGAAGACCAAATACGATAGCGGCGATGGATGGCCGTCGTTTTGGAACGTGCTTCCAAAGGTGACCGCAACTCGCACGGACTACGAACTTGCGTTTGAGCCACGCACCGAAATCCACTGCAAACGGTGCGGCAGCCATCTTGGGCATATATTCGACGACGGCCCCGCGCCGACGCATCTGCGCTACTGCATCGACGGCCTCGCTCTCCGATTCATCCCCCAAACGTAGGCTTGACCGTCTAATCTGGGTACGAGCAGGGCATGGTCGTTCTGCCGGCTCCGGAAACGAATGTCGCTGTATTCACGTACTCTGTATGTGGAGCACTTTCGCGCGCAACCCGCCTCTGGCCAGCCACCGGAAATCTGTAAATCATGCGCGATCTGCACGGGAACGTTCTAAGCCTCCACCTCACCGTTCTCGGGGACAGCCTGGGATACGGAACCGGAGCATCGACGCCGTCGAACGGATTCACGCAGATCATCTACCGCGCGCTCGCGAAGGCGGCGGCGGAACATTCATTTACGAATTTGAGCGTACCGGGTGCGACGATGAACGACGTCGCGATGTTTCAGGTGTCGCGCATTCCGGCCGAGGTCGACACATTGCTCTTGGTGGTGGGCGCAAATGATGTGCCGAACACGACCGACCCCGCGATATTTGCCGAACAGTACGCCCGTCTGCTGGGACGTGTTCGCGCTTCCGCTCCGCTGGCGCAGCTCTTCGTAACGGGAATACCGAACATCGCGGTCACTCCGCACGTCCCCGACGAAGCAAAACCATTCGTTTCGTCACTGTGCGAACTCTTGAGCGGGTCGATGCGCGAGCAAGCCGCGACGCATCAAGCAACGTTCATCGATCTCTTCGCGATTACCAATCTCGCGCGCGATCACGGCGTCCGGTATCTCGCGGAAGACTGCTTCCATCCGTCCGATCGTGGCTACGCGCTCATGGCGCGCGGCGCGTTGCCGGTGATACAAGCGGTTCTCCGCACGAACGGCATTGGCGGCGATACAGACGAGATCAGCGGCGCATAGCCCACCTCACCGGACGCGCTCGAGCGGCGTCGTCCACCAGAGCATGTATCGATAACTCGGCTTACTCCCTTGCGCGAACGCGGCCTCGGTATAGAGGTGCACGAAGCGCACGAGGTGATATTCGAAGTCGATATTACCGGATTTCACTTGACTGCCCAATCCGTCGTTCGTGCGCTCGAATCTCGCGGAAAACAAACCGTTTTGATGGAACGCGTTTTGATAGAGCTCGAACGTTAGCGCATTGCCGGCTGCCGCGCCGAGCCCCGGACCCGGATTGCCGTCAAACGTATCTTGATAGAGCGCAAAGATTCCCGGCACGTGTCGTTGCGGGTCTCGCTCGACATAGGCCGCGACCGAGTAATATTGATCGGTCCCACCTTCTTGCAACGGAAAACTGCCGCGCGAACCGAAGGCGCCGAACTCGAGCGATGTCCGTTGAGCGGAGACATGCGCGATCTTCCACTGAAACGTCTTATCCGTATCGTTCGTGAAATCGCTCGTGCCGCCCAAGTTGCCGCTCGAACCCAACCAACCGGCTTCGACGTCAAGTGCTCCGTGCACGTAGGCGAGCCGGCTTCCCCAACGGTTTGCGTCAAGCTGATATTGATGCTCGCCGACGGTCATCTCCGCGCTCGCAAAGTTCGATAAATCGAACCATTGGCTAAACGGCGACGGCGCCGGCGTTTCGATCTTGCCGGCAAAGAGGTGGCCGCTGTGCGCGAAGAGCCCGTTGTAGGCAAACCATGCCGTATCGAGCCCGCCGGGCACGTTGTTCTGCACGAGCCACTGCTGAATGTGATAAGAGAAGTCGCCCGCGAGCCCCACCGCGTGAACCGCAACATTGCCGCCCTGAAGTTTTGAGCCGTTTTGTTGTTGCGAATCGAAGGCTGGGCTGAAGCCAATCCAGACCGGCAAAGAGCGATGCAATATCTGGTGGTCGAGAATCGCATAACCACTGCGCTGAACGGAGCGGCCGTAGCTATTGAGCGCCGGAACCTCTACATGGCAGAGCGTGCAGTTTGCGCGATATGCTTGTGCGAAGGGCGGCATTGCGCCGGCCGGTATAGACTCGGCGGACGCGAATACCACGAATGCCGCAATAGCGGCAGCCCTCGCTATCCTTCGACATGTACGGTGAGCGCCATTGAATCGTGGTCGGGTCCGCATACGATCTCACACCGTAAGACGTAGGTTCCATCCTGCGACGGCGTCACGTCGATCGTGACATCCTTATCGGGCGAAAGGATGGTCTTGGGAATTCCGAGCGCGTCGGATTCTATTGCGTGCACGCCTTGAGTATGCATGAAAACGAGCTTGGTCGTAACGCCGCGATGAAGCGTGATCGTCGACGGCGTGAAAGTGCTGGGCACGGCGGTAATCGATACCGCATCGGGAGTATTGTCTGCAACCATTGCATACGCGGTTGCAAGAACAATCGGTAGCAGTACGGGAAACATGCGCGGATGCTAGGATTCAGAAATGAATAGATTCTGAAGCGAAAAATTCATGAATTTCAAAATAAAAAGAGGCCGCCGGCGAATCGGTGGCCTCTCTAGGACGTAACTTCTAGACGATCAAGGTTGCAGGTTGTCGCATCCGTGGACTTTGTTCGACCATTCGCGTTGGATGTAGTACGCTTTGCCCGCTAAATTGACAGTTTGTCCCTGATACGCGCAAAGATCGCCGATTTCACCAGCGATGATCGGGTTCGTAAACGTGAACCAGGCGTTGTTCGGTTCGGGATCCGTGATTGACTCCGATACCTCGTGAGATAGTGTGGAATATGTGCTGTCGGCGAACACCCCGTTCGGCGTCTTGACGTTCGGTTCGTTCGCGTTGGCGGCGCAAGTGAGCCCGCTGGTTGCTATGTCCATGGTCGGTTCGAAGGTAAAGAGCACTTCACCGATATCGCTAAACGTAACGCTAGTGTGGAATGCGCAGAACGCCGGGTTCGGGCTACCCGGGAAAAGGTTGCACGAGCCGGGCGGTAGGATCGAGCCTGTGCTGCAATAGTTCAGTGTCTTCGGCAAGAAGATGTTGTAGATATTTTTGCGGCCGGCATTCGGTCCGATTGCGGCCGCGACGGCATGCACGATCTCGAGGAGTTGATCGTCGCCGATAATTCCGGTAATCGACGCAAAACCGACCTTTACGTCACCGGCCCAATCGTAGCGATTCGACGTCGTCGTCCCGACATATTGGTCGAGAATATGACTCATGTTGCTGTAGCTGAAATGTTCCTCGAATCCGTTAGGATTTGCAAACGCAGAAGAGCTGCTGTTGACGAACGCGTTATAGAGCCTCGCCGTTTTAAGGAACGGACCGCCGAAGTACGACAGGTCCATTGGATAGGTAACGGATTCAGGCGTGCGGCGGTCTGATGCAAGTTTGGCGTACCCGGCACTCGTTAGGTACAAATGCGCCTTCGCCTTAGCTGTCGGCAGCACGTGGTCTTTTGGTGTCACGGTAATAGATTGCGATGTAATCGAGGATCCCGATGTGGAGGGCGCAGTCCCGTTACCCGGAGTCTGCGACTGCGTTGCCCCGCTGGGTGCGAGCGGCACTCCCGATGTTCCGCCGCCGCAAGCGGAAAGCGCGAGTGCACTGATGATCGTCAATGCGGATGAGAAACGCAGAAACGGAAAAGACTTCACGAAGAACCTCCTCCCGGATTTGCGCGTACAGCGCAAATCCATCACCTATATAGGGATGGTGAACTTCCGCGCGTGCGCGGCGCATTGTTTGCGCCTTTCGGGCAGCGATTCTAAGCCATTCTGCCTACCGAGTGCCAACAAACTCGCAGTCTTTGCACGATTTGGATAGCGTCTCGCCGGCACGTTTTAGCCGGGATTCTTTCGGAAACGAGATATGGTCTGGAGAGTAAGCGATGGATTCCACGAGTTATACTTCTGGTCGGCTCACGGCGTATTTTCAGAGCGACGATAACGCGCAAAAAGCGCAACAAGAACTGCTCGGCATCGGAGTTCCTACATCGGCAGTCGTACTTCAACCCTTAAAAACCGGCGAAGAAGACGCGCAAGACGCCTTGAATAAGCTCTTCGGTTCGGAGTTCGGCCCATACGACGAAGGCTCGATTCTTGCAGTCGATGACCCCGAACACGGAACGCAGATTTTGGCTGTCCTCGAACGCTACGGCGGCGACGTTCAAGTACGCCCCGCTCAAGGCGACGTTGATGTCGATAGCCCGGCTACCGATACGCAATCCACGGGCAATCCCTAGAGTCGAGCAAAACTCTCAATATCCGCGTCAAAGGCGTCGACCATCGCCGGCGTCCAGGTTGGGCGTGTCATCTTGATTGCTTCCAAGTAATCATCGGTCGTTAGTGTTGAGTCAGCTGATGTCCGCGACGGATCAAAAGATCGGATGGGCCAACCGTGCCATAGACGGGATGCATCAAGCGCAGGCCTCTGGCTTACGCGACGACTTCCTTTATCACTTCGGCATGTTTCTCGCATTGATCGGCGCCCTTCGGCATTTCATCTCCGTTGATCCGCACAAGCAATGGGTCCGCAGCCTCGACCAACAGGATCTGTCTTATTGCAGTTGCCTAGATCTACGCAACACTGAGTTTACGGTTACGAACGAAAGCAATAGATTTTTCGTGATCGTCGATGATCTTCCGCGAACGTTCAGCGAACATTCGTACACACACGAACCTCGTACAACTAAATCGCAAGAACTGCAATTACTTCGCACCACGCCCGTCGTTGAAATTGCTGGAAATGCGCTCAAGTTTTTTGAAACTACCGTTTTGCCCGGCGCACTAGCAAGAGGTGTGCCGATCCCTTAGCCATTGAGACGCGATTACGCAAATCGGCTTGGCGAGAGAAACGCGATATCGTACGTAGTCCCCCCGTCCAGCGCAAGATCGGCGAGCAACTCCCCGACGACGGAAGCAAATTTGAACCCGTGCCCAGAGAAGCCTCCGGCTACGATAACGCGCGATTCGTTCGGGTGCGTTCCAATAACGAAGTGCCCATCGGGTGTAAGTTCGTAGATACAGACTTTGGCCTCAATATACTTCGCGCTGCTTCCGGGCATCCACGAAGCCAGTGCGTCGCGCACGGGCTCGATATCACTCTGATGTACCGAACGGTCAACATACTGGGGCGAATCGACCGTCTCGCCGACTCCGTGAAATGCCGCCTTCACACCGCCTCCGTAATCGGGAAAGCCGTACAGTGCTTGGGGAAAGCCCTCTCGATCGAGAACGAACGAAGGACACTTCCCGATGAAAAATGCAGGCGACGACGCGCGAAACCAGAGCTGCACGTTTCTTTGTAGGTGAAGCGGCATCGCTTCGTCTTCGAACGTACTCCACCAGGCGCCCACGCATACGATAAGCCGCGACGCCACGATCGACGTCCCGTCCGTAAGTCGCACTTCTAGTGACGACGAACCGGGACTATGATTCCATCCCACCACCGGAGAGTCGAACAGCATCCGGGCTCCGTACTCTTCGGCAACGCGAAGATACCCCTCGATCGCAGCTTCCGGCATGATGATGCCGCCGTCGGGTTCGAGCAGACCGACCTCGTCATCGAGTGGTTGCATCATCGGGAAACGAGTCCGAATGTCGCGTGCGCTCAAATGCTCAACGGGAAGATCGTACGCCGTAGCACTGCTAGCCGCCCCGCGAAGCACCGGGCTTTCGGGAGAACCCGCAAGTAATACCGACGTTTTTCGAAAAATCGGAATGCCGGTGAAACTCTCCAACTTTTCCCACGCATCGTACGCGCGCATCAACAGCGGAATGTAGTTCGCGTGTTCGAAATACGTCTTCCGAATCATTCGCGATTTGCCGCTAGACGAACCGAGAAGATGGCCGCGTGTAAATTGCTCGATGCCAATCGTGGAAACGCCACGCGCAGCCACATTCGCAAGCGCAGCGCTTCCCATTCCACCTAGGCCGACGACAGCGACGTCGACGGCATCCATCAATGGGGCTGTGGCGTCGTAACGGGTGCGGGCGACGCGAACGATTGCTGCAGCTGTGCTTGCTGCTGGGGAGTCAAGACGTTATGGATTTCTTCGTGCAACTGACGGCGCGCTTCAGGGTCGGGCGCGCTGCCGCGAGGATGGCTCTGCCGATACTGCTCGATCAACTGGTGGATCTGCGCCTTTTGCTGATCGGTGAGAGCGATCGCGCGCATGGCGCTGCGCCAACGCTCGAGATTCTGCTGTACCTGTATTTGCTGCTCCGGCGTCAGCACGGCGAGCATGTGTTGATGGAGCGTCCGAAGCGCTTCGGGATCGAAGCGGCTTCCGAGCGGATGGGCTGACCGAAATTGTTGTACGAGCTCCCGTAGTTGCGTTTGCTGTTGCTCGGTCAGCGTCACACCACGTAAGAAGCGGCCGAAGCCGCGGTGAGCGACGCTTTGAGAGAATTGCTCGTTCGTCGAGGTGCCGGTCGAAAGCGTAGAGAGCTGCGTTTGCTCTGTCGGCGTCGGCGTAAGGCCTTGTCCGCCGCACGCGGTCAAGAATAGAAAGCAGATGAGCGCAAGGAAAAACCTCATGATGCACCGCCGAGAAAAAACGAGGATGCTGCATTGAACATACTGCAGCCGGCGCGGCGGAATCCTGAGAGTGCGCCCGGTACTACACATGCATGGCTACCGCAAGTCTTAGCATCAGCGCCGAATCCGGCCATGGCATACGCGAATACGTAGCGATCGCACTCGACGTGCTCGACGAAATGGGCATTCGCTATCAGCTTACCCCGATGGCAACGAACATGGAGGGGGACGTCGAGACGATCTGCAAAGCGCTTGCCCTCATTCACCGCCGCTGCCACGAACGCGGCGCCGTGCGTGTCGGCAGCCTTCTAAAGATTGACGATCGCATCGACGCTCCGCAGACCCTCGAGTCGAAAGTCGAGCACGTAGAGGAACTGCGCAAACAACGAGCTTGAATACGAAATGAGCTTGCGTAGTATATTGCAAGCTCACGCATTGTTACATCCTATTCGGGCAGTCCAGCTACCCATCAACTTACCGACGATGGTCCCCGTCGTCGACGCATTGCACAAACGATAATAAGTGCGCGACTTCGTCGCGTTCCGTTGTGATATGTGCGAGGAGTAAAAATGAAGATCATAGGGTTTCGCGCATTTTGCGCGCTTGCTTTGACGTTTGCGCTTGCCGGCGTGATTCTCACCAGCTGTTCGGGAGGCGGAAGCCAGGGCGTTGTTCCATCATCGCAAGGAACGACAAAATCGATGTCCGCCGGTGCGGCTGATTCACAGACGGTCGACCTCTCCGGTCTCGCCGCAGCAACCCCGCCTCGCGTATTGAGTTACCGTTACCACGTTCTACCTGTGCTTAAGACATCAGGGCGTTCTGAGCCGATGAGCGTGATCTACCCTGCCGATCTCAAGTTCGGTGGCGGTCACGTCCTTAAAACGGTCGTCTCTCACAACATCTATCTCAACGCGACTTCAAGCGCTCCTTGGGGCAACCCCGTCGGCTTCATGAACGACCTCAACGCCAGCACGTTTATCCACGTTGTGGATCAATACGTCGGAGCGACGACAAACGGTCGCTATACAACCGGTACGAACTTTTCAGCCACGAAGGCCTACGCGAATAAAGTCGTGCCGCTTAGCGACATCGAGAGTTTCGTCCACGCTGCGGCAAAGATCTCTGGAAGCGGGTACGGCCACATCTATCATTTCTTCCTGCCCTCGGGGTATGACACGTGCACGAGCGCAGGAACCTGCTATTCACCAAATGATCAAGCCACATTCGCCTTTTGCGCGTATCATGCAAGTGTGACGTTTGCAGATGCAGTAGGTCATGTGCTCTTTAGCGTCGAGCCGTTCCAAAATGTCGCAGGTTGCAGAACATCCGACACGATAGCGCCGGTCGGGCCGCAGCCTCCGCCCAATGGTCAACTGACAGATTCAACCGATTCAACTCTGTCGCACGAATACTTCGAATCAATTACAGATCCCGATCCGCCCAGCGGATGGTCCAATCCGAACCCGGCCTATCCGAGCGAGATCGGCGACCTCTGCCGGCTCAATCCCTTTGTCATTATTTCGCTGAGCGGGCATAACTTCGAAATACAACGTGAGTACTCAAACGCAGTTCACGGCTGCGTCGACTGAACCGACAGCCGGTAACGAAAAGGCCCGCAAAAGCGGGCCTTTGTGGTAGCTCCAACGGGAATTGAACCGTTCTCGCTACGTCGCTCGATGGGCTGACTGCGCCGCCGAACGCAGGTGATTCAATCGATAGCTCAGCCCGCATTCTAGAATGCCGAAGACGATCGCGTAGATCCCAATCAACCAGACAACGGCGGTTGCTCCCGACGCTACGTCGCGGAAGACCAAAATGCCGAACGCAATCGACGCGATACCGGCGAGGATGTACATCCATTCATTGCTGATAAGATCGCGCAACTGCAGGCCGGACACGATTTCCATCACCCCGGTAATAATTGCCCAGATCGCTATGGCGTATACAAGCGCGGTGGCGCTGGTCGCCGGTTCGGTCCAGACGTAGAACGCTATAACCAGCCCTACGATGGCTTCGAGCAGCAACGCCCACCAGCGCGATCCGCCGAGACCGGCGAGTGCCGCAACTAGTGCGAAGATGCCGTCAACAAACGCGTACGCACCGAAAACCAGCGTCAGTGCAAGCAGCGTCATCCCGGGCCACGCGAAGGCGATGATCCCGAAGATTATCGCAGCGATGCCGCGCACGAGAAAAACCCACCAACGGTTCGCAACTGCCTCTATCATGAGAACTCCTCCTAAACACCCGCCTAGAAAGTGTATCACCGCACCAATGGTGGGAGCAGCCAGCCGCCCTCCTGAATTAGCTGGCTCTGACAGGTGTACCGGCATCCTGTGGATCAAAAGAATCCAACCTATGCACCTTCGACCGAAGCGCGTCGTGCTTTTCGGCATTTGCGTATTAGGCATTACGCTTTTCCTCCATGCACCTGCGAGCGCCGAGTGCGCCGCGAGACCCGGTTCGATCTTCTTCATTACGGATCGCGAGCCACTAAACGATAATCAACTCTTTAGCGGTGAGTGGGGTACTGATGCCAATCACAAGCCCGTGATCACAGCGGGCGTTATTTCGGTGCCGGTAAACAAGACCAACGAATCGCGGTGCTCATCGCAACGGGCGTTTATCAGTGCGGTAAGAGCCGGGTTCGAACCAAAGCGTCCACGCCAACTTCTTGTCTACATTCACGGCTATTACACGTCGTTCAACACCGCTGTCGAGACTGCAATGGCTCTCCAAAAGGGCCTGCGGTTTCCAGGCCCGGTCATAGTCTATTCTTGGCCGGCACGAAAGACCAGCGTCTTAGCCTATAAAACGGACGAGGCGAATGCGCGGTGGTCGATGCCTCACTTCACGACGTTCCTCGACAACATCACTAAGGCGTTTCCCGGCATGCCCGTTTCGTTCGCCGGCCACAGTTTAGGTTCGCGCTTCGTCACCAACGGGATTGCAGTTTTCCGTCGTAGCGGTTGCAACAACTGCCTCGGACGCGCCGTCTTATTCGCGCCGGACGTCTCCACCGCGGACTTGCGGAGCGCGCTGACTTCCTCTAACCTCTGCGCCGGAAAGCCCCTGGCCAACCCCATCGCTTCGGCGCCGGTGCTCCTATATGTTTCGAACAACGACAGAGCGTTGCGGCAGTCGGAAAAGATTCACGGAAACCAGCGAGCAGGGCAAGCCGGCGGTGATCTCATCTTGTGCAGCGGAGTCAACACCGTCGATGTAAGCTACCTCAAGCAAGACGATGAAACCGGACACGGCTACTTACTCGACCCTCCCGTGCTCCAAGATACCGCTGCAGCATTTGCCGGCGTCCCGCCGACGTCACCGAGACGGGATCTCAAGCAAGTCTCGCGCAGCGGGGGCATCTACTACGAACTGCGCCCTTCGCCATAACTCCAGGCACGTCGAGCGCTGCCGCGGCGCATTCGCGAGCGAAAAAACGTAAGCGCAGCAACCAACCACCACATTACTTGTAAGCGCGTCGCAGTTGAGACGCTGAGGAGACGCGCTTTCGCTACGCTCGCTCCTGTTTACCACAGGAGATTTTTCATGCTAGCTTTCCCGGGCCGCTCCGTTGCGGCAGTCATCATTGGTTCGATAACTTTTGCCGCATGCAGCGGCGGAGGCGGCGGCCCGCTGCAAACGTCGCCACCGCTCACTGAATCGCACTCGAATGTAGC
>JAMXLG010000108.1 GCA_024281135.1 Vulcanimicrobiia bacterium | reverse complement strand
CCGAGCGTCATCGAACCCGCAAGCGTCGTCTGATGGAACGCTTCACGCCGGTCGAGCAGTGTAACCAGCGCGGCTGCAGTGATCGATCCGCCCATTTGGAACGACAAAATGATGAAGGACGACGCTTTCGCCGCTTCTTGTGGAACCGCGCGTAGTGTCGCTACGAGCAGGGGTGAATAGACGAGCGCAATCCCGGTGCCGGCCAAGAGCTGCGGCAAGATGAACGAGGCAAACACTGCTTGCGACGTCATTTGATGTCCGAGCCACATCGCGCCCACGCCGTTTCCGATAAGACCGATGGCGATCAGCAGGCGAAGGTCGATACGTTGATTGTTTGTGATGCGCCCGAGCGGCAACGTCAAAAAGACGACCGGCAGGGCGCGCATTCCCAGCAGAATACCGGTTTCCGTCGACGTGAATCCGAGCTGATCGATCGTGAATTGCGGCAGCAACAGTGCGCCGCCGAAGACGCCGACCGCGTTTGCGGCGATGGCAAGCGACGCGATGCTCACAGCTCGATGTCGCAGCACACGCAGATCGACGATAGGATTTAACGTGTGCAGTTCCCACCACACGAAGCCTACGAATCCCACTGACGCAACGATTGCCGCGATAGTGATGCGGCTATCGGAAAACCAGTCGTACTGTTGCCCTTGATCGAGCACGTACTGAAACGGCGCAATCGTGGTGATGAGCAACGCGAGACCTACGGTGTCAACGGGAGCACGTGTGGGCTTCGAGTCATCGCGAAGGAAACGAAGAAGCAACACGAACGCAATGACGCCCGGCACAATGTTGACGTCGAAAATCCACGGCCAGGTGTAGTTGTCGGTGATAATGCCGCCGAGCGTCGGACCGACCGACGGGCCAAGCACCGTCGCGAACGCAAAGATCGATTGGCTGAGCCCCAATTCCTTGCTGCCGAACGTGTCACGAAGAATGATCTGCGCGGTTGCGAGCAGACCGCCGCCGAAGGCGCCTTGAAGAACGCGAAAGACAATCAGCGCATCAAGCGAGGTTGCCGTTCCGCACAACAGCGATGCAAACGTAAAGCCCGCAATCGAAACGAGAAAGTAGTTCTTGCGGCCGAACCGCCGCTGCAGCCACGGCGTGAGTGGAATAACGACGACGTTCGCGATGACGAAAGCTGTGACGACCCAAATCGCCTCGTCGACCGTTGCACCGAGATTGCCTTGAATCGTCGGCAGCGAGACGTTGACGATCGTCGTGTCGATCATCTGCAGAAGCGCAGCTAGCATCACGCCCGCAACGATCAAGACGCGCCGAAGCCCGTGCTCGACGAGCGGTTCGGGCGGCGTCGGCGGACGCAGAGGAGCAGGGGGCGGTGCCGGCGCAAGGGCCGGCCGCTGAATGGTCAACATCGTAAAATTGCGTTGCTACGTGGCGTGTGCGATTGTTTCGTAAGACTACCGCACACAGCAAATGGTTGCTACGACTTCATAGTCCTAGCACTCACGCTGCTATGATATTAAAAGCAAACTTTATTGCTGATGCGTCACGAAATTGCTGCGTTCGTTCGCCACGCGCGCCAAGAACTCGCGCACTTCGTCGTCGGAGACTTCGGCGAAATTGTGGTAATGTAGTCCGACGGCGCCGAATCGTTCGAACTGCCGCGGGCAAATGATGCGATCGGCAATACCGCGCAACCAATCGACGGTTTCTGCCGGGGCGACCGGAACGGCAATGACGATCGAGGCCGGTTGCCGTGCGCGCATTGCCTGAACTGCGGCGTACATCGATGCGCCGGTTGCGAGTCCGTCATCAACGACGATAATTGATTTACCGGCAAGGTCCGGCTCCGGGCGGCCGTCGCGATAGACGATGCTGCGGCGCCTCAACTCCGCGGCTTCGCGGTGCAGCGCGCGTTCCACAGCCTCTCGATTGACTCGAGCGGTTTCTACCGTAAACGGGTCGATGATATAGCTGCCATCCGAAGCGATCGCTCCCATCGCCAACTCTTCGTGCCCCGGGACACCGAGTTTCCGTACGACGTAGACATCGAGCGGCAGATGCAGCGCGTGCGCTACCTCATATGCGACCGGTACCCCTCCGCGCGGTAGCGCGAGAACAATGACGTCCGGACGGCCCGCATACTGGTTGAGAAGTACGGCGAGCTGCTGCCCGGCCTCTGCCCGATCGCGTAACAAAGCCATGCTCCGATGGTACGTCCGTACCCGAAGTCTCGCCAATAAATTCACAATTGCTGCGCATCGCGGTATTACGCTCGCTATAACGAGAGGGGCTCGCTACCATGGGAATCTTGACGTTCACGACCCTCACCGATGCGATTCGCGCTGGATATCACGTGTACGACCGCACCCCCGAAGGCTTTCTGGTTCGCGCTCGTACCCCCGCAGGTTGGACGCTTGCGATCGTGCGCTTCAGGTGATTGATCGAGGCGGCTGAACGCGTCGACTGCCATCCGCAAACGCGTCATCGCCGCCGGCGGCACGCCCGCAGCTTGCAATTCGTCATCGCTAGCGTTTGCGAGCGTTCGCGCGGACGGGAACGCGCGGTAGATCGTACCGTCGCGTACGATCGACATTCCAAAACGCTTGGTCATTCGAGCTTTGACGCAGCGAGAGGCGTCGCGTGAAAGAAACGGGTCGAGAATAGACGCGCAGATGCGCTCGAAGGGCGTGGTGCGTCCGTCATCTCGGCGCAGATACCACGCGACGCGCCGGTGCGCCGCGACGCACTGCCGTTCGCTAAGCGTGACATCGGCATCAAGCCAGACGTCGAGCATCCCGTCGTCGACGGGGTAGCAACTCGCGAGCGCGCAGACACCGTCGATCTCGAACGCTTCGCGGATCGGATCGTCGCTCGAGGGCACGCAGCGAAGGGCGCGGGTTCGTACGATCATGGTACCAGCCT
>JAMXLG010000107.1 GCA_024281135.1 Vulcanimicrobiia bacterium | reverse complement strand
TTCTTGACGATAGACATTGTCGTACCGGCTGGATAGGGTTGCACCGAACTTATGTTGGGCTCCAATCCTAAGACGATCATCGTGCCGTCGGTCGTCCGGCACGGTGATGAAAATACGCCCTGAACGTCGTGAATGTCGTTGATCGCAATGCCGTTGGGTCCAAAGAACATCAATCTACCGTCGGCAGTTCCTACGACGGAATGTGCGTCCGGCATGATCGCAGGCTGGCTATGCAAGACGTAAGCTTTATCGTGCCTTCGCGCATTTTCGGTGAACCCGTTATTGATATCAAACGTTAGAAGGACGATGTCTTCGTATCCGTCGGTTGCGACGATAAACGGAGTACCGCCGAGCGGGTTGAAGAAGATCGCGGCACCGGGTTGTGGCGGCTGTGCCTTGCCGATGTCATAGAGTTGCGGTGGTGCAAGCGCGCCCGGGGTGAACGACACCGCGAAGAAATCCAAAAGGCTTCCCAACGCGTCGGCGAGTCCACCCCAAAAGTCGTTCGGGTCCGAGGTTATCTCCGGAGGCGGGCCGCTGATTTTTATTTGAGCGAGTACGTTACCCGTCGTTGCGGAAAACGCGAAAAGCGTGCAGATCGACCCGATGGTTGTGTACTCCATCGCGGGAACCATGATTACTTCGTCCGCGCCGGTTCGCCAAATGTTCGGCGCGGCTGATGAATACGCGCCTAGGGATATTTCGCCGGAGAATTGCGGGAACTGCGTCTTCCAAGTGATTGAACCGTTCGGTTCGATGCGATACAACCACGCCTGAAAAAGGTGCGTTGCGCGTGAGTATAGCGCACCGACGACGTAGATGGCGCCGTCCTGACCGATAACGGCCGGGGTGGTGACGGGCATTCCGAGATCGGCTAACCATTTTATCGCGCCGTTCGCGCCGATCGAGTGCAACACGGCCTCTTGACATCCGATGTACACGGTGCCGTTGTTCGCAACGACGGGTCCTACACCGACGTTGATGGTTCCGATTCCCGTTACCGCATGCGAAGGTTCGCGCGGTATTTGTGTTTCGATCTGAAGGAGCCCGTCGCACTCAGCATTTCCATGCGGATGGTCCCAAGAACTTGCCATAGCCCACCCCTTTGTCGCGTCGATATTCTATTGTACGTCGCGATGCGAAGGATCGCGATATATGCACAATCGGGATAAAACCGCAACCGTTTCGTTGTAGGACTGCTACGATAGTTGCGGCTCCAAGTCGGAGAATCTCGCAATGTTTCCGAAACGAATGTTGTTGTCTTTGACGCTGTTGTTTGGTTTGGCAGCGTGTTCTTCTCACGAGCAATCCAGCAGCGTAATTCCTCAGTCGATCTCGCCATCGCGGAGCTCCGCAGTGAACCCGGCAACGGCGTGTGCGATTGTTCCAAGTACAATTGGTAATTTCCCAGGGATCGTGGGCGGAGCATCGGTCAGCGATGCGTGGGCGATCGCGTCCGTTGTGGTCAACTCAGCGTTTCAGTTCGAGCACTTTACGAGTGACGGTTGGCATTCCGTGCCACCGCCTGTGACACCGTCCTTCGCAGTTATCCAACTCAGACAACTGGCGGCGATTGCTCCGAACAACGTGTGGACGGGCGGCGTAGGTACCGATCAATTTGGCAACAATCGAACAGCGTTCTTCTTACACTGGGACGGACACGGTTGGACGTACGTTCCGAGCGATCCATCACTCACGCATGGCTTTGAAATCGAAACCGTCGCCGGTGATGCCGCAAACAATGTCTGGGCGATCGCAAGCTCGCAGCCTGGAAATGTGCCTACTGAACAACTCGAGCGCTGGGACGGCGCGCGATGGTCGTTTGTCACCACTCTCCATGGCGAGAACGGTTTCATCGGCGTGGGCAGCCTGATTCAGGTATTCGGTCGAAATGACGTGTGGATGATGTTGCCGACACCGGTGAACATCGTAATCGCCCATTGGAACGGTACTGCTGTCAGCACGACCGGTGTTCCGCCGCTCGGCGGCGCGCCTCCAAAAGGCGGCGCTGGGTTCGCAGGGACGTCCGGAGACGATCTCTGGCTCGATAGTGTCAACGTGCGCGTCATTCCATACATCGCTCACCGGTCAAGTTCTTGGGCTTTGTACAACACGTCGCTCGTCGCTGGATACGGCGTAGATGCAATCGTCGACTTCAAACCAGGATACGTTTTGATGACGGCGTTCACGCCATCGGGCATCCCTGCACTTCTCGTCTACAACGGTTACGTTCGCTGGCGTCCTACAACGAGTCCGTGGCCCATCGGAACTAACGATCTTGGAGACGCCACTCCTGTCAAAGGAACGACGTCTTTCTGGGCATCCTATACCGTTGCCCCGTCACTTCCAAATGCTGCTTTGGTCACGTGCCCGTCCACGCCGCCTACGCCCTTATGAGCTAGACGGCAAATTGCGCAGCGTGCAGTCGCGCATAGTGTCCGTTGCGTAGCATCAATTCTTCGTGCGTGCCGAATTCGAGAACGCGGCCGGATTCGATGTAGAGAATCTTGTGCGCGCGGCGGATCGTCGAGAGACGGTGCGCAATGATGAACGTAGTGCGTCCCGGCAAGAGGCGATCCAACGCTTGTTCGATCAACGCTTCGGAGTGCGAATCGAGCGCGCTGGTCGCCTCGTCGAGAATCAGGATGCGCGGGTCGCGCACGATGGCTCGCGCGATGGCAATGCGTTGCCGTTGACCGCCTGATAAGCGCACGCCGCGTTCGCCGACTTCCGTGGCATACCCCTCGGGAAGCTGCGATACGAATTCATCAGCGTTGGCTTCTATCGCGGCGGCACGCACTTCGTCACTCGTTGCATCGAGACGTCCGTAACGAATGTTCTCGGCAATCGATGCACGGAAGAGTTGCGGGTCTTGCGGAACGATCGCGATTTGCGAACGCAAGTCGGCGAGGCGAACCGTCGTCACATCGGTGCCGTCGATGCAGACCCGGCCCTCTTGCGCGACATAGAAGCGCGGAATCATGTTGACGAACGTTGTTTTGCCCGCGCCTGACGGTCCAACGAGCGCGACGATCTCACCCGCTTCGATCGTAGCATCGACTTGCGAGAGGGCCGGCGCTTCTTCGCGGCTGTACCAGAAAGTCACGTCTTCGAACGTCACCCGGCCGCGGACGGTGGGCAGCGGAAGCGGAGAAGCCGTGCGTTCTTCTTCCATCGGCAGATCGAGCAGTTCGTACGCGCGGCTGGTCGCCACCATCGCTTTGCTGATGTCGCCGACGAACGCCGCCATGCGATTCATCGGGTTGATGAGATTTACGACGAGCAGCCAGTAATTGAAGAGCGAACCGCTGGTCAAGCGTCCGGCGAGAACTTCACGAGCGGAGAACCAAATGATCGCGACGACAGCCAGCGAGATAATTGCCGAAATCACTGCGGGTTGCATGTAAATGAATTGGTTCAACTTCATGAACGCGCCGAAGTAGTCTTCGTTGCGGTTCTGAAAGCGTTTCGCTTCGTACTGTTCGCGTCCGAATGCTTTGACGATGCGCTGCGCCTGCAGCACTTCCGTCAGCGCGGAGTAGAGATCGGCGATGCGCGCTTGCGAACGCGACATGCTGGTCGAAATTTGCTTCTGGAAAAACGACACCGCGATCGAAATCAGCGGCGCGAGGAAAACCAGGACCAGCGTTAGCAGCCAATCGAGGTAGATCATCACGGCGAATGACGAAACGAACGTCGCGATTGCCGTGATCAATTGCGGCAGCGAAACGCTCACCGCGTCGCTCATAACTTGCAGGTCGCTCGAAAAGCGCGCGATCAATTCGCCGGGGCGCCAACGGTCGAACACTTGGATCGGCGCGCGCAAAAGGCGATCGTAGAGTTGCTGGCGCAGGTTGGCGAGGAAGCGTTGCCCGCACCACGTTGTGATGTAGTTCGTCCCGTATGTCGCGAAATTCGCCGCCACGAGCGCGACGTACGTTACGCCGAGCGCCATGTATAAGACGCCGAGTTGAGGTTCGCCGCTGCGCTTGCTTGCCGGCTCGATGACGGCGCTTATAATGCGATTGAGGGCCCATGGTGGTAAGACCATGAGTAAACCGGTCATCACACCGAGCACGATCGCGATGAAGAGGTACGGGTAGTAGGGTCGAGCTTCCGCCGCCAACCGGCGCAGCGTTTCTCCGCGGGTCATTCGTCGCCCGGACTCCTCGAACCGATGGGGTGAAACCTCCCCGCCGCTTTCCGGTACGTGGATATGGATACAGGAGAGGCAAGATGCAGGACTGCTATTTTCATTCAAACGTTCCGGCCATCGCACCGTGCGCCGATTGCGGAAAAGCGATCTGCGCGACATGTCGCGACGAGCGCGGAACCTGCCCGAGCTGCCGGCTCGCGCAGAAGATCGACGCGACCGTAGGCACGCGTCAACCGCTCGGCGGACAAGTTCCCCCGCGCGCGAGTGCGCAACCGCCCCCGCCTCCTCCGCCGCAGCCGGCGCCTCGAGCGACCGTTACCGTGGCAGAGCCGCAGGATCCGATCGAATCACGCGCGCTCGTTGCGCTCGGCTATCCGCTGTGGCCTCTCGCGTTGCTCGGACTCTTCGATCGCAAACAATCGCGGTATCTGAAGAAGCAAGCCCTTCAGGCACTTGGATTCAACGTCGGATTCGCAGCGTTTTGGGGTTTGCTCGAGCTCGCCAGCAACGTGCCGTTCCTCGGTTGGTCCGCCGCATTCATCCTGCCGTTCCTCATTCCGGTCTTTCTCGTCGCAAGCGTCTTCTTCGGAATCAAAGTGTGGCACGGTGACGAAGTGCGCGTTCCGGTCGTCAGCGACTGGATCGACGAGCGCCTTCCCGCCGCTTAAGTCGCTTCGACGTACGCGCGGTATTTCGTGAGAAAATCGCGCGCCGCGCGTTCGTGGTCGACAACGGGACGCG
>JAMXLG010000106.1 GCA_024281135.1 Vulcanimicrobiia bacterium | reverse complement strand
ACGACATGGGAGCGGTGTACGCGCGCAAACTGCGACGGATCGAGACGCGTCTCGATCGACTCGAGCGTCGTGCGCAGTGAATGCGAACCACGCGCGGTATGCACCTCGACGTTGTTGCCGTCGGACTCAAGGCGCGTGATTTCGCGCGTCGCTACAAAGAACGACCGCCCTTCATTCGGGATCAGCAGTCGTCGCACGTACTGTTCTTCATTGCGAATGCGCGCAAGCGTCGATGCAAGAACTTCCGTATCCGGACGTGCATCAACGGAACGCCTTGCCCGCTCGAGCGCTTGTTCGAAGCGGGTCTTATCGTAGGGCTTGAGTAGATAATCGAGAGCACTCACCTCGAACGCTTTTACCGCGTATTGATCGAAGGCGGTAACAAACACGATCGAGGGCGGCTCTTCGGCGCGCACGAGCGCCTGTGCTACGCCCAATCCGTCGAGATCGGGCATGTGGATGTCGAGAAAGACTAAGCGCGGCCTCGTCATCGCGATTAAATCCAGCGCGTCAATACCATTCGCTGCTTCGGCGACGATCGTAACGTCGTCATGTTCGCCGAGGAACCGCGCGAGCTTCCGGCGCGCCGGGGCCTCGTCGTCCGCAATCATCACGGGGATCGTCATGCATCGCTCCCTTCAACGTAGGGAAAGGTCAAAGTCGCAAGCGTACCGCCGTCGTTTCGCGCGCCGATTGCAAACGACGCTCGCGAGCCATACATATAATCCAAACGAGAGACGATGTTCGAGAGACCGATTCCGCGTGCGGCGTCCTCGCCGAAGCCTACACCGTCGTCGGCGACCTGAATGACCGTCGATCCATTTTGCCGAGCCACGTCGATTTCGAGATCGATCGACGTCCGTGTCGAACCCATGCCGTGCCGAATGCTATTCTCCAGTAGCGGCTGAAGGACCATGAACGGAACGAGTGCCTTATGTGCAGTTTCGTCGACATGAACGTCGAGCATGAGATTACGCTCTAGTCGCGTCTTCATAATGTCGACGTACATCCGTTCGATGCGCAGCTCTTCGTCGACGGTTACGGACTGAACGCCGCCGGAGGCAAGCACCAAACGCATGAACTCGCTGACTTGCGACAACATCTGATCGGCCTTGCGAACGTCTTCGTACATCACCGACGAGATCGCGTTAAGCGTATTGAAAAGAAAATGGGGCTGTAGCTGCAAACGCAGATTCTCGAGTTTTGCTTCCGAAAGCTTTGCCTCGAGCTCGGCTTGTTTGACTTCGACCTTGCGGCGGGTGGCGACGTAGTCGAATAATGTGATGAACCCGAAGAGCAGAGAATAGTCGAAGATGTCGCCGGCCAACTCCATCGGATACCGGTAGAACATGTTGCCGTAGTCGTACCAGCCGAGACCGAGGATCCAATAGACGGCGATACGGCTCCACCACATGATGGTTGTGTGCAAACCGCTGTAGAGCAATGCGCCGACCGCGTTCCCCGCGAGCGCTTGAACCCAGTTCGTACCGAAACAGAACCGGCGCGCAAACCAGATAATCATTGGAAGCAGAACCAACGCACCGTAAGCGCCGGTGAACTCCTCGACGACGCGTTGAGCGAAGGTGCCTTGATGCCCGCGTGTGAGGTCGTCGAGGTAGTAGTGCGCCGTGTTCAAACACGCGAGCAAGGTAAACCCGGCAAAAATCAGCAGCCAGATGGTCCGCGTGTTGAGCCTCATATGATGGTTGTACTGCCCGAGCGGCCTTGAGGGCAATCGGCCGGTGACGAGCGGGATAAACCCGAGGCTAGACGGCGTCGCCGCAGACGCGGTACCGCAGGTACACGACGCCGTTCCCGAACCGGCGCTCATCCTCGAGATCGAGTCCGACGAGGAGGTCGCGCGGCAGGCCCGGGGTTCCGCCACCGACGATCACGGGCGAAAGGAACAGGCGGCACTCGTCTACGAGCCCGGCGGCAAATGCCTGCGCCGCGAGTTCTGAGCCACCAACACTGAGGTCGCGATCCGCTGTTGCCTTCATCGATCGGATATCTTCGGGTCGGAAGTCGCGTTCGATTCTCGTGCGTTTCGTCGGGGCGCTTTCCAACGTGCGCGAGTACACGACCTTATCGGCGGCTTGCCAGAGTTTCGCGAAATCATAGCTTACGGCCGGCTGGCCATCACGTTCGTGCGCACCTTCCCAAAACTTCATGACGTCGTAGAGCCGTCGCCCGTACAAGTATGTTCCGATTGGACGTTCGAGGTCGTTGACGAACGCATGCACCTCTTCGTCCGGAGCCGACCACTCGAAGTTGCCATGCACGTCCGCGATGTATCCATCGAGCGACATAATCGCCGTGTAGATTAGTGTTGCCATAGCGTCATCCTGAGCGAAGCGAGCGCAGCGATGACATTACTTCGGGTCGAATTGGCTCGTAAGGATCATCTGTTCGGAAAGCTCGCGTGCCTTTTTATACTCAGGCCCCAGCTTCTCCAGTTCTTCGTCGAAGACGGCGGACAATGACGGTGGCGTGTACGGGCCAGGATAACGCATGCGTTGTGCAATCATCAGGCGGTAGATACGATCCGTCGCGAGATCTTCCATATATCCGTCGAGCAGGCTCGCACCTTTGTCCTCGAGGACACCGTGACGATACCGAATGACCGTGCGAACCGCCGCGCGCGTTCCATCGAGCGACGTTGTGCCGACGCCCTTAGGCGACGGACGAAGGTCGGGGTGTCGCGTCGTAAGCGTCGGACGTTTATCGAGTTGATTGGGGTAGGGGAACTGTGCGACGGCGATCGCGTTTTGATCCGGATGTCCGGTCCAAGCGCCATCCATCAAACAATCGGCTTCGTTTTTCTTGTCACGCTCCAGAACCGCAAGCGCGCGCTCGTTAAGGTCCGGATCTTCGCGGCTCGGGTAGAGCGCCGTCATTCCCCCGATCGCAAGCGCGCCATGCTTGTGCGTGATATCAGGCATCAGGGTGCGCACGTTTTGAAAGAACGGAACGTCGATCGGAATCGTGTTGCGGTCGGGCAAAAGCCAGTTGGGATCGTGCAAGTTGAAGTGGATCAAACTCGCCATATAGTCCCAGCGACCGAGGTTCAAACCGAGGATATAGTCACGCAGATTGAAGAGAAACTCTTCCATCTGAAACGCGAGAGCATGCGATTCGACGAGGGCCATCGCTTTGATGGAGCCGGGTTTCCAGCCCTTCGCAGCAATGACGTCGTCAAAGAGCGCCTTCCACCAGAGCGCTTCTTCAGCTGATTCCGACTTCGGAATATAGATGCACAGTGGATGTTTTAGGCGATCGTAATCGAGCCGGTAGGCGAGGAGCGCAACGTCGAAGAGCGACGCGCTCGTGAGCTGCTCGGCGATCACGCCCGCTTGTGAGAGATGCAGGCCACGCACGCGATTCCACACCACGGTATCGCTCGGTTTAATACCGACGGTTCCGCCTCGTTTCGCATCTTCGTACGTTAATTCGCCGTAGAGCGCTTTGACGAGATTGTCGTGGCCGAGCATCGAGTGCTCCCACGTGTTGGCCATCGAATCTTCAAGGTCGAGCATCACGCCGGGTGCACCGGAATTCAGCATTTTAACGACGAGTTCGGCATCGTCGGCCGGCCCCGTCATTTGGTTCCGTTGATCGCGGCACCAGTCGGGAAGCTCGATGCGCCAGTCGGTGGTCGTCGCTTCCGACGGCGGCAAATACGTCGGCAGATCGCCGGCGTGCGCACGCGCGAGCTGAGCGGCTCGCGCGTGTGCCAGACCTTGCTGCCAAGAGGTGAACCGTTCGTGCAACGGGAGGTAGAACTCCGCAAACCCTTTTGGCAGATCGCGCTGAAGGGTGAAGTCTGCTGGAGCGACGTTCATCTTAGACGGTTGCTACCTCTTTCGCCTTACCGTTTTCGTAGAATTGTTCGGCCTCGGTCGATCCATGCAATGCGGTTGTCGACGATTTACCTTCGCTGATGACTTGGGCGACTTCGTCGAAGTATCCCGTTCCGACTTCGCGTTGATGGCGCGTCGCAGTATAGCCGAACTGTTCGCTCGCGAACTCCTCTTGTTGGAACTCGGCGTATGCCGACATGCCGCGCGCCTTGAAATCGCGCGCCAATTCGAAGAAGCTGTAGTTGAGCGCATGGAAGCCGGCGAGCGTAATGAACTGGAACTTGTAGCCCATTGCGTTTAACGCTTCGCGGAACGTCGCAATCGACGCGTCATCGAGTTTCTTCTTCCAATTGAATGACGGCGAGCAGTTGTACGCGAGCAGTTTGCCCGGATATTTCGCGTGAATCGCTTCGGCGAATTCGCGTGCTTCCTCGATGTTCGGCTCCGACGTTTCGACCCACAGCAGATCGGCATACGGCGCGTACGCTAAGCCGCGCGCGATGCATGCATCCAACCCTTGCTTGGTGCGGAAGAAGCCCTCCGCGGTGCGTTCGCCGGTGATGAACTGACGGTCGACTGGATCGACGTCGCTCGTGACGAGCGTCGCGGCATTGGCGTCAGTGCGCGCGATGATGATCGTCGACACGCCGAGTACGTCGGCTGCAAGACGCGCAGAGACGAGATGGCGCACGGCTTGCTGCGTCGGGATCAGCACTTTGCCACCGAGGTGGCCGCACTTTTTCTCCGAGCTCAGTTGATCTTCCAAGTGCACGCCCGCAGTGCCGGCTTCGATCATCGCCTTCGTTAATTCGAACACGTTAAGCGGACCGCCGAATCCCGCTTCAGCATCTGCGACGATCGGCAGATAATTCTCCGCGCCGCCGCGGCCTTCAACCGATTCGATTTGATCGAGGCGCTGGAACGCGTTGTTAATCCGCTTCACGAGCTGCGGCACGCTGTTGACCGGGTAGAGGCTTTGATCCGGGTAGATTTGAGCAGCAACGTTCGCATCCGCGGCGACTTGCCAGCCACTGCAATAGATCGCTTTGAGTCCCGCCTTCACCGCTTGAACGGCTTGTCCGCCGGTCATCGTCCCGAGCGCCGCGGTCGCCTCCGGTTCCTGGAGTAGTTGCCAGAGTTTCTCGGCGCCGAGCCGCGCCAACGTCTGCTCGACGACGACGCTGCCTTGCAGTTTCACCACGTCTGCCGCGGTGTAACGGCGCTCGATGCCCTTCCAGCGCGAATCGCTGCTCCACTTTTTGGTAAGGGCCGCTGCGCGCTCGTTCGTACTCACGAAATCTTCCCTCCAGAGTCATAGCAAATTGGACTGAACAATCCGCTAATTGGACCGGTGCAATTGGATGGGTTGCAAAAGAACGTTGGACTGCTATACCCTGTATACAGAACGAGCAAACATATGTCAATACATCATATTGATAAAAATATCAGCTAGCTACGGTGTGGTTCCGCCTCTCCAGTGTTCGTTGGTCAGGGAGACCAGAATCGTGTCGCGCCACGCACCGTCGATATAGAGGTAATCGCGCGCGTACCCTTCGACGGTGAAACCGAGCTTGCGCAGCACCTTTCCGCTTGCAGCGTTGTGCGGAAAGTACCCCGTTTCGATGCGGTGCAGATTGAGTTCGTCGAACGCAAAACGAACGACGGCTCCTGCCGCTTCGGTTGCAAAGCCCCGTCCCTGATGGCCCACATCGACCGAATAGGCGATCGTCGCGGAGTAACGGACCGCGCGCATCAGGTGAAGCAAATGCACGAGGGCAACGATGTCCTTGCCCTCGCGCTCAAAAGCTGCAAACGTGAAGGCCCGTTCGTCCGCAGCAAAACCTTCGGCTATTTCGATCTCTTCGAGCACCGCCGAGCGCGTGTACGCTTTGTCCGGCCGCGGGGGCTCATACGGCTTCAAATGTTCGCGATTGCGAACATGATACTGAAGAAGTGCGTCAGCATGCGCGTACGCAAGCGGCTCCAATCGAAGTCGCTCGGTCGTCAGCTTGTACGTCGCTTCCATTGACACCCGCGAGCGCCAGTTCTCGTTAATCAACGCGACGAGAGTTGCATCGCGCCATGCGTTGATTAACAATCGGTTGCGAGAATACCCCTCAACGAGAAAGCCTAGTTTACGAAGTACACGACCGCTCGCCGCATTTTGTGCTTACGTCAACGTCGGTAATGGAAGCGATGGACGCGTGGTGAGATCCGGGCGTAATTCCGTCGTGTTTTCGAACGCGCGATCCATTAGGCGCAACGCAAAATCGAGTTGCGGGTCGCGCCCTTCGCGATAATCTTGCGGCGCAAAATCGACGTCGTAATCCGGATCCGTGCCGTAGTTCTCGACGCCCCAGCCGACGTCCGAGAACCAGAATGAATATTCCGGCTGTGTCGTCAGCGTGCCGTCGACGAGATGATGATACGGTTCGATACCGATGACGCCGCCCCACGTGCGTTTACCAACCAGTGGTCCGAGTTTGTAGAGCTTGAAACAGTGACTAAAGATGTCGCCGTCCGAGCCCGCAAATTGATTCGTGAGCGCGATCATCGGACCGCGTACTGATTCGGGCGGATACGGAACCGCTGCGCCGTAGCGAGGGACATCGTAGCCGACACGTCTGCGTGCGAGTTTCTCGAGCAAGAGCGGCGAAACGTGTCCTCCGCGATTGTAGCGCACGTCGACGACCAATCCGCGACGGTCGAATTCGCTCAAATACCCGCGATGGAACTCCGCGAATCCCCACGGTCCCATGTCGGGAATATGCACGTAGCCGACGCGGCCGCCGGTTTTCTCGTGCACGTACCGGCGGTTCGCTTCGACCCAAGCGCGGTAGCGCAGCGGCGCTTCGGATGCGAGCGCTTTCACGAGCACGGTGCGTTCTTCGTCTTTGCGCGTCCGAATTGTTACGGACACGTCTTTCCCGGCGGAATTGACCAGCAGCCGGTCCGGCGAAACCTCTTGCATCAAACGGCGGCCACCGATCGCGACAAGCAGATCGCCTTCATGAATGTCAAGACCGGGTTCCGCGAGCGGTGAATCGCTTTCGCGATTCCAAGAGTCGCCGCGATAAATGCGCTCGATGCGATATCCCTTGCGTTCGATATCCCACGCGAGTTCGGCTCCGAGAAATCCTCGCTGGTATTGCGGCGGCACGCGATAATCTCCGCCGTATTCATATGCGTGCGACGTACCGAGCTCGCCTTGCATCTCCCAAATGAGATCGGAGAGTTCGGTCCGCGTGCGTACCCGCGGAAGCACAGCTTTGTAGCGGTCGTAGACGCGATCCCAATCGATGTCGCTCATGTCTTCAACCCAGAACTGTTCGGTTTGCAGACGCCACGCTTCGCGGTACATCTGTGCCCACTCGTCGCGCGGAACGATCTCGACGCTCGCGCGATCGAGATCGAGCCAACCGCTCTTACGTCCCGCTTCGTTCGACGGTTTCTCCGGTTCTTCGTCGGGAAGATCGTTGGTCGCATCGATCGCGCGCAAACGTTCGTGCGAGCGATAGATCAACGTGTGACTGTCGGCTCCGATACGAAACTCGTGGACCTCATTCGCGATCGTAGCTTGACGCAGTTGTTCGAAATCGTACGTCAGCAGCGTGCCCAGCGCGGTTTCATCCTCATCCTCACGGCCCGCCGGTTTGATTCCTTGGACCGGGAAGCGCGTATAAAAGACGCGGCCTTTGATCGAGCCGATTTGTTCGTACTCGCCTTCCTCAACGGGGAATCCGAGAACGCGGCCTTGGATGCCGTCGAAGTCGATCTCGATACGAAGCTCTTCGGCCTTCCCGTTCTTTTTGTCGCTATCGCGCTCGTGTTCGTGATCGTGATTGCGATGTACCGGACGCGGCTCGGGAACGAACGGCGATGGAACGTCGCTGCGCAACGTTACGACAAATGGTCGTTGCGCTTGGGGGAAACTGAGATCGAACTGCAGCGCATCATAGACGGGATTGAAGTCGCGGGTCGAGATGAAATAGAGGTATTTGCCCTCGGGATCCCACGCCGGCGAATGATCGACGCGCAACGGCGACGTGACGTCGTTGACTTTGCCCGACTTTACCTTTGCAACGCGAATGATCGACGTACCGTACACCGGCCACCACGAATACGCGACGTAACGTCCGTCAGGTGAAAAGGCGAGTCCGGAAACGCGGCGCGCGGGGCTCGTATCAATGACGCGAACATTACCGTCGTCGAGATCGAGCAAGCACAGTTCGTGTCGGTGATTGGCAAAGGCGATCGTATCGCTGACCGGCGATACGACGAGCTCGGTAACGCGACCGATGTCGCCGTTCGTAAGCAGTTTCGGATCGTCCGCAAGGTCTGCGCGATACAGCGCGATTTGTTCGTATCCGTTACGGTCGGTCACGCACACGAACCGCTTTCCGTCCTTGAGCCATTCCGCCAACCGCACGCGCACGCGGCTTCCGCCTCCGTGCTGAATAACCGCTCCTTCAAAGAGCGGCATCGTGAAGGCTTGTCCGCGCGAGACAAAGGCGACCCGCGTGCCGTCGGGATGCGGTGCGAAATGTTCGAGCGATTCCGACGCTGCTTCGAAACGGCGGACGGTTTGCGGCTCGGCCGACGGAGTCTCGATCGACACTTCGTTCACGGCATCGTTTGCGATATCGATCAGGTGAATCGTGCCGCCCGCACCATAGACGATGCGCGTACCGTCAGTCGACGGGAAGCGCGCGTAGTATTCCGCCTCGTGTGAATGACGCGTGATATCGGTTCCGTCCGTCGTGCAGGAATAGATGTTGCCGATGCCTTCCTGATCGTCCAAGAAGTAGATGCGCTCACCGATCCACATCGGCCACGTCGGATTGCCGGGAAGCGCGAGACGTTCGAATTCGCGCACGCCGTGCATTTCGACCCAGATCTCACCTGCGGTGCCGCCGCGGTACCGCTTCCAACGTGCCGGATCCACGCCGTTGCGTCCCAAAACCATCGCTCCCGACGGCCCGAACGAAAATGTGCGCGCGTGCCCAACGTTGAGTTCGCGTGGTTCGCCGCCGTCGCGTGCAATCGCGAACGGGCGTGTTTCGCCTTCAAACCACGAGCGCGCGTTGGCGGCAAAATAAATCTCCGACGCGTCGGCGCTCCAGCCCATGACTTGCGCGACCGTCGAACCGAGAAATGTCACGCGACGCGGTTGTCCGCCCATGGAAGGCATGACGTACACCTCGGGATTGCCGTCGTCGTTGGAAACGAATGCAATCCACGCGCCGTCCGGCGAAAGCCGTGGCGTGGTGCAGGTACCGAAACTCACGGTAAGCCGCGATGCGGTTCCGCCGGAAACGGGGACCGACCAGAGGTCGTCTTCGCACACGAAAACGATGCGATCGCCTGCGATCGTCGGATAGCGGTAGTAGCCTTGCGTCATGACGTGGAGGGGGTTACGTCCCGGCCCAGGCGTCTCTTGCACGCGGCGATTACTTTGTGTTACAAAGTAAGGCATGATCAACGCTCGCGCGCTCGTCAGCGTTCCACAGCACGTTGCCATCATCATGGACGGCAACCGTCGCTGGGCAAAGGAGCGCGGGCTGCCGATCGCCGAGGGGTACCGGCGAGGCGTCAACGCCCTGCGCGGTGCCGTACGCGCTGCGGCATCCGCCGGAGTGGGCCGGCTGACGGTCTATGGATTCTCGACAGAAAATTGGCGGCGCGAATCGGGCGAGGTTAGCCTGTTGATGCAGCTCTACGCAGCTTGCGCGCAATCGGAGAAGCCCGATCTCATCCGGCAAGGCGTCCGCGTCGAGATCATCGGCGAGTTGGACGCATTCGCATTTCCAGCGCGCGCCGCGCTGCGCGATCTCGTGGAGTCGACGAAGGGCGGCACGCGCATTACGCTCGCCCTCGCCTTAAATTACAGCGGCCGCAATGAAATCGTGCGCGCGGTACAGTCAATCGCGCGCGATGTCGCCGCTAATCGCATCTCCCCTGACGCGATCGACGAATCGACGCTGCGCGCGCGGATGTACGCACCGCACGCCGCCGATCCCGATCTCTTGATTCGAACCGGCGCCGAGTTTCGCGTGTCAAACTTCCTGTTGTATCAACTCGCCTACACCGAACTGCTAACGCTGCCAGTTATGTGGCCCGATTTCGACGACGAACAATTCGCCGCAGCCGTCCGCGAATACGGAGACCGCCAACGCCGCTTCGGCGCGTAGCGCCGCCGTGTAATTGAATGATTATTGGCTGATGGCTGCGTCGCGACCGGCGTTGAGGAGACGGCCTAAGGTTTCGACGAGCGTGGCGCTGTTTGTGAGTTGATCTTCGAGGGGCACGAGCGTCGGCGTCAACGTGCGGCCCTGGAACGGTATGATGACACCTTCTCGAACGAACGGTGTTGTTTCGAATCCAGCTAGCGTGCGGAAAATCAACTCCGCGTAGAGAGCGTTCGCCCAGCCGAATTCCTGTCGGGTAAATCTCCAGTAGCCACCCGGATAGAAACTCTCGTGAATCAATCCTTGTTCGCTGTCGGTTTCTGCAAGCGTCGTAATCAAGTTATCAATCGTCGACGCATTCGAATCGGTCAGCGCTTCACCGATGATGCCGAGCGGCCACACGTACCCGTACGGCGTGTGCGGACTGCCTAAACCCTCACCGTATCGTCCCTTGAAGTACCACGGATTTCGCGTGCTGAGTGTGAAGCTGCGCGTGTTTCGGTACACCGGATAGTATCGCGATGACCAGTCGAGGTACGGCAGCGTCGTGAGGTTCGGGATATTTGCATCGTCCATGAGGTTGAAGCGTCCGTAGCCATCCGTTTCATACGCATACATCCACGTGCGGGTGGTCTCGTCAAACGTGATGCCGTACGTCTGGATCCCTTGGAAAGCCGCCTGTTCCACGTTGAGCGCCTTGTCGGCGAGTTGGCGGTCACCATAACCGTAGAGCGCAAGTTGACGGATCTCGCGCAGCGCTACGACCGCAATGATATTTTGAGGAATGTTGAACCGGTATTGCACCGGGTCGTCGGAAGGGCGGAAAGCGCCCCAGATGAGCCCGGTACTTTCGTTATAACGATCGTCGGTATATGTGCGCTGCGGATATTTGTATGTGCTGCAGCTCGAGTGATGCTGCTCGCAGCTATATGTATAGACGATGCGGCTGAGCGCAGTGTGGAGCTCGGGCGTGAGCGCGGAATTGTCGTGCGTCTGCTCGATATAGACGAATGCGAGCATTACAGGCCATGCAATTGAATCGACTTCCCATTTGCGCTCAAACGGCGTGTAGTCTTCCCTAAACGCATTTGCATAGGGGTCGAGGTTGATCGCATTTGCATTGCGTTGGATGACCCCGGTGAAGCGGCGACGCAAGACGGAATATGCAACCTGGAACCGCACGTAGGGGATGGTTTGGGCGGCGGAATCGCGCAACCACATGGCCGGAATGTCGCCGGTCTGCACGTACGTCGTATTGTCGTCTTCCGGGAAGAAGTCGCGAAAGAGCGTGTGAAAGAGCGATTCCGCCTCAATCGCTCGCGAGCGTTGGCCGGTCAGCGGCACGATCAGACTCTGCGCGAGGAGCAACATCGCGAGCGTGATTTTTAGCACCAGCTGGTCTCAGTCGTCGTCCAGCCGAATTGCGAGCGTGTCGATCTTTCCGTCCGGTGCGTAGCTGAGCGTCATCCAGAACTGCTTGTACCCGAAACTCAAGCGGTATTTTTCGAACGCTGTCCCGTTACGGGTCGTGCGATCGATGAACTCCACGAGTGTGAGATCGCCGAGCGGCGAGAAGAGTTGCTGCCCTTCGTGCACCTGGTCCTGCGTGAGCGTCTTATTGAGCGACGGCGTCAAGCGCGAGCGGTCGATCGTACCGTCCTGCAACTCGTGCACGAGGTGAGTAACGTCGCGGGTGACAGCCGGATTCTCGTTTTGAGCGGGATGGTCGAAGTCGGCGACGAGGGCGTTGTCGCGTGGAGGCTCCAACACCTCGACAACGGTCTTTGTAATGGGAAGCAAATACGTATCTGTAGCATTCGCCAACACGGCGATTTCGAGCCCGTCGTCGAGGACGAGCGCGTCGTCGGCACTCGATCCATCGACGTAACCCGAATGCTCTGCGGTTTTCCAGCCATACCAATTACGAATGAAAAAGCCGTACCCATAGTGCGTCCGTTCGCCGCCTGCCAACGTTTGTGACGTCATCATCCTTTGAAAGTCTGCATCGGAAACGACGTGGCCGCCGCGCAGCGCTTCAAGCCACGTCAGAATGTCGCTCGCGTTCGATGACATTCCCGCGGACGAATCGGCGACGGACAGCGACGTGTTGTGAAGGCCGAGCGGATTCAAAATATTCGTCTGCAGAAGCGACGTAAACGATGCATGCAACGTTGATTCCAGCAGCGTTCCCAAGACGTAATAATTCGTGTTGCTGTATTCGAATTCCGTGCCTGGTTCGAATATGGGTTGCGACTCCAGCGCAGCCTCGACCATCGCTCCCTCATTCGTATACGTGGGTAAACCGCTCGTCTGCGCGAGCAGTTCTTCGACCGTTACCCCGTGTGTCGTCGTAGACATCGACAGCGTTCCGCGTTCGATCTGTTGCAACACGAGCGCGGCGGTAAATTGTTTCGTCAAGGAGCCGATGCGATACACGCTATCGCTGCGGGCATTGCCGTAGCCGCGTAAGAGGAGCACGTCCCCCTTGCGCGCGACCCCGATCGAAAGTCCCGGAATATGGTCCGCCGCCATCACCTGCGCGACCGCGGCATCGATTTTTTGCGATTGCACGGGTGTGAGCGCGAGCGACGCGGCCAGCAGCGCGCCGGCGAGCATAACCGTTCACTTCAACATACGCGGGTGAAACCCGGGGGCCGGCATGAATGTATACCCGGCATGAGTATCGTCGGACTGATTTTTGCGGCTGCCATCGCCGGCACGCCGGTCAACGCGGCTTCCAAGATCGTCGTTACCACAACCGCTGCGAATCAGTGGGTTGGCTCGACGGTCGACGTCGAGGCGTGGAATAAGCCGGAAATCAGCATCGATCAAGAGGTACGCGGTGGGAACGCGAGCGACGTTCACGCCGACATCTCGCACGATGGAACGTCACTAAAGGTGACCGCGGTCTATACCGGTCCCAAGAAGTCGTATTTCTTTGGACTGATTCATACGAGTTCGGGCGAGTCGTTTCACTGGACCGTACATGTGCCGGCAACGCGGCCCGTCGAGGTGGACGTCATCAACGGACGCATTGGGGTGTCGGGCGTAACCGCACCGGTCGTAGCATCAACGAGCAACGGGGAAATCAAGATCGCAGGCGCCGGTCCGGTTGTAGATGCGCATACAGAAAACGGTTCGATCGATGCGACGATTGCAATTCTTACGGGCGGACCGCCGCGCGTTTCGCTCCTTACGAGCAACGGGCGCATCGGGTTGCACGTGCCGAGCGGATTTACGACACGCGTGGAGGCGTCCACGTCGAACGGCCACGTCAGTAATCCTTTGAGCAGCGGTGCCGGTCCAGGCTCGGCAAACGCGCGCACCTCCAACGGAAGCATCGAGATTACGGTCGGTTCCTAAAATGGGTTTGCGCTGAACGCTCAAACCCGGGGAGGGGGGTCTCGCCGGAGGCCACAATCCATCGGGTACTTTGGCGACTCTGGGTATCGACGCGCTTCTGCGCGACTTCAATGATGGGCAGCCGCGCGGGCTCGCGCGTGCAATTTCATGGGCGGAAAGCGGCCGGGGCGCGGAACTGATTCGCCGCCTGTATCCTCGTACGGGCCGCGCGCTCACGATCGGATTGACCGGCCCTCCCGGCGTTGGGAAGTCGACCCTTTCTTCAGCGCTCGTACGCAAAGCGCGCTCGCTTGGAAAAACCGTTGGAGTGATCTCCGTCGATCCGAGTTCGCCGTTTTCGCACGGTGCGTTGCTCGGCGACCGCATTCGGCTCACAGAGCATTTCGTCGATCCCAACGTGTTCATTCGTTCGATGGCGAGCCGTGGACATTTGGGTGGTCTCGCCGGCGCGACGGCCGACGCTGCGCTGCTGATGGATGCATTCGGACTCGATGTCGTGCTCATTGAAACCGTCGGCGTCGGTCAGAGCGAAATCGAAATCGCGGAGCTCGCGCAGACGACGCTCGTCGCGCTGCAGCCGGGAAGCGGCGATTCCATTCAGGTGCTCAAAGCCGGCATCATGGAGATTGCCGACATCTTCGTGGTCAATAAAGCGGATCACCCGATGGCGAATCAAATGCGGCGTGAGATTCGTGGCATGATGGAGATGCTTCAATTTACCGGATGGGTTCCCGAACTCGTCATGACGCAAGCGCTCTCCGGCGAAGGCATCGACGACCTTTGGAAAGCGATTGAAGCGCACGTCGCCTACTTGAACGAAACGGGTGAAATCGAAACGAAGCGCCGCGAAGCGTTCACGCATCAGGTGCGTCAACTCGCGCTAGGTCGTCTTCAAAAGCGCCTGCAGCATGAATTGCACGACGTTCGAGTCGACCTCGATCCGTATGCGGCCGCAGACGTCGTACTCGGGCGCTTTACCGCAACCGGTGACATTGCCGAAGAAGAAGAACAGCCGAGCCGTCCACGCGCCGTAGTCAAGGGATTAACGTAAGGACCTAGATCGCTTGCTGGAACATCGAGCGTCACTTTTGAGCGTCATCGTGCGTGGTCCTCGCATGCTTCTCACGTTCGCCTTAGCCGCAACACTCTTGGCGCAAACGCCGGCCGCGCAACCGACGCCTTCATTGCCGCCGCCGAACGATATTCTGTTCAAGGCCCTCACCCGTCTACGATCGTACGGGACGCCACCATACGTGGTCTATGTAATCGAAGAAAACGGCGCCTATCGACGCGTTGCATTCCGCGGTTCGGACGAGATGATGAACGACGTCGCGCTTCCGACCGGTACGAATCTTCCCGACGCGCAAATCTATCGCGCCTTCGTTGGCCCGCTTTCGCGTTCGGTACACGAGGCGATCGCTACGCCGACTCCGAGCGGAACGGTTGCAAGTCCCTCGCCGGGCGCAACGGCTCAACCGCAGGCCAACGATCTCGAATCGACGCTAAAAACGATTGCCGTGGTTTCTTCTCGCGGCCATCTCTATGACGTCAAGACGACCGGCGTAGAGACGATCGAAGGGCACAACCTGTACCACATTACATTGCACCCGCGCCGCGATCCCGAACAGAATCAGATTCGCGATCTGTGGATTGATACGTCGACGTACGATGTGTGGCGCGCCGCTTACGTTCAGCCGCCCGACGTACAAATCGTCGGCGGCGAAGCCGATCTCACGGTCGACTTCGTGACAGTAGGAAACTATCGAATCGCCTCGAGCTGGATCGCAGTCTATCATGCGCCGGGAATGCGCACGGGGGTCTATCGGCAACTGCAGGTCGTAAAGATGGCGTTCCCCGACGCGTTACCTGACTGGCTATTCGACGAACCGTCATATGCGAAGCGCGTCCGCGAACACCAGCCGGATTACCTCGGGTATCTTTTCAACAAGCCGCCTACGTAACGAAGTCATCGTGCGTCAAGCGTTTTCAAGAACTCCGCCGACGACGCCGGAAGAACGACGTTGCCTTCGTATTTGGATAGGTCTTCGTCGATTCCGACCAGGCGCCACACTTGACCACCCGGCGCTTGAAAATACAGGTGCTCGTCCGGTACGTCGAGTTTGAGAACACCGAAGTCGAGAATTTTGCGCCGCATTTCGTCGACGTTGTCGGATTTGAGCTCCAACCACACCGCCTTTGCCGTTCGTAAAAAGTCGCTTTCATCCGGAAAATCGCCGTAAAGAAACGGAATGAAAAAGTTGTCTCCCAGTCGCAGAACGTCTTTGTCGTCACCCTGTTCCGTGAAGGTGCCGCCAAGAACGTCTCGATAGAATCGGCGAATCCCATCCTGAGCGCTGCGGGGCACACGAACCGACGCGTGGTTTCCAACAACGACCTTTGGCGTGATTCCATATTCGGAATAGAATCGGGCGAAGAGTTCGCCGAGCGGTTCCGGCGCGCGCCCATCAACGAACGCGGAAAGGCGATGAAGAAACGCATGCCAGCCCGCACTGTGGAAGCGTACTTCGATCTCGGAAAGCCGCGAATGTGTCAGCGTTAATCGTACGCCGTTAGCATTTTCGGAAAGTTCCCAACGTACTAGCGAATTGACAATCGGACCGCGAGATTTTTCGAGTTCGTTCCACGTGTATTCGAGAAGATGCGGTGGTTCGAAGGCGGTAACTCGCCCCGTCGCTCCCATATCGAAGCGCACTTCGCCGCCAACTACATCCGCGACAATTCCGTCCGAAAACCATTTGACGAGAAACTTCGGGTCCGTGAGATAAGCCCATACGCGTTCGATCGGCCCGGGTAGCTGACGCACCAATGTCAAGGTGTTTCGGTCAACGATGGTAGCCTGGTCGCTCATTGTTGCTCGTCCTCATCGTGAAGTGCGCGTTCCAGCGCGTCGAGATGCGTGCTCCAGAAAGCGCTGTAGCGTGAAAGCCATGCGTCCATCGCGGCAAACCCACGACCATCGATCGAGTACATCCGGCGTTGCGCGTCCCGCCGTGTGCGTACCAAACCCGCTTCGCGCAGAACTCGAAGATGCTGTGAGAAGGCGGGCTGAGTCAGCGTGAACTCGCGCATAAGGTCGCCGGCGGATCGCTCACCGTTCGCGAGCAGCTCGAGAATGTGCCGCCGAGTCGGGTCGGCAATGGCCGCAAAGACCTCCATGTGCCCATTATAAAAGGTAATGCTTATATTCGTCAATACTTAGTATAACGCTGTTCGGCCGCGACCTCTTCACTTGCGGGGCGGCCCAGGGTTTGGGAGAATAGCACTTCTGACATCCCTATTAAGAGGAAGTTCCAGCTTGGCTAAGATGATCGACCGCCCCAACGGATCCGGGGCGAAGACGGAGCCGGGGTATTTGCGGACGGGACCGGGTTCGGGAGCCATCGACCGCACTATTTCCGACGTGCCGGAGAAGACCGTCTACGAGCCCGAAGACGTCACCCATACCAATGTGCCGCCGGGAGAATATCCGTACACTCGCGGCATTCACAAAAACGGCTACCGCGATCGCCTCTGGACGATGCGCCAGTTCGCGGGTTTCGGTAACGCCAAACAGACCAACGAGCGGTATCACTTTCTGCTCTCGCAAGGCCAGCACGGACTCTCCGTCGCGTTCGACATGCCGACGCTGATGGGCTACGACTCCGACGCGCCGCAGGCGCGTGGTGAAGTCGGCAAGTGCGGCGTGGCGATTGACTCACTGCGCGACATGGAGCAGCTCTTCGACGGCATCGACATGGGCGACATCACGACGTCGATGACGATCAACGGACCCGCAGCAATTGCAGTGGCGCAATACATCGCAGCAGCCGAGAAGAAGGGCATTCCGCGTACCGCACTCGGCGGAACGATTCAAGCGGATATTCTCAAAGAATACATCGCGCAGAAGGAGTGGATCTTCCCGCCGCGTCCGCACATGCGCGTGATCGTCGACATGATCGAATTCTGCACGGCCGAAATGCCGAAGTGGAACACGATCTCGATCTCCGGCTATCACATTCGCGAAGCGGGTTCGACGGCCGCACAAGAACTCGCGTTCACGCTTGCGGACGGCTTCGCGTACGTCGAAGCGGCGATGGCGCGCGGGCTCGACGTTGATTCGTTTGCGCCGCGTCTGTCGTTCTTCTTTAATTCGCACATCGATTTCTTTGAAGAGATCGCCAAGTTCCGCGCGGCGCGCCGCATCTACGCCAAGCGCATGCGCGAACGCTACGGCGCGAAGAATCCGAAGTCGTGGCAGCTACGTTTTCACACGCAAACCGCGGGTTGCAGCGCGACCGCGCAACAGCCGGAGAACAACATCGTTCGCGTCGCATACGAGGCGATGGCGGCGGTACTCGGTGGTACGCAATCGCTGCACACGAACTCGATGGACGAAGTACTCGCGCTTCCGACCGAAAAATCGGTTGAAATCGCGCTGCGTACGCAACAGGTGCTTGCGTACGAAACCAACGTGACGAACGTCGTCGACCCGTTGGGCGGTTCGTATTTCGTCGAGGCGCTTACCGACGAGATGGAGCGCCAAGCCGAAACATACTTCCAGCAAATTGAAGAGTACGGCGGCGTCATTGACGCAATCGAAGCGGGCTTCTTCCAAAAAGAGATCGCTGAAGCGAGCTATCGCTATCAGCGTTCGATCGAAACCAAAGACCGTATCATCGTCGGCGTCAACTACTTCGAACGCGAGGGCGATCAACTCGATATGGATCTCCTCAAGATCACGGAAGAGGTTGCACAAGGGCAAGCACGTTCGCTGCAAGAGCTGCGCGCGAGCCGCGACAACGGCAAGGTCCAACAAACGCTCGATCGTCTGCAAGCGGCCTGCCGCGATGAACACGATAACCTGATGCCGCACCTCATCGACTGCGTGAACGCCTACTGCTCGGAAGGCGAGATCGTCGAGGCGATGGTTGAGGTGTACGGGAGATATACGGAGCGTTCTGTCTTCTAATGAGAATAAAGAACGAATTCGAACGGCATCGCGTGCGTCGCACGCTTGCCGAGGTCAAGCGCAAGTTCGAAGAAGCGTTGCGCCTGGCCGAGGAACTTCATCGCAAAGGAATCTATGGCCAACCGACCACTACGCATCGTCATCGCTAAAGCCGGCCTCGACGGTCACGATCGAGGCGCGAAAGTCATTGCTCGCGCGTTGCGCGATGCGGGTATGGAAGTGATCTATACCGGCCTCTTTCAGACGCCGGAGCAGATCGTGCAAACAGCGATCCAAGAAGACGCCGATGGAATCGGTCTTTCGATTCTCTCCGGCGCGCATATGACGCTTTTCCCGCTCGTGCTCGAGCAACTCAAAGCGCAAGGCGCCGAGGACGTCGTCTTTTTCGGCGGAGGAACCATTCCGCCGGAAGACGCGGACGAATTGCGTAAGCTCGGCGTCAAAGCGGTGTTTACGCCAGGGGCGCCGCTGCAAGAAATCATCGATTTCGTCGAAGCGGAGTGTGGCAAGCGTCGCGAGTTAGTCGGTTAGGCCCTTCGACAGGCTCAGGATTAAAGGAATGAAAGTACGCACGCGGGTCGCTCCGTCTCCGACGGGCGACCCTCATGTTGGCACGGCATATGTCGCGCTGGTGAACTACTGTTTCGCCAAGAGCAATGGCGGCGAATTTCTTCTGCGCATCGAAGATACCGATCAGGTGCGTAGCACGCGCGAGAGCGAAGATGCGATTCTCGATTCGCTGCATTGGCTCGGGCTTTCATGGGATGAAGGCCCGGATATCCACGGACCGCACGGCCCGTACCGCCAAAGTGAACGCTCTGAGATCTATCGCAAGCACGCGCAGCAGCTGCTCGATCAAGGCGATGCGTTCAAGTGCTTTTGCACGCCGGAGCGTTTGGAAGAAATGCGCGAGGCGCAGCGCGCTGCAAAGATGCCGCCGCATTACGACGGCTTGTGCCTCACGTACACGGCGGAAGAGGTCGCGCGCCGCGAGGCCGCGGGTGAGCCCTACGTGATTCGGATGAAGGTTCCGTCGTCCGGTGCCTGTGTGTTTGAAGACCTGTTGCGCGGCACGATCACCGTCGACTGGAAGACGGTCGACATGCAAGTCCTGATGAAAGCCGACGGTTTTCCGACGTATCATCTTGCGAACGTGATCGACGATCATTTAATGGAGATCACGCACGTGATCCGCGGTGAAGAGTGGATCAGCTCGGCACCGAAACACTTGCTTCTGTACCGGTACTTCGGGTGGGACGCGCCGCAGCTCTGTCATCTGCCGCTGCTGCGCAATCCCGATCGTACCAAACTCAGCAAGCGCAAAAATCCGACCAGCATTCTCTACTATCGCGAGCGTGGGTTCATCCCGCAAGCCTTGATGAATTTTCTCGCGATCCTCGTCGATTCGCGCAACGATGATCCGCAGCTGATCGGGGCGCCTTTGCTCGAGACGCTCTCCGAACCCAAGCGCTTCGATCTTACGACAATCGCGCTGGGCGGTCCCGTCTTCGACATTCCGAAGTTGACGTGGCTCAACGGGCAGTGGATGCGTAACCGCACGGTCGAGAGCTTCATGCAGTTGCTTGACGACTACGGGTTCGTGTGGCCAGCAGCCGTGCCGGAATCTCAGCGCAAGCACATCGCCTCGATCGCGATGTCGCGCCTCGAGACCCTTGCAGACTTCGGTCCGGCGATCGATTTTTTAGTCAACCGTCCAGAGCTCTCGAAGCGTGATCTCGAGTTGCCGAAGCTCTCGGCTGATCAGGCGAAGCTCGCGCTCCGTGGAAGCATCGATGCACTGTTGACGCTGGACGGTGATCGCTGGAACCAAGAGCAGATAGGCGCAACATTTAAAACGACTTCGGCGAACCTAGGAGTGAAATTCAAAGACGTGGCACGCCTCTTCTACATCGCAATCACCGGCAGCCCAACGGCACTTCCTCTTTTTGACGACATGGAGATTCTCGGACCACAAGAATCGCTGCGTCGTCTCGAAAATGCGCTCGAGGTGCTGCATTAGATGATTGTACGCGCGATCGTTCTCGCTGCCGGCAAAGGCACGCGAATGAAGAGTGCGACGCCGAAGGTTCTGCACGAACTCTGCGGCCGGCCGATGCTGTGGTATACGATCGCAGCCCTGCGGCGTTCCGGCATCAGCGACATCCTGGTGGTGACGAACGATGAACTCGAGTCACGAATCGGCGAATTCGACGTGCGCAGCGTCGTGCAAAGGGAACAGCTCGGCACCGGTCATGCAGTCAAGGTCGCGCTCGAGGCTATGGACGCGCAAAGCGGAGGACGGATCATCGTTGCGTACGGCGACATGCCGCTCGTTACGGATGAAATCTTCCGCGGCATGATGGGGTCGCTCGAATCGGATGGCGCGCACGGAGCGGCGATGGCGCTCGTCACCGTCAAGATGCCGCTACCGTCGAATTTCGGACGTATCGTGCGCAAAGGACATGACGTCGAGCGCATCGTCGAAGTGCGTGACGCGTCGCCACAAGAGCTCGAGATCGACGAAATGAACGCGGGCATCTACGCATTCGCGGAAGACGACCTGCGCGATGCGGTCGCACAGCTGAAAAACGACAACGCGCAGAACGAATACTACCTGACGGATACCGTCGAGCATTTCGTGCGCCAGGGCAAACGCGTTCGGCCTGTGCTTTGCGGCGACCACCTGCACGTGCTCGGCATCAACGACCGCGCAGAACTCGCGCTAGCGCGCAGAGAGATGAACGCGCGCATCTGCGCACAGCATATGCGCGACGGGGTCACCATTATCGATCCGGATACCACGTATCTCGAGCCTGAGTTGACCATTGGACGCGACACAGTCATTTATCCCGGCACGAGCATCTCGCTCTTGACCGAGATCGGCGAACGCTGCGTCGTCGGTCCGCATACTCGGATTTCCGATGCAAAGATCGGGAACGACGTGACGATCCGTGAAAGTGTCATTGCCGAAAGCGAAATCGGCGACGATTCGCTCATCGGTCCGTTCGCGCACGTTCGTGGGCATGCAAGGCTCGCGGGCGACAACCGCGTCGGTAATTTCGTCGAAATCAAGAACTCGGAATATGCGAAAGGCGCGAAATCGGCGCACCTCTCGTATCTCGGCGATGCATCGATTGGCGAAGAGAGCAATATCGGCGCCGGCACCATCACGTGCAACTACGACGGAAAGAATAAGAATCGCACGACCATCGGCAAGAACGTGTCGATCGGGTCGAACACCTCGATCGTCGCACCGCGCACGATCGGCGACGGCGCCCTCACTGGCGCGGGATCGGTCGTGACCAAGGACGTCCCGCCGGGTGAGCGGGTCGCAGGAAATCCGGCGAGGATTCTGCCGAAAAAATAAAGAGATGGTTCTGCACCTTTTGCTTGCGGCGTTGCTCTCGACACCGCTGTTTACATGTGCAGCTATGACGCCTCAAGTGATTCCCTCGCGGTTTCCGGGGCGGATTCTCGTTGCCGCGACGATCAACGGGCACACCTTGTGGTTTCATCTCGACACGGGAACCAACGGGCTCTTCATCGATGCGGGTGCCGCCGCAGCCGCCGGAATGACGGTCGACGTTGCGAACCGGACGGCAACGGCAGACGTTGATATCGGCACGTTACATGCAAGTGGTGCGCGTTTCGGTCTTCTCGGGCGGTACGGATACAATGACGGCGGCGTTCACGTCTCGGGTTTGATCGGGACGCCGTTCTTTCAATCGAACGTTGTGACGCTCGACTACCCGCACCATGAAGTCGTCGTCTACCCGAATCATTCATTCGATCCGGCTTCGACCCACGTTGCGCCGACTCCAATTGACCTGTACGGTGTTGCGCGCGTGCACGCGTGGTTCGGTGGAAAAGAAGCCACGCTGTTGCTCGATACGGGATCGCAGCGCACGATTCTGTTCCCGAACTTCGCACGCGCGGTCATCGTCGGGCGGCCACTCACTCCCGAGCAGAGTATCACGATAGGCATTGGCGCGGCTCCGACCCAGGAACAAGAGTACCGGACGAAGCCGATGGACTTCGGCGGCGTGCGGATCATGCAGATGACCGCCATCGTGGCGGCTGCGGCCCCGCCATATTTGCCGGAAAGCCGCTACGACGGCATCCTGGGCCGCGACGTCTACCCCGAGTTTCGGATGACGATCGACTATGACGCCCGCGCCCTCTACCTTGAACCAAAATAACTAATTCGTTAGTTGACTCCAAGAGTCGTTTCCGGTAAACTCTTAAGTAATTAGTTTGAAGCTTAGGAGTTTCCCTTGTTGACTTTCGCGCTCGTTCTCGCGGTGACGCTTCCGTGGTCAGCACCTCCCTCCACGGAAGTCGCCACGAAATCCGTTACGTTCGTCAACGCCGGCGCGACGTTGAAAGGAACCTTGTACCTCCCCGCTTCCGATCATCCAGTACCGGCGGTCGTCGTATACCACGGCGCCTCCGAACCGCTGGCCGCGACGCCGCTCTATCGACATCTGCGTGACGGCCTTACGCAACTCGGTATCGCGGTATTGGTATACGATCGCCGCGGTACCGGGGCATCAACCGGATCTCCGGAGGTCCCATACGAGACCCTAGCAGACGACGGTATCGCCGGAGCACGCACGCTCCGTGCACTTCCGCAAATCGACGCAAAACGCGTGGGGTATTGGGGCATCAGCCAAGGCGGATGGCTCGCGACGTTCGCCGCAGTGCGCGACCGCAGCGCGTCGTTTGCAATAGCGGTTTCGGCACCGCTCACGTCACCCGAGTCGCAAATGGAGTTTGCCGATTCGAATCGTCTCGACGTTCTCGGCTACGCGAACTCCGACGTGCAAGACATGATGCAAGCACGAAAGATGTGGACCGGATACTTGCGCGGCACCAACTCGCGCGCTGATGCCGTTGCCGCGATTACAAAGATCGAAAACCGGCCGTGGTATCAGTACATGTACATGCCGACGGTCGCGCAACTCAAAGGTCCGTCGGAATCAACGTGGCGCACGCAGATGGATGACAATCCGATGACTGCGGTCGAGCAAGTGAAGATTCCAATGCTCTTTATCTTGGGATCATCCGATCCGTGGATTCCCGTCGTTCAAACCGTCGCGTCGCTTCGAAGCGTTGCCGCGACGCATGACAACATCGCCTATGCGGTGATCCCGAACGCTAATCATTTGATGATGGTCCCTCCGGTTCCGGAGCGCATGGCCGATGCAGCCCCGGAAGCGATAAAAACCGAGACGCCGCAGTCGCCCGCGTACTTCATGACCCTTAGTAGTTGGATCACGCGCACGCTTCGCACAACGAATTAGGAGTTCTCCCGTGCTATCTCTCTCAGTCCCCGTCACGCAGACGGCTCCCCTTCTTGCGCCCAGCTCAACCGCCGAATCGGCGTGGCCGCAACAATCGATTTCGCTGAAATGGGACGTCGCGCATGGACGCCCCGCCGGTGACAACACGACCGTTCACTTTACAACGGACGGAAAGATGTTCTACGTGCGTTTCGATGCCGAACAACACACATCGATAATCGCGACGCAGCACGGCGACGACTTGATCACCGGCGGAAGCAATGCGAACGGCGGCATCTCGTGGAGCAACGACGACGCCGTGTGGGTGGATTTATGGCCTACTGGTCCCGGCGGCTTCGAATATCAATTCGAATCGAATCCGGCCGGCGCGCACAATGAAGCATCGACCGAAAACGCCGCGTTTGCTCCCGATTGGCAATCGGAAGGAACGATTCGTAGCGACGGCTACACGGTGACGATGGCGATCCCGCTCAGCGTCATTCACGGTGCAAAAGCAGGCACGTGGCGGATGCAATTCATACGTTACGAACGCGCGAGCGGCGATCTCGACGTGTGGTCGTACGAGACGTCGCAGACGCAGCCGGACGACGCGGCGCGCGCCGGTAACGTTTCCGTCCCGCTCGTCGCCAAGGCGCCGATCCCCAGGCCCCGCGCCGCACTTTACGGGCTCGGTTCGATTGCGGCGGAATCCGCCGGCGGATCGACGTCGCGCATGGGCGCGGATTTTTCGATCCCTGTTACGCCGACGGCCGCATTTTTCGGAACGCTGCATCCGGATTATTCGAACGTGGAACTCGATCAACAATCGATTTCGCCGACCGTGTATCAGCGCACGTACAGTGAAGTCCGGCCGTTCTTCACGCAAGCGGCGTCGTACTACAACAACTTCAACTGCAACGTGTGTAACGGCTTCCGCACGACGCTGTACACACCGGCAATTCCCACGCCTCGCGAAGGTTATGCGTTTGAAGGTAAAGACGGTTTGTTCGGTCT
>JAMXLG010000105.1 GCA_024281135.1 Vulcanimicrobiia bacterium | reverse complement strand
CAAGTACGTACGGATCGTCGATCGCAGAGCCGGGCCACGCTTGCACGGAGACGATCAGACCACCGCGCAGTGATTCGAGGATTGAATTCATGCGCGCCGCGCCAACACAAGGGCGCCGTCGACCGGTTCTCCTTGAGGTTCGACAATGGTCGCAGACGGAAATTCTTGCTCGAGCGACTCCGCGATGCGATCGCGTAGCCACGGATCAGCGATCAACCCACCGACGAAAGCAACGCGCGACGCATCCGCGCGTCCTCGCGCAGCTCGCGACGCCAGACGCGCGAGTTCGCGCGCGGCGGCAACAGGCGGGTCGCACAGACACGGGCATCCTTCGTTATTCTTCGCCGCCTCGATGCAAACGGGAGCGAACGATGCAAGACTCGCGCGCGTCACCTCGCCGACATAAAAAGCGCGCACGAGTTCGCGCAGCGTATGGACGTCGAAAAAACTCAACAACGCGCGCGTTCCTTCACAGTCGCCGTGATACGCTGCGAGCGATATCGCACTGCGCCCGATCCAAAACGCGCTGCCTTCGTCGCCGAAGAGGTATCCCCAGCCACCTTCGAAGTGCGAGCTCCCGTCGCCGAAAACAGCATATGCGGCAGAACCTGTTCCTGCAATAACGACAACACCGGGCTCTCCACCGAGTGCGCCCGCGTGCGCAATGACCGTATCATGGACGAGTTTCACGCGATCGCCGGGTAAACGCGGCTCTTGTCCGTACACGCGTCCTTCATAGCCGGATACGCCCGCCACGATCGCGTCGAATCGCGTTTCCGGCGAAAGATTCGCATTGCGGAGCGCATCGGCGATTGCGCCTTCAAGTGCATCGCGCAACCGCGTCGATTGCGCATCGGCGCCGATTTCGTCGGCAGGACCTGAGTATCCGAAGGCAATCGTACGCCCGTCGCTGCCGCCGATCGCCGCAGTGGTCGACGTTTGACCCGCATCAATGCCGGCGAAGAGCACGCGTCTACCGAAGTTCGAGCAATCTGCGCGCGAAGTCGTTCGCAGCGATTTCGCGATCTCTGCGCTCTTCCAAACGTGAAATTTCGCCGATTGCTTCGCGATGGTGATAGAGTTCGTGTCCGACCGCAATGACGATAAACTCGCCGAGCTCCGCCGAGGTCATCTGTTCTGCGACGCGCGAGTTGATGCGAATCGTCGGGCCTGAAGGATCGTATTCGGAACGCAATTCGTCGACGCCCCAATCGCCGAGGTCTGCGAATGCGACGGTAATGCCGTATTCACGTGCCAATTTCAAAGCTGTATTCAAAGGGTTCTCCGTAAATCGACGCCGTCGTTTATCAACACACGGCGCAGTTCATCGCCCTCCACAGCGCTTACATTTACGTTGCGCTCATTCGCGAGCGCGGCCGCAGTTCCGGCTGCTTGACCAAGCGTCATGACGGTCGGCGTAAGGCGTGTTGATGCAAGCGCTTCGTGCGTCGTTGAAATGCAACGGCCCGCAACTAGCAACTGCTCGCGATTTATTGGAACCAGGCAGCGATACGGTATTTCGTAACTCGCGCCTGGCGCAAGCCGGTGCGTCGTCGTTCCACTGCCGCTCGGATTGTGAATGTCGATCGGGTATGCACTACGCGCCACCGCATCATCGAAATGACGTCCCTGCAGGATGTCCTCGGCAGTGAGTGTGTAGCGGCCAACGATGCGACGTGATTCGCGAATGCCGACTTGTGCGCCGGTCGCAGCGATACGCGCGTTTTCAAATCCCGGTACGCGTTCGCGGAAGAAGCGCAACAACTGCATCACCTGCAAACGCGCTTCGACTTCCGCGCGGGTCAAATCGTCAGGATCGAGCGGATCGATGTTGGTCACGCGCGTCATGTTTACCGTCACTTCGTCGGGATACGGCGAGACAAAGAACGACACGAGTTCGCGTGGTATATCGACCATGCCGTCGCGTTTGGCCTCTTCCCACAGATCGTAGAGGCCCGCTACGGCGGTAAGCGCGGGCGCCGTGCGCTCGTGCGCTTTGAGCGACGTTCGCATTTGATCGGCATGCATGCGCACGTACGTAGCGGTTTTCGTGAGGTCGACGTGACTCAGACGAAACATGAGGCTAGCCGGCTGGACACGACCGCGTTCGTCGCCTTTTTGCGTGGGAACGCCCGCGGCAAATGCAACGTAGGCGTCAGCGGTCGCATCGATCACCACTCGCGCGCGGTAACTGCGTCCACCGCCGACCGTAGCGACGTTTGCTCCGGTGACGCGATCGTCCTCGACCAGTGCCGTGAGGAACCACGCGTGAAGCAGCAGATCGACCTCTGCTTCGCGCATCATCTCGAAGAGCAGCGCTTTGTGGATTTCCGGATCGAACGGCGTGATCGTCGGAACGTAATCCGACGAATCGTGAATGTGGCCGGGCGAGCCGCCGCGCCGAACCAGCCGCTCGACGATCTCTTGCGCGATACCGCCGACGATTCGATCGTCACCAGAATGGAATGTCATCCACGGTCCGACCATCGATGCAGTCGCGGTACCGCCGAGAAAACCGTATCGCTCGACGAGTAAAACGCGCGCGCCGTGACGCGCCGCCGCCAAGGCCGCCGCGCAGCCGGCGTTCCCGCCGCCGAGAATCAAGACGTCATACGAACTCGTCGTCATAATGCAATGGCGTTCGCCTTCGGCACAATGCTACGGAGGCCATTTTGCACCGAAGCTCCGGAGCTTGTCGCTGTATGGTCGTTTCCGATTTCGTGCCGAATTTTCTCGGAAGACGAGGCGCGAAGAGGGAGCGAAGCCGTAGCTTCGTGACCGATGAGCAACGAAGCATTCCGAGAAAAGGCGGCGCGAAAGCGGAAAGGGCCATACAGCGCCAAGCTCCAAGCCCGCAGCGATGATTCCTGGGGTCGATACCGATGATCGAAACTGGGCGATCTACGCGAATGCGGCAGGTCTCCTCATTTTCACGAATATTCCGTTCGCCAATCTCATTGCAACGCTGCTCGTATGGTTGAAAGTGCGCAACGATCCGAGCAAGCCGTTTGCGCGCGCACACGCCGCCACGGCGCTCAATTTTCAAATCACCTGGACCATCTTTACGTTCTGCTTCATCGCGCTGCTCGCAGCAATCGGAGCGGGCGGCGGCGGACGATTCCCGGTGCTTTTTCCGACGATCGTAGCCGCGTACGTTGCGCTTGCCGTCCTCAACGTGATCCTTTGCGTTCTCGGCTGCGCGCGCGCGAGCGACGTAAAGGGGTACCACTACCCGCTCAGCATTCCGTTCGTGCGCTAACCGCTCATCAAAAGCCCGCTCGCCTGGTAGGAATGCGGGTGCGGCGGTTCGCAGTCTGGAGGCGACATGTCGATCTACGCCCGTTCAGCTGCATATTACGACGCAATTCAAACTGCGCGCGGAAAGGACTACGCGCACGAAGCGAGCGTCATTCACGAGATCATCGAAACGCGCAAGAGCTCTGACGGTCGCCACTTGCTCGACGTCGGGTGCGGAACGGCGCGTCACATCGAGCAGTTGCAGCAATGGTACGACTGCGAAGGACTCGACGTGGATCGCGCGATGCTCGCGATCGCGCAAGCACGTGTTCCGAAGGCGGCCTTCCACTGCCAGGACATGATCGGCTTCAATCTCGACCGTCGCTTCGACGCGATTGTCTCGCTCTTCGGTTCAATCGGCTATGTCCCGAACGTTCGCCTTCTCGACCAAACGATCGAGACGCTCTATCGTCATCTCAAACCCGGTGGTGTCGCAATCGTGGAACCGTGGCTTCGCCCGAGCGACTGGAAGGATGGTCTCGTCGACGCTCGGTTTGCTGACGAACCGGACCTGAAAGTCGCGCGCATGAGCGTGAGTCGCCGCGACGGCAACGCATCGATCCTTCATTACAACTATATGGTGGCGGCGCGCGACGGCGTGCGGACATTCAACGAACCGCATCGTCTGATGCTCTTCACCGACGACGAGTACCGGAACGCCTTCGCCAAGGCGCGCTTCCGGCTCGACTACGATGCCCATGGGCTTACCGGCCGGGGCCTCTATATCGGGACTCGGATGGTTTAACGCAATCTAGCCGCGATTTACCAGGTGAAGACGCCTTAATAACGGTATTTCGCAGCCTTAATGCTGCTACAACGAGTTAAGCCGCTCAACCGTCTCCTCGCTGAGACCCAAGAGCAAGGACATAGCCTCAAGAAGACGCTCGGACCGGTATCGCTGATTGCCATGGGCATCGGCGCCATCATCGGGACGGGCATCTTCGTTCTTACCGGTGTCGCGTCCGCGAAATACACGGGCCCGTCATTGACGATCTCGTTCATCGTCGCGGGTTTCGTCAGCGCCTTTGCCGCGCTCTGTTACTCGGAGGTCGCCAGCCGCGTGCCGATTGCCGGCAGCGCCTACACATTCGCGTACGCTTCGCTCGGTGAGTTCGTCGCATGGATCATCGGCTGGGACTTGGTGCTGGAATACGCGCTCGGCGCGGCGACGGTAAGCGTCGGCTGGTCCGGCTATTTCTACACCGTCGTCAAGAACATCTTCGGATTTCAGATTCCTCAATATCTCATGCACAATCCGTTCGACACAGGTCCGAGCGGAGAACCGTTGCACGGCATCATGAATCTGCCGGCGTTTTGCATCATTCTGCTGATCGGGTTCTTACTCTATCGCGGAACGCGCGAGTCGGCGGTGGTCAACAATATCATCGTGACGATCAAGGTCTGTATCGTCCTCTTTTTTATCGCGATCGGCGTCGGCCACGTCAACTCGGCGAATTGGACGCCATACTTCCCGTACACGCTCGGCGGCACGTTCTTCGGAGCCTTCTTCGTCTTCTTCGCGTATATTGGTTTCGACGCCGTATCTACGGCAGCCGAGGAGTCGGTGAATCCGAAAAAGGACATGCCGATCGGCATCATCGGCAGCTTGGCGATTTGCACCGTGCTCTACATCATCGTCGCGGCGATCCTCACCGGCATGGTCAACTACACGCATCTCAACGTCCCGCAGCCGGTGGCGTACGCCGTCGATCAGGTCGGCCTGCCGTGGGCTAGCGCACTGATCGCGCTCGGCGCGATCGCCGGTCTTACGACGGTACTCCTCGTGATGATGTTCGGACAGACGCGCGTCTTCTTTGCGATGTCGCGCGACGGTCTGTTGCCGTCGGTCTTCTCGAAGGTGCATCCGAAGTTCCGTACGCCCGCGGTCACGACGGTGATCTTCACGATCCTGATCGCCGTCACAGGCTCGCTGACGCCAATCAGCATTCTCGGCGAACTGACGAACATGGGTACGCTCTTCGCGTTCGTGCTCGTGTCGATCTCTCTTCCGATTCTTCGCAAGAAGTATCCGTCCACACGTGGGTACGAAGTGCCAGGCGGTCCATACCTCGTTCCTGTCACCTCGGCGATTCTGTCTGGACTCTTGCTGTTTGCGCCGTTCTGGTCGCCGCTCATGGCGAAAGCGTTCGGCTTTAAGATCGACGTTGATTACGTGCTCGGCATCCCGCTTCCGTGGTTTGCGTTCCTCGTCTGGCTCGCGATCGGATTAGTCGTCTACTTCCTCTACAGCCGCAAGAGCAGTCTCGTCGGCAAGGAAGAAGCAGCGACGGCAGCCGGCGCAACTTCAAGCGCTGTGTGAAGCCGTTGACGTATTCGCCTGACCTTCGAGTGTAAGGCGAATTCCCTCGTCGTAGCTCGTTTTCGGAAGTTCGCCGAGTAAACTACGGAGCCGGTCGTCGTTCATAATGACGGGATCGCTCATCAGATAGTTCATCTCGGCGAGCTTTCGCATTTCCGGGTTGAATAATCCGAAGAGTTGCAGCACCGTTTTGTTGACCAGGAAGTAATTGGGCTTCTTATCGCACGCGGCATAGATTTTATCGGAGAATTCGCGCTGCGTGATCTCACCCGGTCCCGCGTAATTCCAGAAAGTGCCGTACGCGCGCGGCTCGTCGAGCACTCGCACGACGACGCGTGCTGCGTCCGGAATGAATGCCCACTCGTGACGCACGTCGATCGGACCGATGATCGTCGAACGTTTGCCTTGCGGCGCGTTTTCGAATTGCGCGGTGAGATAACTCTTCTCCATGCCCGGACCGTAGAGATCGGGAAGCCGCAGCACGACCGTTTCGATTCCATGCCCGTGCGCGGCAAGCAGCATATCTTCTTGCTCTTTGCGCATCTTTGCATTGAACGTGTGCGGTTCGCGCGGATGCGATTCGTCGACCGTGTGCGTCCGCGGCAAGCCGTACGGATACACGGTTCCGATGAGCAGGAGGCGCTTCACGCCCGCGGCAATCGCGCCGTCAAGGGTTGCGCGCATGAGCTTCGGGTGCAATTCGAAATGGTCGTACGGGACGCCGACGAGATAGATCGCCGTCTCGACGCCTTCAAGTGCCGCCTTTGCCGACTCCGCATCCGCATTCCAGGTCGCAATCTCGGCAAGCGGATCGGCTCCGAAAGACTTGCGTAGCGATGCTTCCGAACGCCCAATGACTCGATAGGTGCGCCCCTGTTGGCGGAGGACGTCCGCGATAGCCCGGCCGACCGCGCCGGTTCCTCCGATCAATGCGATTGTAGCCATGATACCGGCCTTTCTGAACGACGTTCAATTTCTGAACAACGTTTACTGAACAATGTTCACTTTACTGTTGACCGTTCAGTTTGTCAAGCGCTATGGTTAAGGCATGGGAGCAGCAGAGCGGCGGGCGCGCCAGCGCGAGGAGACGCGGTCGCAGATCGTCGACGCCGCGCGAGAGATCGTGGTCAACGAAGGCTACCATGCCCTCACGATGCGGCGCATTGCAGAAGCCGTCGAGTATTCGCCGGCCGCGATCTACCAGTACTTTCAAAGCCGCGACGCCATTGCCGTCGCGGTCAGCGGAGAAGGATTCGCACAGCTGCTCGAGGCGTTCGCGCCGGCACGTTCGATCAAAGATCCACGCACGCGGCTCGAAGCGATTGCGCGCGCCTACGTCGATTTCGGGTTGAACAATCCGCAGACGTATCGCCTGATGTTCATGGAAGATCCGGAGATCACGCGCGCGCTGTTGGAAGAGCCAGACCAGAACGCTCCCGGAACGCAAGCCTATCTCGCACTCGTCGAACCGATCGCAATACTAGCGCAGTCCGGCGCAATTGATGCGCGCGACGAAGCGTCGATCCGCGGCATCGCAGATACATTCTGGGTTTGCGTGCACGGCATCGTAAGTCTGAAACTGACGTGTCCGTCGTTTCCGGAAACGCCGGTCGAACCGCTCATTGCAACGATGTTACGGACGTTCTTCGAGGGAATTCTGACGTAGAATCTCACGCGCCAGCTCGGGATCCTCAGCATCCTCGCGATCGTCGAACATCTTGGAGGCAGTTGTACGCGGGTTGATGGCGTCGAGCGGAACGCGATTAGGGACGGTATCGTACGGCCGAAGATCTGCGGGCGGTTGAAAGGGATAGACGATCGGCGGTGCGATCTGATCGAACACCGTCATCGGTGTAAGCCCGAAGATCAATTCGATCGTATGCAAGATACTCGCTTGACTGTAGAAGTGATCGTCGACGAGGTGCGGCTTATTGTGCGCGCTGATGACGAGCGCCGCCGTGCGATGCCCGTCAACGTGATCGGTTCCATCCTGCGCGTCGTCTTCGATGACGAATATGGCCGTATCGTTCCAGAAACGCGAATGGCTTACCGCTGAAACGATTCTGCCGAGTGCCAGATCATTATCGGCGGCGAATGAAGACGGCTTTGGAAAACCGGGCGACGCATAGGCCGTGTGATCGTTCGGCAGCGCAATGATCGAGAGATTCGGCATCGTTGCGGTCTCCTCGTAGCGCCGTAAGTCTTCGATGAACATCGATGCCCGATATTGGTCGGAAATTCGCATGCTAAAGCTCGGATATGCCATGTCTACGTAGGGACGCAACGCCTCCACGTCAACACGCTGTTCCCACGTTACCTTATGCGTGTGATGCACGTAATCGTCGTAGATCTCGCTCCAGGAAACGGTTCGAGGCTTTCCTTCGTACGAAAAATTCCGGATATCGGGAATGAATTCGCCGTAGTCTCGAAACGTAAGGCCTGCGGAGAGGACGCGATTCCAGATGAACCCGGCGGGTGAATAGGCGAGCGCATCGCCGCCGGCGCTCGGATATGACCGCGCCCATCCTGCCATGCTTCGCTCGACGTAGTCGCTAGCATACGCTGAATCGGCCCAGTTGTGGCCGTCTGCAGAGAGCGTCCCATTGACGTACGTGTTATCGAAGATCCCAAACCGCTTCGCCAACGCGTGCTGGTTCGGCGTCACGGGCTCGCAGAACAAACACAGGCGGGGATCACCGTTCGCACCGGCTACATCACCGTAGATGTCGTCGTAGGTGTGATTCTCTTTGATGATAAGTATCGCGTGTTTGAAGATCCGCGGAAGAATCGACGCACCCGAGTCGTCGGCACCTTGGCCGGGCAAAACAGCGCCCCACCTCGACGGGGTCGACACTTGCAACGTGCCGGAGTAGTCATAGGCGTTGTATCCGCCCTTGCGATCGAGCGCAACGACGAGCGGAAATCCAAAATCCTTCGCCCGCGATCCGATGCCCTTCAGTGACGCAACGTACACGTTGTTTTCGACGATCGCGAGCGCGCTCGGATACCACGCGGTGTCGAATTGGGAACGCGCACGACCGGAAGGAACATCGATCGCAATGATGCGGTTTTTCCCGCCTTCCGCAACATATAGCGTGCGATCGTCGCTTGCAAGAACGAGCGCATCAGGCATTGTACCGGTCGGATCGGCAGGTCCGTCTAGTGTTAACGTTCGTGCTACGGTGTCGGTAGAGGTGTCGATGACGCTAATCGTGTCACTGCTCGCGTTCGCTACATAAATGCGCCCGCCGTCGCGGGAAGCGACGATCGCGTTTGGATGCAACCCAACCGGAAGCTGCTTTTCTGCGCGAAGCGTACGCTCGTTAACGATGCTGACCGTTCCTGAATTTGCGACCCCCGTGCGCGGGTCTATTCGTATGAATGTTCCTGAGGAGTCCGCTCGTGCGTCTTGAGAGTGGGCTGCGGCGCCGCCCCAGTTCGAGACGTACAGTTTTCCGCGCGCGGACGCAACGCCGTATGGTGCGACGCCAACCGGAATTACACGCTCGACTCGTCGCGCGCGAACATCAACGAGCGCGACGGCGTTGTTGCGGCTCAGCGTGACCCATAGCGTCGATCCTGAACCCCGAAGCAGCCCGATCGGAGCTGCGCCGATCGTGTTCCCCGCATTCTTATCGGTCCGTTGGACGATCGCAGCATTGGGATTCGGCAATGGGATCGAGGCCACCCAACTAAAATGCCCATCGCGTCTTCTGCGTGCAGCGTGAAGTGACGTGTACGCGTCGGTATTCCAAACTTCCGAGCCGTCCATGCTCCAAACGATGCCCGCCGGTGCATTCCCGCCGAGGTGAACGGGAAAGTCGACGGGGAGCTTCGGCAGCGCTAACGTTTGCATAACGGCGAATGTCTGCCGGTTGACGAAGACGATGCCGTGGGACGTTTTTATCGCGATCGTGGTCCCGGCGGGATCAACGCTTAGATCGGACGGACGGCCAAAAAAGATCACCGGCCGGTCCGGCTGAATCCGCTGAAACGTCGTGGTGACGTACGTGGGAGCATCGGAAGCCGGCGCACCGGCGAAGAGCGCAAGAAGAACGATCGCGACAACCGCGCGATGCATGCAGTGAAGTTTACACGCGCGAGCCCACGATCATCAAGGTCAGCGCGCAAACCAAAAGCACGACCGAAGCCATGGCAAACGGGCGGCCACGCTCCTGCAAGCGTCCGGTAATCACACCGGTGACCGACGCAGCGATTCCGCAAATCGCACCGATGCCGATCAACATTCCGCCTGCAGAGTGCGCGAATCCGGAATTGAAGCCGCCCGACACGATCCAATAGAGCCATAGGCCCGAGAGAATCGTCACCGCGCCCGCGATGCCGAGCGCTGACGGAACCCGACGGAAGAGTTGTGGCGCGACGACTTGCGCCGCTTCAGGGCCGGACGCGGCAAGCGCGGGCGTCACAACGCCGACCAACAGAATCGTTGAACCAAACCAGAAGGCGGCCGAGATCACGTGGATTGTCAGCAGGGCGATCATCATAAAATTGACTGTACGCTTTGTACAATCAATTTGTCAAGATATCGAAACACCCAGGCAAGCCGATGCCAGTTCTTTGATGCGCGCGGCGATGTGGCGCTCGCTGAACCCCGCGTTTGCCAGCGCTTGGCACATCGCGAAGTTGGTTAGGATGTAGAGCGCATCGACGTTGCGTTGATGCACGCGCGCGCCACGAATCTTCTTCTGCTTGTGGAAGCGCTCCATCATCGTGCGAATCGCTTCGAGGCGCCACGCGTCTCGTTCGGCCGCATGCGATTCCGGATCGAGCTGCGAGAGTGCCGAGAGTTTCCCAAGCACATCAGGTTCCGATAGCCAAAAGTGGACGAATGCGTCGATCAACTTCCCGACGGCTGCAGCCGGATCGGCCGTCTGAAACGCAGCCGCGACGTTGTCGCGAATCTTTCCGCGGAGCGCCAAATCGTCGGCCAGCGCTTCATAAATCGCGGTTTTCGTTTCGAACTGATTGTAGACGGTCATGCGCGCAACACCGGCCTGCCGCGCAATTGCCTCCATCGTGAAGTTACGGAAGCCCTCGTCCGACATCAGCAATTCCCGCGCCGCGGCGATGATACGCGCGCGCGTCTCGTCGACGCTCTGTTTCCGGCGCCCCAGCCGATACGTTCGCGCCACTACGCGCTTCGCGCTACGGTAACGATCATCACTGGATCATCCTGCGCGCGCCCCGAGGTTTCTTCCTTCGCGAGGGATACTGCTTGCTCGACGTTGGCGAGTCCGGTGAAATCAGCAATCTTTCCGCCGTGAATGAGAAAGAGCTCCGGCAACGCGCGGCCGACGTCACCGAATGACGTAGCCAATTCGATCGCTTCCCGCAGCGATTCGTCGAGTGCTCCCGCCGTCGTGCGTTGCAACGTAGCGTCGCGAAGTGCGAGACGCACGACTGCGCGCTCGTCGACGATCCGCGCGTCGCGTCCGGACACGTACGCATCGAGCAACGCCGTGCACTCGGCGCGCTGCACTGTTTCTTCGTTGACGCCCATCGCGTGCGCGGCCGCGACACGCCGTTGCTCGACGTCATACGTTCCGTGTCCGGCAGCTTCCACCATCGCCGTCGCACCCGATGCAGTCGCGCGCACGCGGTTTCGTTGGGTGTCGATTTCGACGCTGACCTCAATGCGGTCGGGTGATGCGCCCGATGCTATGACGCGATCGGCGGCCTCGCGCCGGATTCGTACGATATCGTCGGGCGTGGGATCGACGATCGTGCGTTCAACGACGTCGCGCACGAGCGCGAGCGCGACGCCGATCGGCGAGATGACGTCGGCGTCGCGCGCAATCCGATGCCGAAATCCTCCGGTTTGCGCGACGAACGGAACGAGTGCCGCCGCACCACCGCCCCCACCGATCAAGACGAGCCGGTCGCGCGGAAGTTCGTAGTCGGCGATCAGCTCATCGATAAGCGGCAACACTTTCGCTGCACCCAGCTCGAGCATACGCTGCGCGAGCGACTCTGCCGTCGCGTTATATTCGCGTGCGAGGAGTTCGAATGCGGCGCGCGCAGCGGCGACATTGCCTCGCGCGAACGCATCGTCGGGAACGTACCCCAGGAGATTGCTCGCACACGTCGGTGTTACTGTTGCATACGAACCATCGCGTAAAACAAAACGGACGTAATCGGGCGGATCGTGCGCCGTTGGCGAGAACCGTTCGATACGGGCACCGTCGAACGCGCGCTCATCGAGAAAGGTCGCGTAATGGCATCCGGCAATGTGAGCCGAGCGTGGTCCGACGTCGACAAGCGAACTTGAATGCATCCGCGGCATGCTGCCTCCCGCGACACCGAGCGTGCGCGAATCGATCGTTCGCAACATGGTGCGATGGCCGCCCACTCGTGCCGGACGCATTTGCGGTTGGCCGGCACGAATCGCCGATGCATCGACGCTGGTGCCGCCCACTTCGAGGAAAATGCCGTCGGTGACGTTCTCGTAGAGTAAGGCGCCTGCGACGCCTGCAGCCGGTCCCGAAAGCATCGTAAGAAT
>JAMXLG010000104.1 GCA_024281135.1 Vulcanimicrobiia bacterium | reverse complement strand
ATGTTGGTAAGCCGCAGGTCGCGTACAAAGAAGCGATCACCAAGACCGTTGAAAAGCAGGGCAAGCACGTCCGGCAGTCCGGCGGTAAGGGTCAATACGGCGACATCTGGCTGCGCGTTGAACCGCTTGAACCCGGCTCCGGCTTCCAATTCGAATGGAAGATCGTCGGTGGTGCGGTTCCTAAGGAATACGCAAAGGCCGTTCAGCAGGGCATCGAGGAATCTGCGCAAAGCGGCGTGCTCGCCGGATTCCCGGTTCTCGATTTCAAAGTGACCGCGTTCGACGGGTCTTACCACGATGTCGATTCGTCGGAAATGGCCTTTAAGATCGCGGCGTCGATCGGCTGGAAGGAAGCTAATCGCTCCGCGGGCCCGATTCTGCTCGAGCCCATCATGAAAGTCGAAGTGACGACGCCGAAGGATTACCTCGGCGCAATCAACGGCGACTTGAATCGCCGTCGCGGTTTGATTCAATCGACGGAAGAAGCTCCGGGCGGCGCGCAAGTCATCATGGCGCACGTTCCGCTCTCGGAAATGTTCGGGTACGCAACCGACATGCGTTCGATGACGCAAGGTCGCGCGACGTACACGATGGAGTTCTCTCATTACGAGAAAGCTCCGAAGATGGTCGAAGAGGAAATCATCGCCAAATCGACCGGCAAAAAAGGCGCACCAGCTTAACAACGCGGGTTTGCGCGTTCAGCGTAAACCCATCACTCGGCGGCAAGAGCTGAGTTATTCAAACAACACAGGCTACGCCGTCGAGATTTCATCGACGGATAATTAGACGAGGAAAACATAAACTAAAATGGCTAAGGCGAAATTTGAGCGCACCAAGCCGCACGTGAACATCGGTACGACCGGTCACGTCGACCACGGTAAGACCACGTTGACGGCGGCGATCACCCACTGCCTCTCGACAGAGGGTCTTGCTGCGGCGCGCGGCGTCGATGAAATCGACAACGCGCCCGAAGAAAAAGAGCGTGGTATTACGATCGCGATCTCGCACCAAGAGTACGAGACCACGAAGCGTCACTACGCGCACGTCGATTGCCCTGGACACGCCGACTACATCAAGAACATGATCACCGGCGCGGCGCAGATGGACGGCGCGATCCTCGTCGTCGCTGCGACCGACGGTCCGATGCCGCAAACGCGCGAGCACATTCTGCTCATGCGCCAAGTCGGCGTTCCGAAGATCGTCGTCTTCTTGAATAAAGTCGACCTCGTCGATGACGAAGAGCTCCTCGAGCTCGTCGAAATGGAAGTTCGCGAACTCCTCAACGCGTACGAGTTCCCGGGCGACGACACGCCGATCATCCGCGGCTCCGCGCTCAAGGCGCTCAACTCGAGCGGCCGTAAGGGCGATGCGGATGCCGAGGCGATCTTCAAGCTGATGGACACGGTCGACGAGTACATTCCGAATCCGCAGCGCGAAGTTGACAAGCCGTTCCTGATGCCGATCGAAGACGTGTTCACGATCACTGGTCGTGGTACGGTCGGAACCGGCCGTGTGGAACGCGGTCAGGTCAAAGTCGGTGAGGAAGTCGAGATCGTCGGTCTCCAAGAAGAGACCCGTAAGACGGTCGTGACGGGCATCGAAATGTTCCGCAAGCTTCTCGACGTCGGCATCGCCGGCGACAACGTGGGCGTGCTGCTCCGCGGCGTCGATCGCAACGACATCGAACGCGGACAAGTGCTCGCGAAGCCGGGCTCGATCAAGCCGCACAAGAAGTTCCAAGCGGAAGTGTACGTCCTCTCGAAGGAAGAGGGCGGCCGCCACACGCCGTTCTTTGCGAACTATCGTCCCCAGTTCTACTTCCGCACTACGGACGTGACGGGCACGATCAAGCTCCCCGAAGGCGTCGAGATGGTCATGCCGGGCGACAACATCAAGATGGATGTCGAGCTCATCACGCCGGTCGCTTGCGAACCGGGCCTCCGCTTCGCCATCCGCGAGGGCGGCCGCACCGTCGGTGCAGGCGTCGTCACCGCGGTCAGCGAGTAGCATAGACAACGATGGGGCAGTCGTGATAGACTGCCCCTCGACTGTCGGGTTTTGCGCGCAGCGCAAATCCACATATCCTTGAGTTCGTTCTTTGAAAATTTAGGATAGAGAGAGATGGCTAAGCAAAAGATTCGCATTCGCTTAAAAGCGTTTGATCACAAGGTGCTGGACCAAAGCGCCGAGCGTATCGTCGAGACGGCGAAGCGCACGGGTGCGTTTGTAAGCGGTCCCGTTCCGCTGCCCACCGAGATCAACCGGTTCTGCGTGCAGCGTTCGACCAACAACGATAAGAAGTCGCGCGAGCACTTCGAGATGCGCACGCACAAGCGTCTCATCGATATCCTCCAGGCGTCGCCGAAGACGATGGATGCCCTCATGCATCTCGATCTCCCGGCCGGCGTCGACATCGAACTCAAGGCCTAACGAATACCAATCGTTGACAGAAAGCCCGGAACAAATGTTCCGGGCTTTTTTTTCTGCTGTCGCATGGGTCACGCTTCAACGTGACGAGCCCTTTCCGGGTGTCGCTTTGTCAAATGATCTGCGGGCTCTTGTGTTTAACGTCGCCTCCATCGAGGAGGAGCTGCTAAATGGAAGTCAAGCCGACGTATCTTGGTACCATGATCTCCCTCGCAACCGTCGCCTTCGGCCTCATTGCGGCGGGCGCGTGGAACAAATTCATCTCCGATTTTATTGCGTTGTTTCTCAAACCGGGTAGCGGTGTTTGGGCCGAATTCATCTATGCGATCATCATCACGATCATCGCAATCGTCGTCGTAAGTAACCTGGCTAAATTGGGGGAGCGTGACATCGGACCGAAATCATGACGGTAATGTTACGATTGACGTAAAATTATACACTGGAGTGTAATTGTGGCGAAGGGAGCTGTTTGATGCCAATCGACGTCTTTGTTTCGCGCGATGCACTCCAGGAGTCGGCCGTACCGTCTCTAGCACGAGATCTCACCGAGTCGCTCTTGCGTTGGACCGACGCGAGTGATGACGAGTTCATTCGTAGCAACGTTAGCGTCTTCATACACGAACACGGCGAAAACCACGTGTTCGCGGGCGGAGTCCCGGCGCGCGTTGCGCGAATCGACGTGAAAGTGCCCACCGTTGCACTGACAACGCAGGAGCGCCGGTCAGGATTTACCGCGGATGCAACGCGGCTTGTAAGGACTGCGGCGCGGCCCGAAACGCGTTTCGAGCACGTTTGGGTTTTTGTGATGAACGCCGTCGAGGGCGGCTGGGGTATCGACGGTAAAGCGTTGACCAGCGAGGACATGAGTTGAAGTCTGCGATCGCGCGCCGTGCAGGGCGACCTGTTGACACAGGTGCAGCACGCGAGGCGATCGTGGCGGCAGCCGATGCGCTATTTTACGCTCGCGGCATTGAGTCCGTCTCAGTACAGGAGATCGCACGGCAAGCCGGCGTTACGCGACGAACGTTGTACTATCATTTTGGCGGCAAGGACCAACTCGTCATCGAACACGTCCGATTGCGAGACCGGGCGATTCAGGCCGCTGCAAAGGCATCGTCCATCCTCGATGCATTCACTGCGCTCGAACGTCTCTTCTGTGAGCGCGACTATAAAGGGTGCGCAATTACGAACGTCGTCTTTTCCGGTGGTGCTGCTCCACCGGTTATTGGGCGCATGACGGTTCGGCATAAAGTCGAGATGGAGCAGTGGTTCATTCGTGAGGTCAAGCGCCTTCGCGCGCGTGATCCCGAGATATTAGGCCGTCAACTCATGCTCATCTATGAAGGCGCGGCTACGACCGCCCGCATACGTCGCGATCGTAATACGCCGCGGCTTGCGAAAGACGCTGCGCGAAAGCTCCTCCGGCTGCACGGCGCAGACGTATAGCCGGGCCGAAGACGTAAAAGAGAGGCGGGTCGAACACCCGCCTCTCCTATTTCCTTGTTAGTGGAGTGGTCCGAAAACGTTGCCGGCCGGAGCGTTCAACGTCGTCGTGCCGCCGACGATGAACACATCAGGCGTCAGCTTACCCGAGGTCGTCAACTGCGTTGGGCCGTACATCGGCACGCCGAACGGCGAGAGCGAACTCACTGCAGCGAGATCGCCCGCATTATCGAATGCGAGTCCGTTCGGTGAAACGAGCGTCGTGAACCCGTGGTCGAGTGTTGGACTGATTGTCACTGCGGGATTCGGTTTGCCGGTGACCTTAATGCTCGCGGCTGCAAATTCGACCACCGTATTCGGCGCGTTGGCATTGCTCGACCACATGTTGCCGGCGGAATCGAAGACGAGCGCCCATGGTCCTTGGATGGAGCCGTGGCCGTTGTCGGAGAGGATCACGTTTGGCTTGAGCGTGTGAACGCCGCCGCTCGGGAGCGCATCGAAGCGATAGAGCGTCGTCGAGCCGTTGTTTGCGATCCAGAGCGGACCCTTCGGACTAAATGCGAGTCCTAGCGGACCGATGAACGCCGGTGACGACACGACGGTCGTGTGCGGTGTGACGTTCGCGCCGCCTGCAGCAAGTTGCGCCGGCGTGAATTCGTAGAGTGCGTTGTTTCCGTTATCGGTCACCCATAGATCGTTGCTGCCGTCAAATATCGCTTGTTGGATGAACTTGAACTTGCTGGAACGTACCGTAACTGCAGGCGACGGATGGCTATTCGTGTGAAGCGCCGTGAGTTGCGCCGGCGTAAAGGCGTAGAGTGAAGGCGGATGTCCGCTCGCACCGCCGTCGATAACCCAAAGATCGCCCGCAACGTCGAACTGCGTTCCTTGCGGAGCGCCGAAGACGGTGCTGTTGATTGCGGCTGCCGGTGCGACGTTATTAAACCCAAGCGGTAGTTGTGATTGCACGAACTCGACCACGTTCGTGCCGTTCGCAATCCACTGCCCTTGCGGCGGAAGAACCGGAGTAATCGAATAGAGTTCCACCGTGTACGTGGTGTTTGCGGGGATCGTCACCGGTTGGAGCGAGGCCGGAACCTTTACCGTGTGTCCGGTAACCGTCGCGGGACCTTCCGTACGGAACGTTTCGATCGTGCCGGTGTTCGGCTTCAGTTTTTGAATGGCGTAGAAGAATTGCTGTCCGGAGAGATTTGCGCTGCTTGGAAGCGTGAATGAGATACCTGGGAATCCCGGCATCGAGACCGGTTTCGATGTTGTAACCGTCGACTTGATGTACAAGTTGAATTGGCCCGTCGATTGAGGGCGCAAACGATTAAATGACGCACTGTCGGAAGCATCTGCTAACGCGCTTGTTAGAGTGAGGATCGTGTTTGGTTCTGTGAGGCTGGAAAATCGTACGATCCGGTGTAACCGCCAATCGGTGGTATTGCATAAGAGGCAGCGGCGCTGGTCAAAGTATAGGTCGCTGCTGAGGAAGACGTCGTGGTCGGTCCGCCCGGATTCGAAGGTTCTTGCGGCAGCGGTCCAGACGATGTGCCTCCACCCCCGCTGCACGCGCTAAGCCCGAAAACAAAAAGAGTTCCGAGCATAGCAATGCTGTTGCGAAACCGCATTGAATTGCCTTTCTCCGAAACGCCAACGGCGTAGCTGAACGCACGATACGGCGTTACGGACCATCAGCGTAGTAGGCAATATTACGGTGTTACAACAGACGCGCCGTTTGTTGCCCTTTGATTAAACGAACAACGTTCGACGCGCGCTATCCAATTTACGCGTTTAAGGTATCCTAATCGGGACCGCTTTCTGTTGCGAACCGTGCGAGTGCGTTGATCGACGGCACAACATAATATGCACCCGTGACCGCTGTTGTGTAGCGCGTAATTGCGTCGCGGATGCCGTCTTCTATCCCCGCCATGCGACGTAGCATACGATCCAGTCGCGATTGCTCTGCACTGAATCCGACGAAGACGGTACCGTAGTCGCGAACGTTTCCGTACGGCGTGTTCCGGCGGAAGATATCGCGTTCTTCGCCGTTGACGATGTCCTTTGCGCGCGCGACATGCGCATCTTCGGGCATCTTATCTTCCGGGAATTCAATACTGTCGGCTTTCGTGCGACCCATTGCGCGTTCTTGTTCTTGCGTGCTCAGCTCAAACCACGTATCAAAATGCTTCCACTTCTGGAAGAGCAAAACGCTCGCGCCCTCACCTGGCTGACCCGCCGGAACCAGCGCAATATCGGGCGCTTCCATGAGACTGGGATTCTCTGTGCCGTCCTCGAAGCCGGTAAGATCGCGACTGTGCCGGTATTGCCATCCGTCGATATCGCTTGCCAGGGTCGCGACGCCTTGCAATGCCGCTATCGCTTCACGCGCGCTTTCCCAAACGATGTCATACGAGGCTCCACTGAAGTACAACCACAAGTCGCATTGCGTAGCCGGCATCCTAAAACCGTCGGGGCCGACGTAGGCTTTTGAAAAGTCCTGCGCGTCTGCCGGCGTCGCATCAGGTGCGAGCGCTCGCCACAGTGACGGCCGAAATCCAACTGCGAAATTCACACCGCCCACCGTTGTCCGCGGCTCATGAATGTTCGCGGCGGTCTCTACGAGCGTGCGTGGATCGACGCCGGGGACGATGAGAAACTCAAGATAGATGTAAGCCGAATCACCGAGCGCGAAAATGGCGGTCTGTGGATGCATGGCGAGGGGTGTTCCAACCAACGCCGGAAGAATCATGTCGATGATCGATCCGAAGACGCGGTTCTCCAATCGAGTAGGCGACTATGCGCGGTACCGTCCGACGTATCCACCGGAAACGATCGCCGCGATTCTCGACGGATTCCACTCACCCGTCGCTGCCGATCTCGGGGCCGGAACAGGAATTTCGGCACACCTCTTACGCGATGCCGGTGCGAGCGTCTACGCCGTCGAGCCGAACGCGGCGATGCGTGATGCGATCGCCGCGGCAGAGCGAGTCATCGTCGTTGATGCGAGCGCCGAATGCACTTCACTTGATGACGCAAGCGTCGATATCGTTACGGCGTTTCAGGCATATCATTGGTTTGATCCCGATGCAGTGCTCAAGGAAGCGCGTCGCATCACTCGTGAAGGTGGACGCTTCGCTGCCGTGTGGAACCATCGCGATCGCAACGATCCGTTCACCGGTGCCTACGAAGCAATTGTCGATCGCTACGATGAGAGCGCCGGCGGAATCGATCGCGACCGCCGATCGGCGCGCGTACTCGACGACCTGCGTCGACACGGCTGGCGCAATCCGCGGGTCGTAACTGCACGGCACCGATACGCGCTCGATTGGGAGGCGATGATCGGACTTGCGAGGTCGGCCTCGTATTTGCCGAAAACCGGCGAGGCCTACGAGTCGATGGCGCGCGAACTGCGCGACCTCTTTGATTCATGGCCTTCGGAAAAAGCTTTCACGTACGTCACCGACGCCTATCTTGCTGAGAGGCCAGCTGGCGAATGAGGTAGCGAACGCAGCCTCGAAGGCGAGGCTATGCCAATCGAGCTCAGCGAGAAGCGCACACGCACGTTCCACGGTACCAAGCGCCGGATTTTCCATCTGCTTGAGGAGATGGGCACGTCGGGCGATCAGATTTGGCCGTTCGCATCTCAGCCGTTCATGCGTTCTCCCGGGCCGCTGACGCCGGAGAAAACGGAAGAGTGGCATCTCGGCATCCACGCCGTCCTCAGCGAAGTCGTGCCCGAAGAACGCATCGTTTGGCGCGTTCTCAACGACGGGGTAGAAGGGACGCACGGTTTTTATCTTTCGAGCGAGGGCAAAGAGACCGTGCTCGAATACCGAGTCGAAGCCACGCTCAGCGATACCGACGGCCGGTTGCTTTGGCGGCGCTGGGAAGACTCGTTCGATCGCTCCACCGACGCGCTCTTTGACAAACTCGCTCGCGTTCTGAAAAGGTAAATCCATGACCGCCGTTTCGAACCACGTGAAAGCTCCTGCGCCGCCGGATGCGGTTGATTTCCTTGGGATTGATGCGCTTCTGAGCGATGAAGAGCGGCTGATCCGCGACACGGTGCGCTCGTTTGTGCGCGATCGCGTATTGCCGAATATCGGTGAGTGGTTCGAAGAGGGATACTTACCGCGCGAACTCGCGCTGGAACTTGGACGGCTCGGGCTCCTCGGCATGCACCTCCAGGGATACGATTGCCCGGGCGCTAGCGCCGTGGCATACGGCATCGCATGCATGGAACTCGAAGCCGGCGACGCCGGCGTGCGAAGCTTTGCGTCGGTGCAAGGGTCGCTCGCAATGTACGCGATCTATCGCTGGGGCAGCGAAGAGCAGAAGAAGCAGTTTCTTCCGCGGATGACACGCGGTGAAATCATCGGTTGCTTTGGATTGACGGAGCCGGATTTCGGAAGCAATCCCGCGGGAATGCGTACGTTTGCTCGGCGCGACGGTGATGACTGGATTCTCAACGGTACGAAGCTGTGGATCACGAACGGATCGATCGCCGACGTTGCGATCGTCTGGGCCAACACCGACGACGGCATTCGCGGTTTCATCGTTCCGAAAGACGTGAAGGGGTTTACGTCTTCCGATATTCACCGGAAGATTTCGCTGCGCGCGTCGATCACGAGCGAACTCGTGCTGCAAGACGTTCGCCTTCCTTCAAACGCGCAATTGCCGCTTGCGAAAGGCTTGGGCGGTCCGCTCGCATGTTTAAACGAAGCGCGCTTCGGCATCATTTGGGGTGCGATGGGCGCCGCGCGCACCTGTTATGAAACAGCACTCGACTACGCAAAAACGCGCGTGCAATTCGATCGGCCCATCGGCGGTTTCCAAATAACCCAAGAGAAGCTTGCGAACATGCTCCTCGAGCTCGGCAAGGGAACGTTGCTCGCTCTGCACCTTGGACGGAAGAAGGACGAAGGCACGCTGCACTCGTCGCAAGTCAGCTTCGGAAAACTCAACAACGTTCGCGAGGCGCTCGCGATCTGCCGCGAAGCACGAACTATTCTCGGTGCTAACGGTGTGACGCTCGAATATCCCGTCATCCGGCACATGAACAATTTGGAATCGGTGCTCACGTACGAAGGCACAAGCGAAGTGCATACCCTGGTCATCGGTCAACAGATCACCGGCATTCCCGCGTTCACGTAGTCGACTTTTCCTCCAAGCTCTTTTCCGTTACTACCTGGTCGGGTGATGCGCGTCTGATCCATTCGCGCCAGACTGGGTTCATGGAAACAACCAACGCCTTTTACGAACTCTCGCAGCGGGTCGCGGACGCCGTGGAGTATGCGGCTCCTGCGGTCGTTGCGATCGATAGCGCGCGCACGGGATCCGGCGGCATTATTTGGGGCGCCGGCATCGTTGTTACTTCGGATGCCGAGTTACCCGAATCCGATGACGTTGAACTGACCTTCGCCGACGGTTCGACCGCGGCCGGCACCATCGCAGGACGCGATGAAACCACCGACATCGCCGTTGTTCGGTATACCGGAAACTATTCGGCAACCTCGGCACGGCGCGAAGCGGGCTCACCTCTACGTGTCGGCGAGATGACGCTGGCGCTCGGCAGGGACGACGACAACGATCTGAGCGCAACGATGGGTGTTGTTGCGATGACCGGCCCTGCCTGGCAGACCTGGAGTGGCGGAACGATCGATGCATTTATTCGGCCGGACATCTCGGTGTATCGGCGGTTCTGCGGCGGTCCGCTCGTGGATGCCGGCGGACACGTCGTCGGTATGAACACCACGGCACTCTCACGGAGGACCGCCGTCACGATTCCAGTCGCGACACTGGATCGCGTCGTTAACCAACTGATCGCGACCGGCCGTATTCCGCGCGGTTATCTTGGTGTGGCAATGCAACCGGTAAGCGGAGGCGTTATCGTGCTTTCCGTCGAGCGCAACGGTCCCGCGAACAAAGCCGGTGTGATCGTTGGGGATATCATTAACGCAATCGGCGACATCGAGGTCGAAGATACTGACGACGTACAACGTGCGCTTGGGCCCGATACCGTAGGCCGACAGATCTCCGTGCAGATCGTTCGTGGCGGTGAAAAGCGAGACGTATCACTAACAGT
>JAMXLG010000103.1 GCA_024281135.1 Vulcanimicrobiia bacterium | reverse complement strand
GGTTTCCCGTGGCCGTTGAAACTTTAGAATTGAGGTCTTAGATGCGTATCCTCGTGATTGAAGACAACCGCGTCGTAGCGAACTCGGTGCGCTCAATGCTCGAAGCGCGCCGCTACGCCGTTGACGTCGCCGCCGACGGGGAATCGGGCCTCGATTATCTGTTGCGCGGCACCTACGACGTGGCGATCGTCGACGTCGGACTGCCGCGCCGCGACGGATTCTCGATCGCGGAAACCGCGCGCGCCAATCAGATTCAGACACCGATTCTGATGCTCACTGCTCGCGACGGCGTCGAAGACCGAGTCACCGGGCTCGATTCAGGAGCCGACGACTATCTTGCGAAGCCGTTTGCGGAAGACGAGCTAATCGCTCGCCTGAAGGCACTCCTGCGCCGTGGCAATATGCCGGTGCAAGAGCGCTTCGTCGCGGGTGGGCTGGTGGTCGACGTCGGGGCGCGCACGGCGGTGTTCAACGGTAAGTCGATCGAACTCGGCACGACCGAATTCCGCCTGCTCGAGTTTCTCGCGCGCAATGCGGGAATCGCATTCTCCCGTGCGCAACTGCTCGAACACGTTTGGGACTACGAGTTCGAGGGTTCGAGCAACATCGTGGACGTCTATATTAGCCAGCTTCGCCGTAAGTTGAAAACGGCGGGAGCACGCGACCTGATCGTCACCGTGTGGGGCGTCGGATATAAACTAGCGACGTGATCTCCAGGCTCGTCGCGCTGTATCTTGCAGTCTTCGCAGCGGTCCTGGCGGTCCTTTCCATCGGCGCGTATCTCTTCGTCGGTACGCAATATCACAGTTTGTTGTTGCCTGCGCTTTCCACGCCGGAAGGTGCAGCGGCATATACGCATGCGATGCAGCGCGTTGCGTTGACCATCGTCGCGTTCGATATTCCGCTCTTGATTCTCGTGGGCATCGCATCGTGGCTCCTCGCGCGCATCTCCGTTGCGCCGTGGCTCTCGGCGCGCGCTCGCGAGCGTGAGTTCATCGCCGATGCGGCCCACGAGCTTCGTTCGCCGCTCGCGACGATCTCGTCCGTTGCACAAGCGTCGCGCAACGCCGGCGAGGCGTCGATGCGCGAGGCGCTCGAGCTTATCGTAAAAACATCGCTCGATGCAAGCGGCGTCATCTCCGACCTTTTGACGCTTGCGCGCTCTCCGTCGACGACGCTGCTTGCACGCGAACCCGTCGATCTCGCAGCGATCGCCTATGACGGCGTCGCCGAGTTTCGCACACGTGCCACTTCGGCCGGACTTACGATCGAAACGAACGTCGCGTCGGCGATCGTCAACGGCGACGCGCGACGCCTTCGCGAGCTGATCCGTAATCTGCTCGAAAACGCGCTGCACCACGCGCGCTCGGCGATCGTCGTATCATGCGGTTCAAGCGGCGGACGCGCGCAACTAAGCGTTACCGATGACGGCCCCGGCGTGCCAAGCGAGTCGCGCGACCGCGTCTTCGAACGGTTCTTCCGCAATGGCGAGGCGGCCGGTACGGGGCTGGGACTCGCCATCGCGCAGTGGGTCGCGCGCGCTCACGAAGGGACGATTGCACTCTCGGATCGTCCGGGCGGTGCATCCTTTGTCGTTGAAATCCCGTTGATGTCGTAAGAATGCCGACGTCGATCGTCCGTTCACACGAGGAGCGGAAACAGCTCTCCGAGCTCGTCGCTGAATACGAAGAGTCACTGCCGCCCGATCTTCGTCACGATTACGTGCCCGTTTCCGACGGAAGCGCGAACGTAGCCATGCTTGCAACGCTCGACGGCGACGCCGCAGGCTGCGTCTTCGTCACGCACTTCGATGATGAGTCTGCGATCATTCAGCGTCTCTACGTACGCCCAAATGCACGCGGTCATGGTCTTGCACGCGCCTTGATGAACGATGCAGCAGAGCATGCTCGCGGGCGCGGTTATCGCCGTCTCGTGCTCGACACGGACAAAGGGCAGCTGCAGGCAGCGTATCAGCTGTATCTTTCGCTTGGCTTCGCGGAATGCGCACCTTTTGGTCCCGTGTCGTACGAACACCCGACGTACATGGAGTTGCCACTTTAGCGTTCCTATTGACCCTATGTGATGGAATCGTCGTGATGATCGACCAAGAACTCATTCTTGAAGGGCCACGTGTGCGATTGGAACCAGTGGCGCTTCATCATCTGCGCGAGTTGCGAGCCAACTGTGGGGATCCCGCATTGTGGGAACTCGTCTTTGGGACGAATCCGTTTCTCAGCGACGCAGCCACGGAAGAGTGGTTTGCCGACGCCACGGCCGGCGGTGACCGGCTGGCGTTCGCGATCATCGACAAACCAAGCAATGAGGTTATCGGATCGACGCGCTATGCGGATATTCAGCCGCAACATCGTAAGCTGGAAATCGGCTGGACGTTCATCGCAAAGCGCTTCTGGCGTACACACGTCAACACCGAATGCAAATTTCTTCTGCTCGAATACGCATTCGAACGTTGGAACGCCGAACGCGTGCAGCTCAAGGCGGAAGCGATCAACATGCGCTCGCGCGACGCAATCGAGCGCATCGGTGCAACGTACGAAGGAACGCTCCGTTCGTTTCGCATCAAACCCGAAACCGGCGAGATTCGCGACACGTCGTTCTACAGCATCATTCGACCCGAATGGCCGGCGGTCAAAGAGAGCCTCGCGTCACGGCTTCATGCAGACGTACGAACGGCGTAAAGAACCCTATTTCCTAACGACCGATCCTTCGCGCATCTCGCTCGATACGGTTGAATCGTTTCTCCGCCGTTCGTATTGGGCAGCGGAACGACCACGTGAGCGCATCGCGCGCACGCTGGAAACGTCCCTCTGCTTCGTCGTCGTCGACGAACGCGACGAACGAACGGTGGGGTTCGCACGCGTTGTAACCGATTGTGCAGATTTTGCGTGGCTGTGCGACGTTTTCGTAGAACCAGATGCACGCGGTAACGGGCTCGGAAAATGGATGATCGAATGCGTCCTCGAGCATCCCGACTTGCAAGGCCTGCGTCGCGTAATTCTCGCTACATCGAGCGCACACGGTTTATACGCCCGTTACGGCTTTAGGCCACTTGCAAAGCCGGAACTGTGGATGGAACGCTACACGGACATGGGGCCGAAGCCGCGGTAGCCACGCATTGGGACGAGTTGGTACTCGACCATTTTGTGGTGGAAGAGCGGCAACGTCATGAGCGAAGACTCAGCGTGCTCGCGCGAATCCGCTTCGAGTAATAAACACGCGCCGAGTACGTCTTCCCGGCTCCATACCATGCGCACGATGCCCTCAGCATATAACCGGCGTACGCCTTCGGCTTCGTCGTCGAGGAGCGCGTCGAACTTTTCTTTTGGAAATGACTCCGTCAACCTGCGGACCACTGCCATGAATTGCATTTATGCGTTTGCTCCAAACATGCGACGATCGTCGGCTTCGATGATGTCGAGTGTGTACTCGAGTTGCGGATCGGCGGCTAAAACCTCAGCATACATATTGCGGAAAAACGTTTCGTCTTCCGCGTGCTTCGGCCGAATGCGACGCAACGTTTCGTTGATAGCAGACCACTGCGACGCGTCGGTATTCGCCCGTAGCCATGCTGCTACTTCCGTCTCATCTTTCGCGGACGCGACGACGGACGACAACACCTCTTCCGTAATCCCGAGACGGTTCAGCAGGTAACCCGACATGCCCAAGATTTTCGTGTTAATGAGATATCCACCGGGATTTCCGCCCGGCAGAAGCGCGCGCAGCTTGTCGATGGTCCGGGGCATGAACACGAGACCATCAAGTTCTTCGTAGCACGAACGGGGCGGACGCACCGATAAATCCAACGGTTCCATGCGGGGTTACTACGGCAGCCCCACCGAATGGCCTCGTTATGCCCTTCGATTCCCTGCGGTCGTTCGTCGATGCACTCAAACGCGTGGGCGAACTCCACACGATCTCTGCTACGGTGGATCCGTATCTCGAAATAGCAGAGATCACCGATCGCGTCGTTAAGGCCGGCGGTCCCGCGCTGCTTTTTGAAAGCGTAAAAGGCAGCAGCTTTCCGGTGCTGACCAATCAATTCGGTTCGCAGCGCCGGATGGCGCTCGCTTTCGGCGCAGATCGTCTCGATGAAGCGGCGAACCGTTTACGCGAGCTCATCGATCTCTCTCCGCCGGGTTCATCGTGGGGTGAAAAGCTCAGCGCGCTCAAACGCTTCGCGCCACTCGCAAATGCGATTCCCAAAACCGTTCGCGATGGTTCCGTTCAAGATGTCGTGATACAGCAACCGGATTTGACGAAGCTTCCCGTCCTCACGACATGGCCGCTCGATGCCGGTCCGTTCATCACGCTGCCGCTCGTCATTACGAAAGATCCGCGCACGAACCGGCCCAACGTCGGGATGTACCGGATGCAAGTGTACAATGCGCGCGAAACGGGCATGCATTGGCAACGTCACAAACAAGGACGCGCGCACGCGGCGTTGTGGGGCGATAAGGTACCCGTCGCCGTTGCGATCGGCAGCGACCCGACCCTCACCTATGCGGCAACAGCGCCGCTGCCGCCGGTGCTCGATGAATTTGCGTTTGCGGGATTGTTACGCGGAAAGCCGGTTTCGCTCGTGCAGGCGAAGACGATCGACGTGAAGGTACCGGCCGACGCCGAGTTTGTCATCGAAGGCTATGTCGACAACACCGATCTTCGCACCGAAGGTCCGTTCGGCGATCATACCGGCGTGTACAGCCTTGCCGATCAATACCCGACGTTTCATGTTACCTGCATCACGCATCGCCGCAATCCGATTTATGCGGCGACCGTCGTCGGCAAACCGCCGATGGAAGACGCGTGGATCGGGAAAGCGACGGAACGCCTCTTCTTGCCGCTCCTGCAGATGGTGCTGCCGGAAGTCGTCGACATGAATTTACCGGTCGAAGGCGGCTTCCATAATCTCGCAATCGTGTCGATTCGCAAACAGTACCCCGGCCATGCGAAAAAAGTGATGAACGCGCTTTGGGGGCTCGGACATATGATGATGCTCACGCGTGTTCTTCTGATCGTCGATGACGACATCGACGTACAAGATACGCGGAGCGTGGCATGGTTCGTACTGAATAACCTCGCACCGGAGCGCGACGTCGTGATGATGCCGGGGCCGGTGGACGATCTGGACCATGGTTCGTACAGCGTTGCGTACGGCACGAAGATCGGCATCGATGCAACGCGCAAGAGCGCAAGCGAAGGATACACGCGCCAATGGCCGCCAGATATCGTTATGAATAAGGAGACGAAAGCGCTCGTGAACGAGCGCTGGCGTGATTATGGATTGGATCGCACTGCGAAGTCGTTGCATTCCGACACGTGGTCGGGACAAGGCCCCGGCGCCTACGAACGGTTGATGCGCGACAATGGTTAAGGTATTTCTTCGCGAGATTCGTATCGAGCACACGCTCTTCGCATTGCCGTTCGCGTACGTCGGCGCGGTGCTCGGCGCGCGCGGCGTTCCCTCCGCGTGGTCGCTGCTGTGGATTACGCTCGCCGTCTTCGGCGCGCGTACGGCGGCGATGGCGGCAAATCGGTATTTCGACCGCGACATCGACGCGCGCAATCCACGCACCGCTCGCCGCGCGGTCGCAAGCGGCGTGCTCTCGCCGGCGGTGATGGTCTGGGCCATCGTGCTCGGCTTTGCGTTGCTCTTGCTCTCGGCGTGGATGCTCAATCCGCTCTGCGTGAAGCTCATGCCGATTGCCGCGCTCGGCGTACTGGTCTATCCGCTCTGCAAACGCTTCACGTGGCTCGTCCACTTCGTTCTGGGCGCCGTGGACGGCCTCGCGCCGCTCGGCGCGTACATCGGCATCACGGGAACGGTTAGCGTCAGCGCATTTTTGGTCTTTGCTGCCGTTACCGTCTGGGTCGCCGGATTCGATATCGCGTACGCGCTCATGGATCTGCCGACCGATCGCGAGCAGGGCATCTACTCACTTCCGGCCCGTTTCGGCGAAGGCGCGGGACGGTGGCTGCCGATCGCCCTGCACGGCGCGATGGTGCTCTTACTCGCACTCGCTGGTATTCTCGCGAACGCCGGTTGGCTCTACTATGCGGGCGTCGCGGCCGCCATCGTGCTGACCGTCTACGAAGACCGTCTTTATGGGCTTGCTGAGAACGTTTTTGTCCTCAACGAACGTATATTTATCAGCAACATGGTCTTCTCGATCGTCTTCCTCGTCGCAACCGTCGGCGGGTTCGTAGTTCGGTAAATGCTCCGTTCGGAATTTCTCGCCGGCGCGGCTGCGGCGTTGTTGCCTACCGGAAACACCGGTTTTCCGAATCAGAACGGGGTGCTGACGCAGATCAACATCGGCGTGAACGTCCCCCTCACGGGTCCGCTCGCGCAGTATGGATCGCAAATCGTCAAAGGCGTGCAAGCATCCGTCGACGAGACGAATCGCTTCACGCCGTCGATAACGCGGTATTGGGGCGTGCGCACTTTCGACGATCAAAACAATGCGACGGTCGCATCGTCGAATGTGTTCGTTGCGGCATCCGATCCGACCGTGATGGGCATGATCGGCAACTTGACCGTCGATACGACGCTAGCGGCACTCCCGCAATACGCAAATGCAAATTTCGCGATCGTCGTTCCTTCGGTTACGGCCGACGTAATCACAAGGCGCGGTTTCCGCAATATCTACCGCTTGCCGACGAAAGATTCGACTGAAGGGCAGCTCTTCGCGCGCTCCGTGTTTTCGAAACACAATGCGTTGAAGGTCATCGCACTTACAATGAAAGGCGACTACGGCGCCGACGTAGCAGCGGGCCTCGTCGCGCAAGCAAAAAACGACCATCACGATGCCGATATCATCGAAGTCGAGCCGACGAACGATCCCGAGAACATCGCGGCCGTCGTGATCAAACGCGACCCGTCATTCGTCTTTTTCGCCGGGAAACCCGACCACTTAGGACCGATCGCCAATGCACTGCGCAAACGAGGCTACAAAGGCGATTTCGGCGCGAGCGACGGGTTCTTTACCGGTACGGTCATCGAGCCGTTCGGCGACGCAATGGATGGCACGCTCGTCGCGTCGTCGACGCCGCCGATCGATCGTATTCCGTCGATGCTAACCCTCATCCGCGATTTTCAAGGTGAAGTGGGCGGCATCGATGCGTTCGAAGCGTTCGGCTACGCGGCCGCGCAATTATTGATCATGGCGTCGGGCCGCGCAAATGCGAAAGACCGGTTTGCACTGTTGACACAGTTGCAGCAAGGCGGAGCCTACAATCTGCTGGTCGGGCAGTATGCGTTCAACTTCGCCGGCGACGCCACACTGCCCAACATCTACCTCTACAAAATGACCCCAAAGGGTTTCACGTTCGAGAAATCAGCCGTCCCGAGCGGCTTTGTCGTGTAATTTTCGCGTTTCAGTTTGCACTTGCGCGGCGGCGTACGCGGGGTTCTTCTTCGACGATGCGAATGCGGTGCGGCGTTTCCGGCTTGGGCGGCATGGGCGCATCGATGTCTTCGACGGCAAGGCAGAAGCGTAAGCGCCAGGAACCGAGGGTGATCGCAAAGTTCGTACCGAGGATTTCCATTGTTTACGCCTCCACACGCCGCCACTGGATGACGGCCAGTGCGCTATAGATGATGAAGAGTACACATTCGATAGCTAAACGAGGACCAAAGTTTTCCGTTCCGGCCAATTGGCCGTTGCTGCTTTCTCGAATCGCGAAGCTGATGTAACTCAGCGGAATCACGCGCGAGATCACCCAGGACACGTTGTGTACCAATTGTCCGACGAGCGAATCGCCAAGTGAGACCGTGCCAAAAACCACAAGCAGAATCGCGACCGGCCATGCGAAGCCGAGAACTGCACCGTAGCCTCGCTTCATCGATGCGGTCGCCGCGGTCAAGAACGCGTACCATGCGAACGGTGCGGCGATACCCATGAGGATTGCCTCAATGTTGACCCCACTGAAGTCAAACGTGGGGATTTCGAACATCGCTTGACAGATGATCAGCGTGATAATCGTCATAACCGACGCTGCGACGATGGCAGCAGCATCGACCGCTATAGTCCCAACCGCAAACCCTTCGCGAGAGACGGGTTTGGTCAGTGCGTATTCGAGGTGTCCATCGCTTTCGCGAGCAAACGGTGCCGCGAGACACGTCGCAATGATGAACGCAACCACGTCCGCAAAAGCCATGTAGAAGACGAACGGAACCGTACCGTTGGTGTCGATCGTTGTGATAGACATGTTACCGCTGCGTGCCTCGTTCACATGGACGCTTCCGATAACCCCATGGCTTTCATGGTGATGTGAAGTTGAAGCCGGCTCGGTGATGGTTATGTGGCGCCCGTTGAGGCCGTGATTGTCGATTACGATCGTCGTTCGATCTTTGGGATCATTGATCGTCGTGCGCTTCGTACCATCGGGCAACGCGCTGTGCGTAACGGTCGTACCAGCCTGCATCTTTGCGTGCGAAATGATCGCATCATCTTCGGTGATGTACTTGTTGTACGAGATACGCAGCACAAGCACGATCAAGATAAAGACGCCGAGACTGATGGCCAAAACGCGCAGGCAGTTGCGGACGCGCAGCCATTCAACGTAGGTCATTGAGGAGCTCCCTCTACGACGTCGGCGGTCGCGTCTTTCGGCGACACCGCGTATAGGAAAATATCTTCTAAGTTCAGGTCGACGATGCGAACGCCGCTGGCGCCCATCGCTTCGAGTTTGTGGACGAATTCGGGCGCCCCGTCCGTTGTTAGGAGACGCACGATGCGCCCACTGCGATCGGCACGCGCAATACGCGGATCGTTCGCGACGCCGTTGAGCGCATAAGATTCATCAGGGAAGATCCCTTCAACGATTTTGCGATCGGCTTTCAAATCATCGACGGCGCCTTCTAGCACAAGCCGTCCGTTGTCGATGACGGCGATGCGTTCCGCAGCGCGTTCGACTTGGCCGATTTGGTGCGATGAAAAGATGATCGTTGCGCCGCGCGCCGACTCGTTGATGATCAGGTTCAAGACGTGGCGTTGATTGATCGGATCGAGCCCGCTCGTGGGTTCGTCGAGAATCAGGATGTCGGCTTCGCGAGCGATCGCGAGCGCGACCATCGTCGCCGTCTTCATGCCTTTGGAAAGCGCGCGCGCTTTTTTACGCGGCTCGATGTTGAACTGCGCGAGCAATTCGTTCGCGCGCTCCACGGAAAACTTTCTGTACGAACGGCGCTGCATCTCGACGTGCTCTTGCACCGTCATCCAGTCGTAGAGCACGCTGCGCTCGGGAACGTACGCGATCCGTTCAAAGGTGGACGGCTCGAGCGGTTTTCCGTCATATAGGACGGTTCCCGAGGTTGGAAACGCAAGGCCAAGCATACACTTGAACGTGGTCGTCTTGCCGGCGCCGTTCGGACCGAGAAGGCCGAACACGCAGCCTTCCGGGATCGCAACCGACAGACCATCGAGCGCCATGTAGCGGCCATAGGTCTTGCGCAAATTTTCAATTGAGATCGTGCTCATGCTGACTCCCTGAACCACCGGTCGATTGCTGCATCAGCGAGAGATCGGATATCTTCGGCACGGAGTCCGATCGATTTCGCTTCGCGTACTGCCGTTTCGATTGCATCGCGCGCCACATCCGTCGCAGCGGCTTTCGTCGTGTCCGTGACGCCGTTGCTCTTCACGAAGGAACCTCGCCCTGGCGAGGTCTCAATCACGCCGTCCCGCTCTAGTTCGCGGTAGGCCTTCGCTACGGTGTTGGGGTTGATGGTCAGATCGAGCGCGAGCTGCTTCACCGTTGGCAGTTGCTCGCCCGCTGAGAGGACTCCGACCGCTACCGAGCGTTTGATTTGCTCGATTACCTGAAGGTAGATCGGGACCCCACTTCGCGGGTCGACCGTGAGAACGACGGGCATCGTCGTTAGAACTTCGGGCCCCAGCCTTGGAACAACGGAGCGCTCATTTGAGCGGGGATGCGAACGCGGGCTTCACGGGCTTCGATATCTTCGGGGCGGGCGATAAACCGTGTCATTTCTTTATCCTCTAGCTTTCTGTACCGTACTGCTTTCATGTCGTACTAGTACACTAGTACAATAGCTCGATAGTACGGCGTCGTCAACCCCCGTCCGAAAATTTTTTCTCCGCGTCACCCTGCGTAAAGGTACGGGCTGGCGCGGCGTGAGGGTCAAGTCCGAAAGTCAGGGGTTTCCACGGATGAGGCACGGGCTGGGCATTTCGTACCATCAAGACACCAAAGATCAGCTCGCATGAGGACACCGGAATTGCTCGTTTGGAATGCCGATTTATCACTGCGGGTCACGTCGCTTTCGGCTCGGCTGCGCGGCCTCGCAGGCATCGGTCCGGGCGCCCCGGCTCTTCATGTGAGCGATCTTTGGGGAAACGACGACCGCCACGCGGTCGCGGTTGCCGCCCACCAGTGGGCACTCGAAGGCGAGTCGCTCATGTTTGAAGCCCCGATCGGCGGCACACCCTACCAGTGCGAAGTCCAACCGCTACACGACCCATCGGGCGCCATCATCGGCGTGACCGGTCAGGCAATGGAAATCACCGATTCGAGGGGACTCGATGCGCATGCGATGCTGCATGCGGAACGCTCCGCCGGCATGGGCACGTGGTACGAAGATCTTCGCACGGGCGCCGCTACGATGTCGGAAGGCCTTGCAGCCCTACTCGGAACGCCCCGGCACGTTAGCCGGCTCGACGTCCGCGCGTTCGATCATCCCGAAGATCGCGCAACAATCGCCGAAACGATCGCAACCTATGCAAATGAAGACGGCTACGTCTGCGACCACCGCATTTTGTGCCTGGGAAGCCGCGTGCGGATCGTACGCGAACGCGTCCGCACGATTTTCGACGAACGCGGAATGCCCATTGCGCGTGTCGGCACGCTGATCGACATTACTGATTTGAAAGAGCGCGAGGCGGAACTTGCGGAGCTTGCGCTGCACGATCCGCTGACGCGCCTGCCCAATCGCGCTGCACTCGAAGAACGTCTGTCGTCGTCGATTCTGCGCTGCGAACGCAGCGAAGGTTGCTGCGCGGTGCTCTTCATGGATATCGACGGATTCAAATCCGTCAACGACGAGCACGGCCATCAATTCGGCGATCGCGCGCTCGTTGCGATCGCGCATCGCCTTGCGCGCAACGTGCGCGCGTCAGACATGGTTGCGCGTTTCGGTGGCGACGAATTCGTCGTACTGATCGACGATTTGTTCACGGAAGAGGCCGCGCTCGACGCGGCGCGCAAACTCTTGCGCTGCCTGGACGATCCGTTCACCGTCAATGGCCAAGAGATGAGCGTCAGCGCGAGTATCGGCGTCGCCGTCTACCCGCATTCCGGGATCGACTCGAAGGCGCTTCTGCAGGTTGCAGACCGCGAGATGTACGCAGTGAAGCGCAACGGGGGGCGCGGCGTGAAGCTCGCGAAGGCTTCTTCGTGGCCAGTCGAATCTTCAGCGGACCTTCCGCCCTACGCCATCCTCGAGAGCGCTTAGCGCTTCTCGGCGTCCTGCTATGGGCGTTGCCCCTTGCGGGTCTTCTCGGCCTCATCATTCACGAGAGGGTCGACATTCCCAAGGTGGCGCTCTTTATCGTCATCGCGATGCTCTACGTGACGCTCGCGCGTGGACGCCTGATCGGCTCCTCAGTGATGATTCACGAAGCGCAGTACCCACGTGTGTTCTCGATCGTCAAACGCGCGTGCGCGGCGCTCGAGATTCCGATGCCGATGATTTTCGTGCGCGAGGATTATCTCGTGCCCGTTGCAGCTCTTGGCTTCGGCGAACCGTATTCGCTCGTGCTCTCGAGTCACTACATCGAACATTTTGAAGACGACGAACTCGCATTCATCATCGGCCGTCAACTCGGACATATCGCGGCGGGCCACACCCGTTTCATTTCGCTCTTGAGCGTCAACGGTAATGAAAACCCGATCATCGCGCTGATTTTCGGACCGTGGCTACGCATCTGCGAACTCACCTGCGACAAGGTCGGGCTCTTGGTGTGTGGATCGGTCGAATCGGCCGCGCGCGCAATCGCAATCTCGTCATTCCACCACTTCGGACGCAACGTCGATATGGAGCAATTCGCCGAACAAGGCCGCGAAATCGCGGGCGACAGCGTGTTGCGTTGGGGTGAATGGCTCGGCGCCGAACCGTACGCAACGCGCCGAATTGCGGAGATGCGCCGTTTCGCGCAAACGCAAACCTATCAAACCCTCGAAGAGTGGTTCCTGCGCGAAGCGTCCGAACCGCCGCCCGCGTTGCCCGCACCTGGTCGCGTAGCCGTTTCGCGCTCGGATTGCGCAGGCTGGTGGCGTCGCTTCACGGCAACGCTGATCGACCTGATCGTCGTCGCGTCGCTCGTAACCGCGATCACCGGCACCGACGAGTCCGCCGGCACGCGCGTGGTTAACGTAACAAATGTAGACAAACACGGGAAAACGACACACACTGCGACCGTCGTTCCGGGCGACAGCGCCGAATCATCGGACGAGAGCGTCGGCACCACAAAACTCGGTTGGATCGATGTCGGTGTGGGCGGAATTCACGTCGCCGAGGGGACGCCGCTTGCGGCTGTTGCTCAACTCTTCGGTAAGAACATTGCCTTCTGGGCAGCCGGTTTGTACTTCGCGCTGCTTGTTGGACTCGCGGGACAAACCTTCGGGATGATGATCACGGGGTTGCGCGTCGTTACGACGGATTTCCGAAAACCTGGCCTCGGACTCGCCTTCTGGCGCTACATCTTAGGATTCGCGCTCTTCTTTATCATCATTCCGATCAGCTTTCTCCAACATCGCGTCCTGTTGCACGACCGTTGGAGCCGCACGCGATTGATCACCGCGGAACGCGCGATGGCACGCGCTGCGACTACGGCTATCGCCGCTAGCGCGCCGGCGTAGCCTCTAACGCTAGCGCGTTGCTTAACCGGCTGACGTAATTGTTTACGCCGATCGCCGAGAGAATCTCGACGATCTCACCTTCGTTATAATGCTCGCGTAACTGCGCAAGCACGGGCGGCGGTAACGCGCGCGGTTCACGCGTCAACGAGACCGTCGCGGTGAGCGCCGCGCGCTCCTGCGGACTGAAACGCTCGCTGCGCGCGAAGTCGCCGAGTTCGGCGAGCGTTTGCGTCTCGATTCCGAGCTTGAGCGCAATTTCTTCATGGACGCACGTGCAGTAATCGCACGCATTCAGCCAGCCGACCATCAGCGCGATCAACTCTTTCGTCCGCGCGGCAACGGTGCCGTCCTCGTTCAACGCGCGCACGTGCGCCGCAAGCGTCCGCGCGATCTTCGGCCGCGCCGCGATCGCGGAGAACAGCCCCTCGTCTTCCACCTACGCCGACTCTTGCGCTAGTTGACGGAATTCCGCGTCGTCGCGCAGGCTGTCGAACCGCGCATCATGGGTGATGGCCATCCACGTTCCGTGCTCGTGCATACGCCGCAACAACGAGAACGCGACGCTGCGATCGCCGAGCGCGGCCGCTGCAAGCGCGAGATCGGCCGGGAAGACATCACGCGCATGCGCGCGCGCATAGGCCAGTTCCGCGCGCGCTTCCGAATACCGGTGAGCGGTTGCGTAGGCGTGCGCGAGCAGTGCCGCGCCTTCGGCGCGGTGGTATTGGTCCGACGTCGCGTACTGTTTGTACGAATCGATCGCACGCGCGACATTGCCTTCGGCTTCGTATGCTTCACCCATCGTCGTCAGCGCATCCGTGCGTTGCGGCGAGAGTTCCAACGCCTGCTGCTCGTAGGCGATCGCGTCGTGGAAGCGGCGATCGTAATATGCAGCCGAACCGAGCCACGCGGTTGTCGAAACGCTCAACGGATCGAGATCCGCAGCGCGCTTGAGTTCGGCAAAACCTTGGCGTAACTGTCCTTCGCTCACGAGTCCAATGCCGTACCATTCGCGCGCCGGCCCATAGCTGGAATCCAACCCGATCGCGCGCGTCAACTCGCTCATGGCTTTCGCCATCTCTTTTTGATCCATCGCGATCAAACCGAGCGCAGCATGCGCTTCAGCGGAATTCGGATCGAGCGAGAGCGCTTTCTCCGCATATCCGCGCGCTCGCGCAAAATACACAGCAGGCGTTTGCGAACCGTAGCGGTAATCGCCCATCGTCGCGTTTGCGTCGGCTAGTGCTGCATATCCGCGCGCGTTCTTTGGATCGCTGTCGACGACTTGCGCGAAATAGCTCAAGCTCTTATCGACACCGTCACGCGTCCGGAGATTCCAGTAGTAGCGTCCGATTTGATAGAGTCGTGCACCGTTGTCGGAAAGCGTGGCCGAAGACCCATGATGCGTAACGACGTTTGCGAGCAAGACGAATGACGCCGCCACAACGGCAACCGCGGAAGCGGCGGCCGCAATCCAACGGAACGGCAGATGGCGTGCGGCAGGACGGTCTTGAACCTCATGTGCGGGAACAGGTTCAGCGACCGGAGCTTCCGCGAGCGCTGCGCGCTCGGTGCGCTGTACAGGTGCCGTGAAACGGTAGCCGCGCCGCGGCACGGTTTCTATCGCGTCGGTACCCCAGCGGGCCCGAAGCGTCTTGCGGAGCACGTAAATGTTCTGAGCGAGGTTTGCTTCTTCGACGAATCCTTCAGGCCAGATACGGTCGAGTAACATTGCCTTGGCAAGAACTTCGCCGGGATGCTCGACGAGCGCGAGCAACGTTTCGACGACTTTCGGGCCGAGCGCAACCGGCTCACCATCGTGCACGAGCAATAACCGCTCCACATCCAGGTGGAAAGGACCAAATTCATAGACGTCCATAACCGCACTGCCTTCGAAGAATAATTGATTCCGTTTTGAGGACGGTCGATACCGTTACTCGCATGCTAGTACCGATGACGCGCCGCCTCACACTCTTAACTACGGCCTTAGTGCTCGCGAGTTTCGCCTTTTCGGCGACCCGCGCTGCCGCGGCTGTTCCCGATTCATTTTCGTTCCCGGTGGCGAAGGCTCCCCACGACCCTCCGCTAGATCCCTCGCTCTCGGATCCGGCGTGGCAAGCGGGCAAAGTGCCTAGCGTCGATGGATGGGAGAATGTGACGACCCGCAGCCCTGCGACGGCGACAACCGTGTACATGCTCTATGACGACAAGTATCTCTATGTTGGTTTCGTCGCACCGCAAGAAGGCATCCCGATTACCGCTACACAGACGACCAATGACGTCGGGTTTGGGACCGACGACTTTGTCGGCATCGGTTTAGACCCGAGCGGTGCGGGATCCCAAGCGTACTACTTCGAGACGACGCCGCGCGGCGTGCGCTACCAGCAGGCGCTCGAAAATGTCCGCTACCGCCCCGAGTGGCAAGCGGCCGCAAAGATAGAACCCGGCGGCTGGCGCGCGGTCATGATCATTCCGCTCAAGGATATGCGCCTTCACCCCGGCTCGTCGGAAACGTGGCGTATCACGTTCGTGCGTGGCATCGCGGCGCGTGGCGAGCACGTCATGTGGTCGTGGGATCCGCTTCAGCAGGACGCCGGCGCCGGCACCTGGCCGACGTTCAGCGACCTGCGCTACTGGCCGGCTGCGACGAAGATCAACGTGTCGAACAGCGCAAGCAAGCCCAAACCCAGACTCGAAGTCTTTGCTCTTTCGAGCAGCGGTGAAGACCGCAACGTGTACCAACAAGGCACCGGACCGTTTCTGCCTCAGGAGACGCGTCATGTCGGATTAGATTTCAGCTATCCCGTCACGTCAACGATCAATTTGGTCGGGACATTGAATCCCGACTTCTCAAACGTCGAAACCGACCAGCAAACGATCGCCCCGCAAGAATTCCAACGGCAGCTGACCGAGTTCCGGCCGTTTTTCGCGCAAGGCGCGCAGTATCTCAATCCTAACCCGCTCCCATACAGCAATTTCAACTCGCCTGCGAACTTGATTTTTTACTCGCCGAGCGTCGGCCCGTTCGATCGCGGATTCAAAGTCGAAGGTACACACGGACTGCAGAGCTTCGGGTTACTGACGTTCCGCGGCTACGATGAATCGACGAACGCTACGTTTGACGACGCGGCCTTCGGATACAAGCACGCGATGCAAGACCAAACGTTCCAATACTGGACCGATGGCGTCATCGCGAACCACAGTCAAACGCCCCAACTGGCGAACGGCGAGGAAGGCCCACCGGCACATGACGCAACCATCGAAGGCGGCGCGAAATGGCGCAACCTTCACACGCACCTTGTATGGGGATTCAATCAAGCAATTGAAAACGGCTCGTGGGTTCCACAGGGCCATTCATACAGTTCGACCGCGTTTCTTGACCTTCATCAGAGTAATTTCGAGACGAACGTCAGCTACGTGGACATCGGCCCGAACTACAACCCGATTGATGGGTTCACGACGAACTCGGATATTCGCGGAATTCAGGGATACCAGTCGTTCAATGGTTCCACTCCTGGCATCAAAAACTGGAGCCTGTTCGTGTATGGCGATCGCTTCCTAGACCGCAGCGGCGCGGTACACGAAGCGGACGCAGGTGCGTTCCTCAATGCAGTCTTCAAAAACGGCGTTTCGATCAACGGGATGGGACCGACGGTAAGCATTCTGCGCGGATATAACGGGAGCGTCATTACCGTCCCCGGCTACGCGCCAATCATCAGCTATAGTTCTACTAACTTCTTCACCGGCTACCCAACCTACGACAATCCCGTAGACGTGCCGTACAATCTCTTCGCCGTGCCGATCGGGTTCCACGACGGGACACCCACGCCGATCGACGTTAGCGCGAACTGGGGGAGCTTTGGCGGGTACTGGGAGCACCTGTATACCTCGACAATGTCTCGCCCGCTTGGTTCCAAGTTCTCGCTGGGCCTTGAATACGACGCTACCTATCAGCGCAGCCTGACACCCGCCGTCGGTGTTCCCGTCGGTGAAGTCAATTCGCAGTTCTTACGCCGCGTTTCGATCGGATATAACATCAACCCGATGAGCAACTTCACCGTCGGGCTACGCGGCATTAACGGAACGGGCGGGTTTGCAACTCCGGGTCTCAATCTTGCGGCTGCGTATCATCTGCAAATGCGTTCCGGCGATTTATACATCAACTATGGCTCGCCGTCGGCAATCGCATCATTAAATCGCTTAATAGTGAAGTACGTCTTCCGCGCGGGTGGTGACGCGGGCACCTAGGGGTTTGCGCTAAACGCGCAAATCCGGGTAGTCACAAAGAACTACATATAACAGTTTTGCTCACGAACACGCGAAATTTCGTGTGAAACAAAAATCATATGGCGGCGGTATTCCGAGGTGTAGAGTGACAGCGGAACAACGCAACAACGTTGTTCGCACGGAAGGAACAGTCGTGAATACGCCCTCGAAAAAAACCAACGTCGTCGCGCAAGAAGAGCAGCAACCGGTGAATTCGTTCACACGTATGATCGAAGTAGCACCGAGTGGCGCATCCTTCGGTGGATGGGGACCGAAAGTCATCGGAATCACCTCCACGCTGACGCGCTGGAACTAAATAACAGATTAAAAGTTTCATCCACGCGCTCGCGCGCGTGAGATGAACGGGGGTGAAGTTGTCCTCCACCAACGACACCCCCGAGGAACCCTTACCTCGTAGAGTGCAGCAAGTGAAAATGGACGGCATCAACCGTCCATTTTCATTTTTAGGACACTCCGGAGTTTATTCGTTCATGCCGTATAGGGTTCGCGGGGTGCGACCGGTTCTAAGATTCGATCGACCTCGACGAATATCGCAGGGTCGAGATGCAACTCGCCGGCGATGACGTTATCGCGCACGTGTGATGGATTCGTCGCACCGACGATTGCGCTGGTGATTGCCGGTTCACGAAGTGTCCACGCTAGGGCGAGCTGTGCAAGTGAGACGCCTGCTTCCTCTGCAAGCGGCTTCAGCTGCGCAACCGCGTCGAGAATCGGCTGCGAAAAGTAGTCTTCCATGAACTCGCGATACTGCGTCGCGGCACGCGAACCGACCGGTGGATTTTTTGCATCCGTGTACTTTCCGGTCAAAATGCCCATTGCGAGCGGCGACCACACGACGTTCCCAACCCCATATCGTTCACTGGTCGGCAACACACGCTCTTCGATGCGGCGCCACAGCGCGCTATATTGCGGTTGATTGCTAATCGGAACGCTCCATCCGCGCACACGGCAGAGATTGACGGCGCTTGCAATTTGATCCGCGTTCCATTCGGAGACGCCCCAATAGAGAATCGTTCCGGCGCGTACGAGATCGTTCATCATCTCGCACGTTTCTTCAATTGGCGTTTCGTCATCGTACCGGTGGCATTGATACAGGTCGAGGTAGTCGACTTTCAACCGTTCGAGCGATTTATACACTTCGTCGCGAATGTGCTTGCGCGAAAGACCGCGTTGGTTCGGCGTCTCACCGGTTGGCCAAAACAGCTTTGTGCCGATCACGATCTCGTCGCGTGGAAGCTCTCCAAGGATCGGACCGAGCGCCGCTTCAGCCTTCCCTTTCGAATACGTGCTGGCGGTATCGAAAAACGTGACGCCGTTTTCGTAGGCAATCCGCACGCACTCGCGTGTCGCACTTTGATCGACCGTATTGCCGAACGTCAACCATGAGCCGAGACCGATCACGGAAAGCTTCAGTCCCGAATGTCCGAGCGTTCTATAATGCATGCGGGCTCAGTGCGGCACGAACACGCGCAACGCCTTCGGTAGAATCTCGAAGGTAGCAGGCGTCATGCCTGCCGGTTCCGCGTCAGCCGTTATGTGGTGCGGATGCCGCGTGCGAATCTCGAAGCGTTTGGCTCGCAGCGTACGTAATCCGGGTACTTCTTTGCGGCGGCCTTCAATGATCGCGCGTCCGATCGAGAACGCTTCCCACGCGTTTTCGATGTCGACGGAATAGAGATCGAGCCACCCGTCGTCGATTGCGGCATCCGCCACCGAGAGGAATCCGCCGAAATGGAAGCTGTTTGCAACGGTCATTTGAATTGTGCGCAACCGATCCACCCCGTCTGCGTGGACGACTTCGGCGTGAATCGGCCGCGCGTGACGAAATGCCAGTACTGCTGTAGCGAGCACCGCGAGAAATCCCAGGCGCTGCTTAAGTTCCGGCGTCTGCAGCCGTGAAATGCGGCTCGAAATACCGATGCTCGATTCGTTGACGAAGTAATGACCGTTTACGCGCCCGACGTCGATCGAACGCTCCTGACCGTTCGCAATTACCTCGATGGCTCCGCGAATATCCATCGGAATCTGCAGCGTGCGCGCAAGATCGTTAAACGTTCCAAGCGGAATGACGCCGAGTGGAAGGCCGCGACCGAGCGCACTTGCGATCGCACTCAGGAGCGTTCCGTCACCGCCTGCCGCGATGATGCAATCAACGGACCCGGCGATGTCGTCCGGCCAGCCATCTTCTGCGAATTCGATCTCTGCTCGATGGAGCGCAGCCCGCACCTCCGGCGCAGCCTGACCTCCGCGCCGCGAGCGTGCGTTAATTACGAGTTGGGCAAACATTCGTGCTTAGCAGAGAATTGCCACATCGGGAAATCCGTAAACCGCATCCATCACGCCCGCTCCGAGGCTCACCGGTGCCGGTTCTTCGCGTAAGAGCACGGCGCCGACCCGTTCGTAGAACGCACGGGCGGGATTGCGGTCGCGCAGCGTCAGCAACCACATGCTGCGAACATTCGCGCGCACCAACTCCGACGCGAGTTCGCGCAAGAGCGCCCGCGCAATGCCGCGCCGCTGTGCACTGCGAAGGACGTACAACGTGGAAAGCACCGAGTCAAAGCCGGGTTCATCGTCATTGACGAAGGCGCAAGCAAACCCGTTGACTTCGCCGTTCGATTCGCTCACAAACGTCCAGCGGCCGGCCCGGCTCAGCCAATCACGCCAGTGCAGGATACGAATGGAAAGCGGACGCGCGTCGAGCGTTTCGTCCGGAAGAATCCCTCGATACGTTTCTTCCCAGCTCTGCACGTGAACGCGAGCAATCGATTCCGCGTCGGCGAACGTCGCCAGCCGAATCATTGGTCGTACGAGCCCACGAGCCGCCCAACCAAGTGCATTCCACGGGGGCGCCGCGTGGCGAAAGTCAGGTGTTTTTCCCGATGAGCCGGACGGCTTATCCGGCGTACGATGCGACCATGGATACCAACGCACACGTCGTCAACCTCAACGCCGAAGCGCTCCCCCGCTGTTTCGTCCTCGACGAAGATCATCGCATCATTATGGTCTGTTCTGCGCAATCGGGCCAGCCGTTGGAACCGACTTGGGCGACGGAAGGCGATTTCACCAAGCTGCCATCGGTTCTCGAACGAGCCGTGACGGTACTTGCGGCGCGGTGTGTGCTCGAACACACGATGACAAAAAGCGCGAAACTGGGCGACTACAACGTCAAAGTGCAATTGCTGCGCGGCTCACGTAAGACCCACAAAGCCGTTATCGTCGACCGCGCTGAAGCGGCGTAAGCTACGGCTGCGCCGTTGGACTCGCCGCCGGAGCCGGGTTCTTCGGCGTGGCGGCGACTCGCGAGTAGATCGTGAGATCCGCGGTGTTGAGTTCGTATTCGCCGGCGCTGACGTACTGATTCGGGTTCGCGCACACGACGCTGTTGCTCGGACCGAAGATCACCACTTGATCCGGTTTCCCGCACGCAACTTGCTGAAGTTCATAGGCTTTTAACGCCTTCGCGCCTGGACTATCCGGCGCCACTTCGTACGAGACCGTCTTCTCTTTCGAGTCCTCGTCGACGATCTCGCCCATGATTACCGTCGTGCCGACGCCGGCCCAGAACGGGCCCCAAAAACCGCCACCGTAGTAGTACGGCGCCGGATACCACGCTACGCCGCCGTTCCAGCCATACCCGGGCGGATACGCATTCGGAGGCTGAATCGGGCGGCCGCCACCCGGACGTCCTGCTCCGCCGATACCGCCGACACCGCCGGGGCCTCCGACACCACCGGGTCCGCCGGGCCCACCTGGTCCGCCCGGGCCGCCGACACCGCCGGGTCCGCCGATGCCGCCCGGACCACCCGCCCCGCCAGGACCACCGGGGCCGCCGATTCCACCCGCCGTGGGCGGTCGCGAAACCGGGCTGCGGCCCGAAAAATCACCATTGAACGAATTGCCGAAGCCGCCGCTGGGACGCGACATCCCACCGCTGGGACGCGACATCCCGCCGCCGCGCATCCCACCTCCGCCACCGCGCATGCCGCCGCCACCTCCGCGTCTCGCGGAGGCTGAATCGACGGACAATGCGGACAGAAGCAGCGCCAGAGCGGCGACTAGGGCGAAGACACGCATCTTGCGCAAATCATAGCTCCGCTTACCTGTGCACCCTATCCGCATCGTGCAGTGTGGAAAACGAAGCAGCCCGGCCAAAAGAGCCGGGCCGCGTCCGTCCGCGAGTGCTACGAAGCCGTGGTAGGTTCTCGCGAAACTTGTAAAACCAAATGGACCGCGGCATACATGCTACGGCGATTATTGCTTCGGCGTGTTATCGACCGCAGTTTAGGCTGTTAACGCTACAAGAAAGCGCAGGTATCCGTTTGGTGATGAAAGTTAACGAATCGCGAACGGATCCGCGAAGCTGGGATCGTTCAAGAAGCGCTCATCGGTGAGACTGCGCAGAAACGCGATGAGATCGCGGCGCTCTTGCAGATTGAGCGGGAACCCGTGAATGACGAGGTCTTTATGCCGGTTCAAGCGGCCCACGCCGGCATTTGGGCCGCCGGCAATGGTTCTTCCGCCGGCGCTATAGTGATCTAGGACCGCGTCCAGGTCTTTGACGGATCCGTCGTGCATGTAGGGCGCGCGCACGGCTACATTTCGAAGCGTAGGCGCCTTAAAAGCGCCGATGTCCTTTGCGTCGTGGGTGACCTCAAAGACGCCCATGTTATTCGCGGGGTACGCGCCGGTACCGTGGATGTTATAGAGACCGGTGTTATGGAACGATCGCTGAAAAAGGCGCGTGCGCGTGTCGGCCGTGCTGTCTGAAAAATTCACCCCGCCGTGACAGTGAAAACAATCGAGGCGCTCGCTGAAGAAGAGCCTTTCTCCGCGTTTTGCTGCCGGCGAAATCGCGTCTATCTCGTGTCCGTAGCGATAGCGGTCATACGGCGAGGAGAACGAAATCATCGTGCGCTCGAACGATGCAATTGCTTTGGTTATATTTCCAAGCGTTATCGGTTGCGACTCTCGGGGGAAGGCGTCCCGAAACATGAGCTGATATCGCGGATCGGCTGCGAGACGCGCGATGAGCAGCTTCTCTCTTCCGGCGAGACCGAGCTCCACCGGATGCTCGCCGAACATCGGCACCAACATTTGCTTTTCAAGCTTGCGCTGCAACGGATTCGCCCACGTTAGAACGGTGTAGTAACCCACGTTCGTTAGCGTCGGCGTGCGGCGAGGGTGGTGCATGCCGGTGCTGCCGAGCGCGGTCGCGCGTGCGTCGGCAAATGCAAACTTCTGTTGATGGCAAGAAGCGCACGAGAACGTGAGGTTTCCCGATAACCGCCGGTCGTAAAACAGATAATGTCCGAGCGCGACTTTTTCGTTCGTCATCGGATTGTCGGCTGGAACGATCGGAGGTGCCGCCCACGGCGGCAGATTCCATTCAAACGCGGTGACCGCGCGCTTCGCGCAACTGGACAGCAACGAACCCACAACGAATGCGGCGAGCGCCACGGCAATGGCGCGTAACAGCCTCATCGCGCGCGAAAAACGCTTTGCGTTCCGCTCCCGATCCCAAGCGCCGCCAATTCCGGCGCGCACGTTTCGCCGGACCCCATCATACAGCCGCCGCTACGCGCGAGGTCGGTCGAGCGAAGCAACGCGGCTACGTCGGCCACGACGGTCGACGAGGACGGATCGAAATGCGGAATATCGATCTCCGCTTGGTTCGTCGCGCGGCAATGCGCAGCAGACGACATCATGATGCAGCCCGTACTTCCCAAGTGAAAAACGAACGCAGAGGACTTGCCGCTTTGCGTGCGCACGCGGGCATCGAGACGAAGAAATTTATATCCGTCTTGCCAGCTCCAGAACATGTCGGAAAGATTAAGGGGCGACTGTGCGACCGTTGCATCCGCATGATCGAGCGCTTGCGGTACACCGAGCGTAAACCGCAGCGCAACGTATCTTCTGTCAGGCGCGCTGCCGACAATCTCTTCACGATCTTGCGGCGAGCCGTTCGCACACGACGTGCTGCGCTCGAAGCTCAAGAATGCGACGTCTCGTTGCTGCCACGTGCCGTCCTGTTCGAGTGCGAGGGGCGTCTCGCGACCCGAACTATCGACGAGACGAACGTTCGAAATGTAGAAACGAAAGTAATCCGCGGCGATCGAGTCGTTTCTACTGCCTACACCCGCGTACGTAGCGCCGCAGTGAAACGGCTTACCGTCTACCGTCGCCGCGAATCGAATGTGATATATTTTGATACCGGTCGCCGCAGTCGTCGTTGCCGCAGTGAGCAAGCAGACGAAAAAGATGGACGCGAGTCGCAGCCGTGCTCTCATACAAGCATCGTATGCTTTCGCGCGAACCGCGTTCTAGAACGCTCTTTGCACTAGCGCTCCAGGTACAATGCGCCCGTATGATAGTCAAACGTGAGGACGAACTTAGAGAGCACATCGTTGCCGATAAGACCGGCGACCTCAGCGGATGCGAATTTGCCGTTGGACGCGCGCGACAACCGTACTGCTGCGTTGCGAACGACGTACCGTCCGAGCGTAATGCTGTGCGGCCGCCCGTCGATGACCTGATGCTCCCGTACGAACGGCGTGAAGAGCATACTGACGGGCGCACGCACATCGATTTCAAACTGGCTGCCGACGCCGTCGAACGTGGCAGCGACAGTCGGCATTCCATAGCGATCGATATATAGGGGCATCGCCTGTGCTTCTCGCTGTGCTGCAAACGTACCGAAGGGAATCAAGGCGATCGTCGACTTCTCATAATTGATTCGAACCGCGTACCGCTGCAGGAACGCGGGCCCCAAGCTCCCGGCAATTGCGCCGTGCGATGGGTCGTGTCGTGGATCCAGTTGCTCGGGATCGCCGGAAAGCACGGGAAATACGCCGCGAACGGATGCTTCGTCCAACGCAATTTCCCGAGCCGGCTTTTCACCTATCCGCTCCGCTCCGTAGGCGGTAATAAGATCCCCGGCACCAGGATCGAAGATGAAGAGCAACGGCCCTACACCGTTTACGCTCGCGCGTACAAAGAGCACGCCACGGTCGATGGTCATCGAAACATCGACTGCCGGATGAAGTGCTAGGATGCCGGCAAAGGCAAGCGCGAGGAAACGGTAGAGCATGACCACATCGTATGCGTGCGGCCCGGACGCTTCTAGAACGGCGTTTGCGCAGGCTTTAAGATGTCGTCCACGTACGGAATGCTCATCATGTCCACCGCTAAGGGGTGGTTCGTCGTCTCAATCGCCGCATGGACGGCATTTGCGGTGCTGATCACCGTATGGGGCAGCGTGGAACGCATCTTCGAAGGGCGCCCGCTTGACCTGGCATCGAACTTTGCGGGAACGCTCGGCGAGCAATTCGCGCTCGGACTATTGACACCGGCGCTCATTTACGTCGCTTACCGCTTCCCTCCGACAGGCCGCCCGATAGTGACGACCCTCGGGATTTATCTTGCTTCGTTGATCGGTGTTTGCAGCATTGGATTGCCGTTGCTTGCGTTCGTCGGCAATACATTTCTTGGAAGACACTTCACCGTTGCCATGACTCTCGGGGAGGGCATCTTTACCTTTCTCATCTACTCGGTCGTGCTCACAATCATCGTTTCAATCACGCAAGTGCGCATCGCAAACGAACGTGCGGCACGTGCGCTGCGTCTCGAAGCTGATGTAACGAAGCTGAGGGTTGAGGCGCTACAGCGACAGCTTCATCCGCACTTTATCTTTAACACGCTCAATGCAATCGTAGCCATCATGCAGACCGACGTGCCTGCAGCCGAAGAGATGATCGCCGCTCTCGCGGCTCTTCTTCGAACGGCAACCGACAAATCGAATCGCCCGATGGTCCCACTGCGTGAAGAACTCAGCCTGCTCGATCGCTATGCGCTAATCATGAAGATGCGCTACGGCGACCGTCTAAACGTGCGCATTTCGACCGAGCCGCGAGCACTCGAGATTATGGTCCCGACGTTCACTCTCCAGCCGCTTGTTGAAAACGCAATCGTCCACGGATTGGAGAAAACATCTTCCGGCATTACCGTCGACGTCTCGTGCCGTCTGGAAAATGACAGCCTGCGAATCGACGTCAGCGACAACGGCACAGCCCTCGATATGCTGACCTTCCAGGAAGGGATCGGCATCGGAAACACGCGCGCCAGGCTGGCGGAGCTGTACGGAACCGGGGCCAAACTTTCGATCGCACCAAGCGAAACGATTGGAACGCGTCTTACGCTAGCGATTCCGACGACGGGACCGGCGCTATGATTCGAGTGCTGATCGTCGATGACGAGCAAAGCGCGCGCATGCGGTTGCGAATGCTCGTTGTGCGCTATAACGATCTCGAGATCGTCGGCGAGTGCGGAACAACTGAGGAAGCGCGTGCAGAAATCACGCGACTGGCACCCGATATCGTCTTCTTGGACATTCAGATGCCCGGTGGTTCTCCTATCGACATGTTGCGCGACGAAGCATTCGGCCGAATCAAGCCTGCCTTCGTTTTTGTTACGGCGCACAGCACCTACGGTGTGGACGCGTTCGATGTCGACGCAGCGGATTATTTACTCAAACCATTCACCGCATCGCGCTTTGCAAAGGCGCTGAATAAGGCACGCGAGCGACTCGGTGCCGTTCCACACAAGCGACTGACGTTACGTCAGACTGACGGACGCGTCGTCTCACTTGTGCCCTCAGAAATCGTGTGGATCGAAGCAGCAGGCAACAATCTTACACTGCACTTACGATCCACGACGCTGAAGCTCCGCGCGACAATGTCAACATTCTGCAATCGCGTGCAAGACTTCGGTTTTATTCGCATTCACCGGTCGTTCGCGGTGAACAGCGCTCTCGTTCGCGAATTACAGCCGTGGTCACACGGAGAGTATGTGGTGATCATGGAGGATGGCACCCGGCTAAACTCGAGCCGCACCTTTCATGAAAACGTGTCCGGCTTACTCAGCCCGGCCTAGCGCCGTCAGCTAATCCCGCGAAACGTCCCTTTCGTCCCGGGCGCGTTGTAGCGCATGGCGGCCACTTTTACGATATCCTCGATGAGCGCGCTGGGTATCGTCTTGGCGGTCGTTGCCTACACGAACAGTTACCCCGCTGCGATGGCGCAACATGCGCTCGCGTTGGATACGTCGCTGTCGGACCCAGACTGGAATCGCGGAAAGATTACGGATGCATCGTCTGCCTTTGAAGACATCACGACGCGATCGGCAGCGCCGTTTGGAACGTCGGCCTACGTGCTCTACGACTCGCGAAACCTCTACGTCGCCTTCAAAGTTCAACAACCCAACGCTCCGATAATTGCAAATCAAACGACGAACAACATAGGATTCGGACTCGACGACTTCGTCGGCGTCGGCATCGACACGAGCGGCAACGGATCGATCGTGTACTACTTCGAGACGACGCCCCGCGGAATTCGCTATCAGCAAGCAAGCGAAAGCACGAGATACAATCCCATCTGGGCCGCTGCGGCACGTGTCGACCAAGGAACGTGGACGGCGGTGATGGCGATCCCACTCAATGCGCTCCATCGCGGAAACGCGGCAATGCAAACGTGGCGCTTCAATTTCGTGCGCGGCGTTGCGGCGAGCGGCGAACACTACACGTGGGCGTTCGACGGCAAGATGCAAGACGCAGCCGTACCGCAATGGCCGTCCTTCGGCGATGCGCAATACTGGCCGAGCCTTTCCGGACTTCGGCTTACTGCGGGTAGCGGCACATTTCGCGACCGCGCGCGCGCCGATGTCTATGTTTTGGGCAGCGCCGGCGGAGACCGCAAGCTCTTTGCGCAGGCAAATGGGACCTTTGCACCGGAACCGGCGCGCTCCACGGGCATCGACTTCAGCTATGCGCTCACCAATCGGATTCGCTTCGTCGCCACGCTCAATCCCGATTTTTCAAACGTCGACGTCGACCAGCAGACCATCGCGCCGCAGGAGTTTAAACAAGCGTTTGTGGAGTACCGGCCGTTTTTCGCCGAAGGAGCGGCATTCCTGAATCCGGTGTCGCCTTCAGCGGGCGTCAATCAACCGAACAATCAGATTTTTTATTCACCGTCAATCGGGCCGTTCGATCATGGAGCAAAAGTCGAAGGATCGTTCGGCAATCAATCTTTCGGGGTTCTGTCGTTTCGCGGCTTTGATGAAACGACGGGTAACGAATTGAGCGACATCGCGTACGGCTACACGCATGCACTCCCCGATCAGAGTTTTTCGTACTGGAGCGACGGGGTCATCGCTCACCACAGTATTGCGGGGAACGACACGGCTGCAGAACTCGGCACGAGCTACAAAAACGTTCACAGCGGATTGAACGGCGGCATCGACCAGGCATTTGAAGGGGGTTCGTACGTCGCTGCTCCCGGTCACGCAAGCGCTCTCAGCGTGTGGGAACAGTTGCTAAAGCCGAACTGGAACGTGTTCGTCAACTACCAAGACGTAACTCCGAATTACAACCCAATTGACGGCTTCACGTCAATTTCCGACACGCGCGGCATGGTGTACGGGCTGGTTTTTTCAGGAAGCTCGCCTGGACTCAAGAACTATTCGTTATTTTTAGGGACCGATCGTTACATTGATGACTCCGGAGCGGTTCATCAAGTCGACGCGGTTGCGATTCTCAAAGCGACGTTCAAGGACCAAATCAGCATTTCCGTCAACCCGCATAACGGCTACCTTCGCAGTTATACGACGACGGCGCCGGGGACGCTAGGATGTAACGATCCCTCGCTTCTTCGTACGTCGTACACCGGATTTCCGAATTACTATTGCGGAGAAACCGATCAGTTCGCTCAACTGAACGTCAAAGTGGGGTACCGGGACGGAACCCAATCGCCGATAGATTTCGCATTCGCCGAAGGTCCGTTCGGTGGAACGTTTCTCCAGCAATACTCGCTTTCGGCATCGCGCCCGCTCGGAATCCGCTTTTCCGTCGCCGGACAATACGCCGGTACGTACGGGCGAACGATTTCAGATGGGACGTTGAACTCGCAATGGCTGCGGCTGATCTCGCTCGGCTACAATTTGGGCGCTGATTCAAACGTCGCGTTGGAGTTCCGATCGATCAACGGTCTAGTGAACGGATTGACGACTGTTCCCGGAGTTAATCTGGCCATTAGTTATCACAGCCGGTTCTCGAACGGAAACCAGCTCTATCTATCGTTCGGTACTCCTGCAGCGACGCAAACGCTGAACCGGTTCATCGTCAAGTACGTCATCCACGCGGGCCGACAAAACTAGCCTGTTTTTGCACTTTTCGGATTTGCGAGTTTTCACCGGTACGGTATGCATGAGGTATGCGGCCGTTCGTCCGCGGCGCCATCGTGGCCGCACTAACGAGTCTCGAACTCATCTTTGCGGTGCCCGATCTCATTCGGCCACTACAACCGATCGGCGATCTCGGATTTAGCGCCATAACAAGCGACGTCACAGGCGTCGTTCCGGGCGGGCCTGCCCAAAGGGCGGGCATCAAAGTTGGCGACGTCATCGGCTTCCCGACGCAAGAAGTACGTTTTCGTTGGTTTGATCCGAGCGGCGCATCGTTCATAACGGTTCGTCCGGGCGACTCCGCGACGGTTTCAATCCTGCAAGGCGATCAACACCGGCCGGTTACCCTTATCGCTGATACCTTCGACGAATATCCCGCTTGGTTCGCCGTCCTTCGTGTAGTGATTGAAACGTTCTGGGTACTTCTTGCGGCGTTTCTCGTGCTCCGCATTCCGAACGTCCTCACGTGGTCGTTTTTCGTTTTTTCGCTCTTTCCAAATATCTCACCGATGGCACTCGGGCCTCTCATTCTTCCGCTCCCGCTGGTGGTGTTGCACCACGTGGCGTTTCAAACGTTTTCCGCCGTCGTTCCGTCGGCCGCTATTGCATTTATTACGAGTCTGGGCGCCCATCCGCTTCCACGTTGGCGACGTACGGCGGCTATCGTATTCATCAGCATATTCACGGCATTGAACCTCCCGATTCTCGTGCAAAATTTCTTGTGGTATTTTTGGGCGATTCCGCATTCGGTACTTGATTTTAGTACGACAACTGCGTACGGTATGGTCTCCGTTCTTTGGGGCCTCGTGGCGCTGGCTCTTCTCGGTGTCATCTACGCTCAAAGTCGCGGCCAGGATCGCATGCGCATCGCCTGGGTACTGGTCGGATTCACCTTTTACGCCGTAGCGAATGCCGCGGTCGCGCTGCTTCCGCCAAGCACGCCGCTCGAGATTTACGCAATCCTTTGGACGACCTACGGCGTGCTGCCGATTTGTGTAGCGTATTCCATCCTGAAGCACCGGTTAATCGACGTTAACTTCTTCGTCAGCCGTGCGCTCGTGTACGCAATAATCTCGAGTAGCATCATCGTGTTTCTGGGATTGATCGACTGGTTTTTTTCGAAGAAGCTCAGCGATCAGAAGCTCAGCGTCTACGCGCAAGTACTTGCGGCAATTGCGATAGGATTCTGGTTCAGGGACCTGCAACGTCGCGTCGACCACATCGTAGACAGTTTATTTTTCCGGCGCAAGCACCACGCCGAACAGCATCTGTTGCGCCTAGCAAAAGCTCTTCCAAACGCCACGTCACATGTAGCGATCGCTCGAGCTCTGGTAGACGAGCCTTTCGTGGCTTTGGGTCTTGCCTCAGCAGCGCTCTATGAAAAGCGAGAATCTCGATTCCTGCGTATCCACGAACGTGGTGCCCCGAGCGCGAAGCTCTCCGATCTGAACGGCGACGATATCAGGCTACTGAGTCTACGAAGTGACTCGGACGCGTCGGAGATCGATGATACCTTCGCGCTCAAACACCAGCTAGCGCCGGGTCCCAACAGACCGGACGTGGCGCTGCCGATATTCGTGCGGGGTGCGCTCGTGGCGATCGCACTCTACGGTGCGCACGATGGCGGTGAACATCTCGATGCCGACGAGGTGCAAACTTTAGTGGCGCTTGCCGCGGGGACCGCGACCGGATATGCGCACCTCTCCGTGAAGAAGTTGCGGCACGCGCACGAATCCGCAAAACGAGAAGCGGAACGTGCGACCGTGGAAACGGAACTATTGCGCCGCGAAAACGCCATACTGCGTGAGAGTCTTCTTTCTGCGCCGCAGTCTACGGGAGCTTGAGAGTGATAGCGACGTTCGTGAGAGTTGCTCTCATATTGACACTTGCGTTGTTCGATCTTGGCTTCGCTCTGCCGGATGTCGTTCGCCCGATCTCGCCGCTTGGCGATCTTGGGTTTAGCACCGTAACAAATATGGTTTCACACATCATCCCGAATTTGCCGGCGGCGCGTGCGTTCATCCAGACGGGCGACTCGCTCGCATTTCCATCGCAAGAGGAGCGCTTTCGCTTCTACGATCCGAGCAGCGCATCGTTCATTCTAAGTCATCCAGGCGAGAAAGCTACGCTCTCCGTCGAGCATAATGGAAGGAGCCGCCGCGTTACCCTTATTGCCGATCAATTCGCAGAGACGCCGAACTGGTCCGCACCGTTGCGCGTGCTTGTCGAGACGTTCTGGATAACGCTCGCGGTCCTCTTGGTGTGGCAGCGTCCAAGTGTACTTACGTGGTCGTTCTTCTTGTTTTCACTTTTCAAGAAGGTCGCGCCGATTGCTCTCGCCCCGTTGATCTTCCCGCTGCCTCTTGTCGTGATTCACCACGCGACCTTTGAGCTGTTGGCGGCTATATCACAATCCGCCGCAATCGTCTTCATTCTTAGCCTTGGAAGACGACCGCTACCGCGTTGGCACATGGTAGCTGCGATCATCCTCGTGCCGCTCTTTGTCGTTCTCAACCTGCCGGCGTCGATCTCGAATCTTGCGTGGTATTTTGCGGCGGTTCCTCATACACCATTCGATTTTAGCAATTCAGCCGCATACGGGATTGCCTCATCCGTTTGGGCCGTTGTTGCACTCGTACTCCTCGGCATTATCTATGCGGAGAATAAAGGCAAGGATCGGCAGCGAATCCTATGGGTCTTCGTAGGTTTCGCGATCTACTCAGCAGCCGTCACCGCGGTAGCGCTGCTGCCGCGGAGCGCACCGCTAAGCGTATACGCTGTACTGTGGACTGCTTACGGGTTCTTGCCGCTTTGCGTCACATATGCAATCCTTCAGCATCGTCTTATTGACGTGAGGTTTTTTATTAGCCGAGGTGTCGCGTACGGTGCGCTCTCCGCTTGCGTCATCGCGCTTTTCGCCTTGATAAACTGGATGTTTTCAGAACAACTCAGCGACCGTCGAATGGGCATATTCGTGGAAATCGTTGCCGCAATCGTCTTTGGAATGTGGTTCGACAACATTCGTGAACGCATCAATCGATCTATAGAACGTACGCTGTTTCGTCGCAGGTACAGCGCTGATCGGCGACTGCGACATCTCAATTGGGGCACTCCCCAAGCGCCGTCGGAGGTTTCCGTCCGGCGCAATCTCGTCGACGAACCGCTGGAGGCGCTCGACCTCGCATGCGCGGCGTTGTTCGAACATGCCGACCACAAATACAAACTCATTCACGCGCGCGGCTGGCCGAACGATGCTCTGCAGAACTTGAAGAACGACGACGTACTCGTGCTGAGATCGAAAAGTGAGCGAAACGCGTACGTACTTGATGAATTGGTAACGCGGGAGCATCCTTTTCCCAAGGGGCAAGCGAAACCTGACGTCGTCCTGCCGGTTTTTGTGCGCAATGAGCTCGCGGCGCTGGCCTTCTACAGCGGTCACGAACATGGCGAGCATTTAGACAGCGATGAGATCCGCATACTCAGCGCATTAGCAGTCGGCGCATCAACCGGGTACGCGCAGGCTGAAACGAGCAGGCTGAAAGATAAAATCGCGCTCTCACAGGATGAAATCCGGCTTGCAGCATCTGAGGCGAAGCTGCTCCGTGAGGAGAATCAGCGATTGCGCAACGGCATCGCGGCGCGTTAACTTTGTTACTTGCCCGCGCTGACGGCCTTCAACTCCTCAAACGATTCGCGAAAAACATTGGACAACGTTCGCTCATTCGTCTCCGCGAGCCAACGTTCAAATGCGACGCGAAAAACAGCGACGCCCATTTCTGCTGCAAGATTTGCGGCGGTTTCTTTAACGCCGCGTCTCCTCAGCGCTTCTGCCGCGACCGCAGAAAGTGACGAGAGTTTGATTTGTTCGCGTTCGCGAAGCTCCGGGTTTGCAACAATGATGCGTTGACGAGCACGTGAGTACTCGCGATCTTGGAGCAGCGACGTCACTTCTTCGTACGCGCGACCGACGCGCTCGATCGGCGGCAGTGATTCCGGCGCTTCGTCCAAAGCTTGCAGCAATCGTTCTTGCAACATTGCTGCACCCCAGAACAACACTTCGCGCTTGTCGGTGAAGTGCCGGAAAAACGTGCGTTCCGTAAGGCCTGCGCGCTTTGCGATCTCGGCGACCGTCGTCTGCTCGTACCCTCGCTCGCTATACAACGCCAGCGCAGCCTCCTGAAGGCGGCCACGCGCGTTCGGCTCCCATCGACCCATCACCGTCATTATAGCGCATGATGTCAGTGATTGACATCGCGGACGCCGGTGATATACTGATGTCAGTCACTGACGACAGTTACTGACATCCCGCTTCCTGGAGGGTCCACATGCGTGTTTTTGTTACCGGCGCTTCCGGCTTCATCGGCTCTGCCGTCGTCCCCGAACTAATCAACGCCGGCCACAAGGTCGTAGGCCTC
>JAMXLG010000102.1 GCA_024281135.1 Vulcanimicrobiia bacterium | reverse complement strand
CACGCGCCGCTGGGTTGGGCATCGGGTATTGCGTGACGTGTCCCGTCCGCGGATCGAGTTTACCGATGTAGCCGCCGAAGTTTGCGGTATACCAAATGTTTCCATCGTTATCGGCGACGAGTCCATGTGGTCCCGAGTCTGCCGGCAAGTGATACTGTTTGATCGCGCCGGTCTTCGGATCGAGCCGGCCAAGCACGTTTGCCATTTGCCCGGTATACCAAATCGATCCATCGGGCATCGCGAGCGGATCGTGAGGACGTGAGCCGGGTATCGGCAGAGACCATTCGCGTATCGTGACGCGCGTATCACCCGGCACGATAACCGCTGCCGGCGCCGTACGTTCGGGGAAGTTCTTGGCAAGATAGTCGACGACGACGCCGATCTGAGCCGGCGAGAGCTTAGCTCCGGCATTGACCATCATTGCAACGACGTTGGTCCAGCCTTCGCGCGTATAGCCGGAGTTGATGACCTGACTGAGGCCATGGCATTGGCCGCAGGTCGTCTGCACGATCCGTTGGCCGTTGCCTTCGGGCAGGGTGCTTTGACTGCGCGCGCTGACCGCCGCGACGATCATCACTCCAACGGCGGCGCCCAGGAGACCGCCTCTCCGCATTACTCCGCTATATTTCCCGTTTGTGGAGCGCACTCATTCGCCAATTTGGCTCGAAACCGGCCAGTACCGTAACGAATCCCAGCTCGCCGCCGTGAGCCGATCAGCGTCAGTGGCGTCCGCCGAGCACCGCCGACTCGGGCGGTGACGGCGGACCAGCCGCCTGACGTCGTACGATGCCGACTTGCGCAAAAATGGAGAGTCCGACTATCGCGATTAACACGATCGCCGTCGCCCACAAAATTGGTGCACGTGCACTGAAGCTGCGCGTCGTGCTGCGATCGAGCCACGGAACCAGCAGCACGGCGACGCCGACGATCGTCGGGACGACGATCGTAGCAAAGAGCTCGGTGCTGATCGTCAGCGGCCCGAGATGCACTTCGGGTGGCACGAGCGCGAGCAAGCCGAAAAGCGACAAGAAGTACCACGCCGGGTAGGGCGTAAATTTCGAGACTGACGGATCAGCCTTCGCGTCGAGGTACGGCGGTACGAAAAGCGCGAGCAAGACGATGCCCACAAACAAGATGAACGCAACCGCCCCGTCAATAAATAGCTGATCGGGCCAAAAGCGCCCCGGCTTCAAGCGCGGGTCATCGATTACGGGTCCGGCCGGACCCTGGCGTCGGAAGATCAGCAAATGCGCCCCGACCAGCGCGATCAACGCCGCGGGCATCAGCCAAACATGCAGGCCGAAGAAGCGATTGATTGTCTCTGTACCTATCGCGCTGCCGCCCTGCGCTATGTTTTGAAGGATCGAACCTCCCGGCGGAAGGCCTACGATGTTCAGCGAGACGCGCGAAGCAAAGTACGCATTCATATCCCACGGCAACAAGTAACCGGTGAGCCCCAGAGCTAGCGTGATGAGCAGCAAGATGACGCCGAGAACCCACTGCAGCTCGCGAGGCGACTTATACGCGCCCCAGACCAGCACTTGCAGCAGGTGCAAAACGACGAGCGCGATCATCGCTGACGCACCCCAGTAATGAATTGAAATGAGAAAGTGCGTCCACGGATTGAGGTAAATGGCGCGCGTCGACTCCCACGCCGTCGCCGATGACGGCGCATAATAGAAGGTCAAAAAGATGCCTGTGATGATCTGCACGATCATTGCGAACAGCGTCAGGCTTCCGAAAACGTACCAATAGCTGGCACCGCCCGGAATTTCTTCCGTCAAGAAGTCCTTCGTCATCGACAGGAAGCCGGTACGCGTTTCGATCCAATCTGTAATCGCTGTGAGCATTCGATCCCTCGAGCTACAGAGGCTCTACTGCGGAAACTCGCGGCCAAAACGTGACCGTCGAGCGTTCACCCTTGCTACCCATCGAAAGGCGCCCCCATTACGAGGTCGACGACTGACGGGGGTTTATAACCCGGAACCAGGCGCATCCCGTAGTCCCGGACGAAGCTATCGTACGTCGTCTCCGGATGATCTCGAGCGATGATACAAAAGCGTTCGGTCAGCTCGCGCTTCATTTCAAGACGAGGAAACTCCGCGATAATCTCATTGACTTCATCAGTCGGGATTTGCTCGCGGTTCAGTCCGAGAATGTCGAGGGCGATTCCCGCCGTGCAAAGCGACACTTCCGGTTCCTTGAACAGCGCGATCGAAGGGGTCGAGTTCAGGGCGACGCTATCCCAGATCAGCTGAGCTCTACGGTCATCGAGGCCACCGTTTCGAGCGAAGTCGCGCGCCAGATCCGCTGCTTCAACTTCGAATCGGCGCGGGCCGGCGAAGCGCTCGTTGAGCGTGATGTCGTGTAGAAGCGTTCCGAGCGCCACGACCTCAGCGTCATGCCGAATCTGCTGCAACTCACCAAGCCGGACCGCGAAGAGCCACGATCGCACAACGTGGTTGAACAAATAGGGTTCGCAGTTGCGGCGTGCGTATTGCATCGCCTGATCGGTAAGGGCCGTCGTCGGTACGTTGATTTTTGCAATCGTCTGCGTGTTAATCATTTACATTCCT
>JAMXLG010000101.1 GCA_024281135.1 Vulcanimicrobiia bacterium | reverse complement strand
CGCTGTCGTACTCTTCTTCGGTTACGTGTCCGAGCGCGAGCGCCGCTTTCTTGAGCGTCGTCTTTTCGTGGTGCGCCTTTTTGGCGATTTCGGCGGCTTTGTCGTAACCGATTTTCGGCGAAAGTGCGGTGACGACCATTAACGATTCTTCCAAATACTTGCGAATCTGTTCTTCGTTTGCTTGGAGCCCCTCGACCGCATGCTCGCGGAACATCGTGCAGGCGTCGCGCAGCAGCGTCGTCGAGTGTAAGAAATTGTAGATGATTACCGGGTTGAAAACGTTGAGCTCGAAGTTGCCTTGCGAGGCACCGAAGCTAATCGCCAGATCGTTGCCGTAAACTTGAACGCAGACCATGGTCATCGCCTCCGACTGCGTTGGATTCACCTTGCCCGGCATGATCGAGCTGCCCGGTTCGTTCTCGGGTAGAATGAGTTCGCCGAGGCCTGCGCGCGGGCCCGACGCGAGCCATCGGATGTCGTTGGCGATCTTCATTAGGGCGGCGGCGAGCATTTTCAGCGCGCCGGAGGCAAAGACGAAATCGTCGTGCGAGGCCAACGCGGTGAACTTATTGGGGTGCGAGCGGAACGGAAGGCCGGTGAGCTCGGCGATCTTCGCCGCGGTGCGCTCCCCAAACTCCGGGTGTGCGTTGAGTCCGGTGCCGACGGCGGTACCACCGATCGCCAGATCGTAGAGCGGATTCAACGCCTCTTTGCAAGCTTTTATCGCGCGATCGAGCTGAGTCACGTAGCCGGAAAACTCCTGCTCGAGCGTGATGGGAGTCGCATCCTGCAGATGTGTGCGTCCGACTTTGACGATATGCGACCATCCGCGTGCCTTCGCGGCAAGCGCGTTGCGCAGCGCCTCGACCGCCGGCAGCATACCCGCCATTGCTTGCGCTCCGGCAACGTGCATTGCCGTCGGAAACGTGTCGTTCGAAGACTGCGACATGTTGACGTGATCGTTGGGATGAACCGGCTTCTTTGACCCCATCTCGCCGCCGGCCAACTCGATCGCACGGTTGGAGATGACCTCGTTGACGTTCATATTGGTTTGCGTTCCCGACCCCGTTTGCCAGACTCGCAGCGGAAAGTGCGCGTCGAGTTTACCTTCTACGATCTCGTCGGCCGCGCGCACGATCAAACGCATCTTCTCGGCATCGAGTTTGCCTAGATCGTGATTGACGAGCGCGGCAGCTTTCTTGAGCACCGCCATTGCTCTAATAACCTGCCGGGGCATGACGTCCCGAGGCCACGCGCCGTCGCCGATATCAAAGTGAATGAGCGAACGGGCCGTCTGGGCACCGTAGTACTTGTCGGCGGGCACGTCGATTTTGCCCATGGAATCGCTTTCGGTACGCATCGCGTCCAGGTTCTTCACCTGTCGCGGCCTTTCCGCGCGGCGTGAGTTCCGTCAAAAGTCGTTCCGGCCTCGCGCATCTCGACGATCTCGTAGACCGTGAGCGGATAACGCTCGTCAAAGCGACGTTTGTTGCAGCGCGGGCAGCTCGAGGGCTCTTTGGGCCGTACCCGCCGAAGCACCTCGAGGGTGCAGCGCTCGCATCGCAGGATGAACCTCTTGCTCGACTCCCGCAGCGGCGCAACATTACCAAGGTCGTGGTAGATCGAACTTAGGCCGCACTCGCGCAGCTTGCGCTTAAAACGCGGGCCGTGACCGGTATCGCGAAACTTTGCGTAGCACCAGGCGTGGATCATCTCGTGCAGCAGCGTTTCGGTCAGCGCTTCGGGGTATTTGCGAAAGTGCTTCGGCGAAAGTTCGATCGTCAAGGGTTGCCGGCCGTACGTGGTACGCCCGGCCGCGTTCGAGAACCGCGCGTTATAGTGAATCCTGCAATCCGGCGCTTCTCCGTTAAAGAATTCGTAGTTCAAACGCGCAAACAGCAACTGAAGGTCGGCTTCGGCCGGTAGTTCGTTTGGGTCCACGCAAGATTTACTTCAATGCGCGTCCAACGGAATCATCGTGCGAAAAAACGAGTCGAGCGGTCTGCCGCCGCGAATTTACCTTCCGATCGTCATCGTAATCGCGGCAGTCTTTCTCGGCGCCATGGCATATTTGGTGTCGGTTGGATTCGGCGTTACGGGCTCGGTTTTCGGCAAGGCGGTGAAGCAGGAAACGAGTGTGACGACTCAACGCCAAGGGTCGCAGAATGCGGTCGAAGGCGGACCTCCCGCTCCGGTCGTTGCACAGCTTCAGACGCTGCGAGCGCGGATCTCGGCCCACCCCAACGACGACGTCGCATTGACTCAGCTCGGCGCTATGTACCTCGCGGCGAACAAGTTCTCCGACGCGATACCATTGTACCGCCGCGCCCTGCGTGCTAACCCGCATAACGTCGCAGCGCAAACCGGGCTCGCGCAAGCGCAGGACGCGCTGCGAAAGTAGCCTCGCCGGATGAACGTCTATATCTCGTGCGACATGGAAGGGACGGCCGGCGTGTCATCATGGAAGCAATGCGATCCGAGCGACTCGCACGAGTATCCTATCTTCCGTCGCTATATGACGCGCGAGGTGCGCGCCGCAATCGAGGGCGCTCGCGAGGCGGGAGCGCGCGGGATCCTGGTCAACGATTCGCATTGGTCGATGCACAACTTGCTTTTGGACGAGCTGCCGCAGGACGATGGTCTACGCGTAATCTCCGGCGCTCCGAAGCCGTGGAGTATGGTGCAGGGGCTTGCCGCGCCGTGCGACGGCGTCTTCTTCACCGGTTACCACGCCAAAGCCGGAGATTGTGCGACGCTTGCGCATACGTTCAGCGACGCGATCTACTCGGTCGCGGTTAACGGCACCCCTTGCAGCGAAGCGCTCCTCAATGCGGCGCTAGCCGGCAGCCAGGGGATTCCGATCGTGCTCATCACCGGTGACGGCACC